>QKCY01000142.1 GCA_003245525.1 Victivallales bacterium | reverse complement strand
CGGATATTGCGCCAACGGATCTGCATGGGGTTGGGATCGCCGGTGGCATGGACCTGGAGGGCAATGACCCCCTTGCGGGTCATTCCGTCGGTCAGATCCGCCACCGGGACGCCGTTGACCCACGTGCGGATGCGGTCGCCGATGGCCTCGATGCGGAACTGGTTCCAGTCGTCCGCCTTGAAGGCGTTCTTGGCGGCCTCGGCCGCCTGCTTGTCGGCGATCTTGGTGAGGTTGTAGAGCCAGCCCCGGCGAGCTTCGTCGTAGATGCCGCCGGTCCAGGCGCGGGCCGAGGGATCGATCTCGATCTGGTAGCCGTGGACGCGCCCGTCCTTGACCGCCGGATCGCAGATGCTGCGGATCTGCACGCCCGAGTTCATCCCCTGGGGCACTTTGAACTCCAGTTCGAGGATGAAGTTGGCGTACTGCCGGTCCGCGCAGAGGAAGCTGTTGGGCGTCTTGACCTTGGTGGTGCCGACGATGCAGCCGTCCTCGACGGTGTAATCGGCCTCGCCGTTGCAGTATGCGGCCCGCGTCCAGCCCGCCAGGGTCTTCCCGTCGAAGAGGGGGGTCCAGTCAGCAGCCAGCAGGCCGAGCGGGAGAAGCAGACCGAGGACGAGAACACTACGCATCAAACGCTCCTTGGATGCAGGGCCGGACGGGGTAGGCACCCTACGCGGCAAGAATCGGGAACCGGTACCATCCTCCCGGTAGCCCTCCTGTCAACCTCGGGGGCTTCGGGGAGGGGGAACCGGGAGGCCGGATGCGAGGGTCAGCCGAAGCGACCGCAGCACTTCTTGTACTTCTGGCCACTGCCGCAGGGACAGGGGTCGTTGCGCCCCACCTTGGCCTCATGGCGGCGGATGGTCACGCCCTGGAGATGGCCGTCCGGGGCCTCGCCTTCGGCCAGCCCGCCGAACTGCTCCAGTTGGGTGTGTTCGGTGCGCTGGTGCTGGGGCGGGAACATGCTCTCGTAGGTGGCCACGGTGTGGACCCGGAAGACGCTGTTGCAGATGTCCTCCTTGATCGTCTCCATCAACTCGGCAAAGAGCCCGTAGGCCTCCTGCTTGTACTCCACCAGGGGATCGCGCTGGCCGTAGGTGCGCAACTGCACGCCCTGGCGCAGGTCGTCCATGCCGTAGAGATGCTCCTGGTAGAGCTTGTCGAGGGTCTGGAGCATGACCAGGCGTTCGAGTTCGCGCAGTACCGTCGCCTGTTCGTGGGCCTCCTTCATGGTGGCGTAGGCGCGGTCCACTTCGGCCACGAGGGCTTCCGAGAGGGCCTGCGGATCGGCCTCGTCGAAGATGGCGGGCGCGAAGCCGATGGGGAAGGTGCGGGTCAGCCATTCGCGCAGGGCCGCGAAGTCCGGGCGTTCGCGCCGGCCGGCCTGCTCGAAGGCGTTCTCCACGCGGTCGGCAATGGCGGTGAAGACGAAGTCGAAGACCATCTCGCGCGGATTCTCGCAGGTGAGGATCTGCCGCCGCAGACGGTAGATCTCGGTCCGCTGGTTGTTCATCACGTCGTCGTACTGGAGAGTCCGCTTGCGGATGGCGAAGTGCTGCTGCTCGACCCGGCGCTGGGCCTGCTCGATAGAGCGGTTCAGCCAGCGGTGGGAGAGGTCCTCGCCCTCCTCCAGGCCCACCCACTTCTCCATGAAGCCGGTGATCCGGTCGGAGCCGAACAGGCGCATGAGGTTGTCTTCGAGGGAGACGTAGAAGCGGGAGGAGCCGGGATCGCCCTGGCGGGCGCAGCGGCCGCGCAACTGGCGGTCGATGCGGCGGGCGTCGTGACGGGCGCTGCCGATCACGTGCAGGCCGCAGGGGTGTTCGGCCAGCAACTGGCCGAAGGTGGTGCCCGCAGCGGGCTTCTCGGGCAGGGAGAGCAGTTGGAGGTCCTGCTCGGTGAGGGCGGACTGCAGACTCTTGCCCTTGTTCTCGATCAGCTTGCGGTCGGTGTAGACGACCCCCGGGCCGAGCTTGATGTCCGTACCGCGTCCCGCCATGTTGGTGGCGATGGTCACTGCACCGGGCTGACCGGCCCGGGCGACGATCTCGGCCTCGCGCTGGTGCTGCTTGGCGTTCAACACGCTGTGCGGGATGTTCCGGCGCTGGAGCATCCGGCTGAGGATTTCGGACACATCCACGGAGACGGTGCCGACCAGGACCGGCTGGCCGTGGCGGTTGCACTCGGCCACTTCCTCGATGATGGCGTTGTACTTCTCGCGGGTGGTCTTGTAGACCCGGTCGTCGGCATCGACCCGGCGGCAGGGGCGGTTGGTGGGGACCACGAGCACGTCGAGCTTGTAGATCTCCTTGAACTCGGTGGCCTCGGTCTCCGCCGTACCGGTCATGCCCGCCAGCTTCTCGTACATGCGGAAGTAGTTCTGGATGGTGATCGTGGCGAGGGTCTGGGTCTCCCGCTCGATGGTCACATCCTCCTTCGCTTCCAGGGCCTGGTGCAGGCCCTCGCTGAAGCGGCGGCCGGGCATGGGGCGGCCGGTGAACTCGTCGACGATGATGACCTTGTTGTCCTGGACGACGTAGTGGACGTCCTTCTCGAACAGGCAGTAGGCGCGGAGGAGCTGGGAGATGTTGTGGATGGACTCGTTCTGGGTTTCGAACTGGGCCTGGACCTGGGTCCGGCGCTCGAGCCGCCCGGCATCGTCCAGGGCCTCGTCGCTGTCGATCTCGGAGAACAGGGTGGCGAGGTCGGGGATGACGAAGGCGTCGGGATCGTCGGGGCGCAGGAACTTCCGGCCCATCTCGCTCAGGTCGGCCTCGTTGCTGCGCTCGTCCATGGAGAAGTAGACAGTTTCCTTGACCTGCTGGAGCAAGCCGCGGTTGTTGTCGCTATGGATCTCCGCCTCCTTGCGCTCGATGCCGCGCCGGGCGGCGGGTTCCTCAAGCAGGCGCATCAGTGCCCGGTGCTTGGGCATGGTCATCTTGACCTTGACCAGGTTGAGGTAGGCCTCCTCCCGGGCCGCCTCGCTCGCGGTGCCGTCCTCCAGCGTGGCCTTGGCCTCGTTGGCGAGCCGGTTGGAGAGCATGGACTGCTTGCGGAAGAGCTCGGCCACCAGCGGCTTGAGCTGGTCGTAGCGGTGGGTGGAGACCGAGGCGGGGCCGGAGATGATCAGCGGCGTCCGGGCCTCGTCGATCAGGATGCTGTCGATTTCGTCGATGATCGCGAAGAAGTAGTCGCGCTGGACCATCTCCTCCGGGGACATGGCCATGCCCATGTCGCGCAGGTAGTCGAAGCCGAACTCGCTATTGGTGCCGTAGGTGATGTCGCGGGCATACTGCTCGCGGCGCTCGGCCGGGCGCATCTCGTTC
Organism: Victivallales bacterium; assembly: GCA_003245525.1. Classification (GTDB taxonomy): domain Bacteria; phylum Verrucomicrobiota; class Lentisphaeria; order Oligosphaerales; family Lenti-02; genus Lenti-02. The sequence goes on along the minus strand of QKCY01000142.1, from coordinate 27,649 downwards.
TGGATGCAGCCGACGGTGAGGCCGAGGAAGCGGAAGACCGTGCCCATCCACTCGGAGTCGCGGCGGGCGAGGTAGTCGTTGACCGTGACGAGCTGGCAGTTCTTGCCGGTGAGGGCGTTCAGGTAGAGCGGCATGGTGGCGACGAGGGTCTTGCCTTCGCCGGTGGCCATTTCCGCGATGCAGCCCCGGTGCAGGGCGATGCCGCCCACGAGCTGCACGTCGAAGGGCACCATGTCCCAGACCAGCGTGTGCCCGGTCACCTCCGCCGAGCGCCCGCAGAGCCGCCGGCAGGCGTCCTTCACGGTGGCGTAGGCCTCGCACATGATGTCGTCGGTGGTCTCGCCGTTTTGCAGGCGCGCGCGGAACGCATCGGTGTGGGCGCACAGTTGCTCGTCGGTGAGGGACTTGTAGCTCTCGGCGAGTTCGTTGATCCGCTCGACCAAGGGCGTCATGCTCTTCAGCACCCGCGCGTTGCGGGTGCCGAAGATCTTTTTCATTATCCAGCCAATCATGAGAAGTATACGATCTCCACGGGGGGATGGGGCGGCCAAGGGCCGTCGGCAGTTCGCCTACTTGGAGCCGGGCTTGTCGATGGGCAGGCCCTGGCGGCACATGGGGCATTCCTCGGGCGCATAGGTGGCGAGGTCGAGCCGGAGCAGGCTCCGCATGGGCACGCCGAAATCCACCGTGCCGCCGCTGCGGTCCACCATCACGGCGACCCCTACCACCTCGGCCCCGGTGGCGCGCACCAGGTCCACGGTCTGCTGGACCCGGCCACCCTTGGTGACCACGTCCTCGGCCACCAGCACCTTCTCGCCGGGCTTCAGCGAGAAGCCCCGGCGGAGCAGCAGGTTGGAGGCGTCATCCTTCTCGGCGAAGATGGCGCGCACGCCCAGATGGCGGCCCACCTCCTGCCCGACGACGATGCCGCCGATGGCGGGGGAGATGACGGTCTCGACCCCCTGCCCCCGGAACTGGTCGGCCAGCGCGCCGCACAGCCGGGCGGCGGCCAGAGTATGCTGCAGCACCAGGGCCGCCTGGAAGTAGCGGTTGCTGTGCAGCCCGCTGCGCAGCAGGAAGTGCCCTTCGAGTAGAGCGCCGGTATCGCTGAGAACCTGGAGGATTTCCGCTTCGGTCATGGTTGTTTGCCTTCGCCTCGCTTGCCTGGGATGCCCCGCCTTCCGGTTCTTGCATAACGCGGAAACCACGTTACTCTTACCCCCAACCTTGTCGAAGTTGACGGGTACGAAATTCGCTTCGGGGCGAGCGGAACCATAAGCCTTGAAGACAAGCATGTCCAAGAATGGCGTGCAATCCCTGATTTCAGAGGAGCCAACCTTATGACCGCTATGGTGCGACGGGCCCTGATTCTGGCGCTGGTTCTGGCCAGCAGTGGATTCACTGCCGAGCAGTTGAGCAAGCGCGAGGAAGACAAGGCGCGCCAGACGTGGATGGGAGGCTATCTGAAGCTCGAATCCGCCGCCCAGGCGGCCCAGGGGAAGAAGTTGCTCTTCGCCCTGGAGCTCTACGAGGAGGCCCTGGCCGCCTTCCAGGAGGTCCAGGTCCGCTATCCCACCTGGAAGCCCGAAGTGGTGAACTACCGCATCGACTACACCACCGGCAAGGTCCGCGAACTGCGCCTCGCCGTGGAGGTGGATGCGGAGAAGATGTCCCGCCCCGATCTGATCAGCACCGTCACCCACCTGCGCAAGCAGCGTGCCTCGGCCGAGGCCGTCCAGGAGAAGCTGAAAGCCGACCTGAAGGCCGCCCAGCAGGACCTCGACACCCTGCGCTCCCAGACTGCCGGCCTGGCGACCGCCCAGGCCGAAGCCGCCAGCCTGCGGCAGACCAACGAGAGCCTGACGGCCGAGAAGACCGCGCTGGCGACCCAGGTGGCCGAGCTGACCCAGGCCCAGACGGCCGCCAAGGCCGAGCAGCAGGAAGCCCTGGCGGCCCTCAAGGCCGAGAACCAACAGGCCCTCGCCGCTGTCAAGGCGGAGATGGAACAGGCAGTGACGGCGGCCAAGGCCGAGAAGGACGGGGCCGTGGCCGACCTCAAAGCCGAGATGGCGAAGGCGCTGGCGGCGGCCGCTGCCGACAAGGAACAGGCCTTGGCGGCCAGCAAGGCCGGTCTCGAGAAGAGCGCCGCCGACGAGCTCGCCAAGTTGCAGGACAAGCTCTCCGCGGCGGAAAGCGAAGCCGCCGAAGCCCGGGATCTGAAGAAGACTCTCGCCCAGAAGACCAAGGACGCCGAGAAGGCGGCCAGCGAGGCGGGGGACCTCAAGAAGGACCTTGCCAAGCTGCAGGGCGAGCTGGTTGCCGCCCGGGACGAGGCCGCTAGCCTGAAGGGCCAGGTGAAGACGCTCGGCGATGCGAAATCGAGTGCCGAGACGGCGAGTGCCGCGCTCGCTTCCAGCCAGGCCGAACACCAGGCTCTGGTTGCCAAGTTCGATGCCCTGGCCAAGGCGGCCAGCGACCTGCGCACCAGCGATGCCGACAAGGCCACCCAGATCGCCGCGCTCACGGTCTCCAAGCAGACGCTCGACGCCCAACTGGCCCAGGCCACCCAGCTTGCGGCCGACCATGCCACCGCCCTGGCCAAGGCCAACGCCGACGTGGCCGAGCGCGACGGCAAGCTGAAGAAGCTGGAAACCCTGATCGAGCAGACCGACGCCTACGAGATCGACAAGCTGGCCACCCAGGCGCACACCGCGACCGCCGAGCTCAAGAAGGCCCAGGACCGGCTGGCCCAGGTGCAGCAGGAACTGCTGGCCCGTAGCGAGGCCGAGAAGCGCCTCATCAGCGAGCGCAACCAGCAGATCGAGGCCGAACGCGAGGCGGCGCTGGCCAAGCGCACCCGCGAAGAACAACTGCACAAGTACCTGACCGACGCGGCCGCCGCCAAGAAGGCCGGCAAGGCCGACGATGCCCTCTGGAACCTCCGCAAGGTGCTGGAGGCCGACCCGGAGAATGTGCAGGCCACCGCCCATATCGGGCTCATCCTGGCCGACAGCGAACTCGGCAACGACGCCGAAGCCGAACGCATGCTGGTGAAGGCCTATGACCTCGACCCCACCAACGCGGAGGTGCTCCTGCGTCTCGGCTACGTGCAGCTCCGCCAGGACAAGATGTTCGATGCCCTCGGCAGTCTCCTGCAGGGGGCCAAGCTGGATCCCAAGAAGGCCGAGTTCCGCCATCTGGCCGGCATCGCCTGCCGCTCGCTGGGCTGGCCGGTCGCCTCCGAGACGCAGTTGAAGGAAGCCTTCAAGCTGGATCCGAAGAATGCCGATACCGCTTTCAACCTGGCGGTTCTGCTGGCCACGCTGGACGAGCCGCGCGACGACGAAGCCCATGAATGGTACAAGAAGGCGCTTGCGCTCGGGGCGAAGCCGGATCTGGGCCTCGACAAGCACTTCAAGGAACGCTAATCCCAGTTCTGCCAACCAGCCTGTCTTGGAGAGGAAGCCGGCAACGCTCTCGCGTGTCGGCTTCTTCGCTGTCGGGGGAAGATCGTCACCGGTTGGCGGAGCCCAACATGCGAGACCCTAGGATGGCTGCAATGCGCTGGTTACTCATCGTGGCGCTGCTGGCGGGCGTGCTGCCCGCGTTGCACGCTGGTGCCCCCCAGGCACGCGAGGAATGGATGGGGGGATTCGTCAAACTGGAGGAGGCGGGCAAGGCCGAGGAGGCGGGCAAGGTGGGTGTCGCCCTCGAACTCTACCGGGGCGCGCTGGACGTCTTCCGCGAGGTCCAGCGGAAGTACCCGGCCTGGAATCCCTCGCTTCTCACCTACCGGATCAGCTTCTGCGAACAGCGCATTGCCGGGCTCCAGGGCCGGGTGGGCGAGGAGACCGCCGCCATGCCGAAGGCCGACCTGGAAGGGGTCGTGCGGGCCCAGGTGGCGAAAATCCACGAACTGGCGGATACGAACCAGCAGCTCACCGCCGAACTGGCCCAGACCAAGGAAGCCCTGGAGCGGGCGCGGCGCGAAGCGGCGCAGACGGTCGGGCGCGACACCGATATCCGCGATCTGGTCAAGGAACGCAAGACGCTCCAGGACCAGGTGGCGGCGTTGACCGCCGACAACACCCGCCTGGCCGAAGAGGTGAAGGCCCTGAAGGAGAAGGGGGGGCTCAAGGCCCTGGCCGACCGGCTCCAGGTCGAGTTGGACCAGGTGAAGGCCAGCAAGGCGGAGTTCGAGAAGGGCTACGAGACCTACAAGAAGGCGTGGGAGAACGTCAAGAAGCGCTTGCAGGAGGCCCTCGACGCCCGCGAGAAGGCCGTCGAGTATGTGGGGCAGTTGCGCGACCGGACTCTGGTCGCCGAACAGCAGGCTGCCGCCAGCGCCGACGCCTTGGCCAAGGTCCAAGGCGAAGCGCAGACCGCCAAGGCGGCCAAGGAACAGGCCGAGGCCGAAGCCAGGAACCAGGCCGCCGAAGCGCAGGCCCTCGCCGCCCGGCTGGACGCCATGCGCCAGGAAAACGAGCAACTGCGCGGCTACCGCGACGAATCCGTGAAGCAGAATGCGCAGGCTGCCGATCTCCAGGGGCAGGTGCGGGAGCTGGCCGCCGCCAAGGCCGCCGCCGTGGCCCAGGCCGACGGCCTGCGCGCCGATGTGGAGAAGTCGGTGGCTGCGGCTGCCGGGCTCGAACAGGATCTGGCGCAATTGCGCACGACTTTGGCGGCAAAGGAACAGGCCGCCAAGCAGACGGCCGACGGTCTGCAGGCCGACTTGGCCACCGAGCGTGCCGCCAAGGTGGTGCTGGCGACCCAGGCAAACGAGCTGACGGCCCAGTTGGCCAAGGCCAAGAAGGAACAGGACGAGCGCACCGCCGATTACCAGCGCGCGGCCGCCCAGTGGGACGAGGACCGCAAGCAACTGGTGGCAGCCACGGCCTCCGCCACTACCGCCGGGACCGAGATCAAGAAGCTCCAAGCCGAACGCGACCAACTGGCCGGCCAAGTGCGGGAGCTGGCCACCCGGATCGAACAGGCCAAGGCCAAACCCGAGCTCGCCGACCAACTGGCCGTTGCCGTGCGCCGGGAAGAGGAACTGACTGCCTCCCTGGCCAAAGCGACGCAGGAATTGACCCAGGCCAAGCAGAAACAGACCGCCCTCGAGGCTGCCGTGCAGCAGGCTGGCGACCAGGCGACCTCCCTGAAGGCGGTGCAGGACAAACTGGCTGCCGCCCAGGCCGACGGCGAAGCGACCGAGGCGCGCCTGGCCGAGGCCCAGCGCCAGCTCAAGGCGACCGAGGACGTGGTGGCCAACCAGAAGCGGCTGCTGGCCAGCGGCGAAGAGCGGGCCAAGGAGATGGCCTCCCTCGGCGAGCAGCTCAAGGCGCGCGAACAGCGGCTCGACGCCGCCCAGCAGGATCTGAACGACCTGCGCAAGCAGTTTGCGGAGGCCCAGAAGGTGGCCGCGAAGAGCGGCGAGGAGGCGAAGGCCAGCACCCTGGAGGTGGCCCGGTTGCGTAGCCGCCTCGACCAGGCGGAAAAGCGCGCGGTCGCCCTCGACGAGCAACTGGCGGCCCAGCAACGCAGCCGGAACCAGGTCGATGCCCAGGCGAATTCCGAGCGGCTCAAGGAGGCCACCAAGCTGGTCGAGACCCTCCAGGGCGAGAGCGAACGGCTGAGGGCGAAGACGGGCGAGCAGTTGGGCCTGCTGCGCGACCAGGAGAGGGCCATCGCCAAGCTGGAGCAGGAAAAGGGGGCGCTGGCCAAAGACATCGCCGCCCGCGACCGGCAGATCGAGCGACTCAAGGAGGACGAGAAGGTCCTCGTCGCCAAGACCCAGGTCACCACCGGGCTGGCCGACAGCCTGGACGATGTGGACAAGCAACTGGCCGCCACCAAGAGCGAACTCCAGCGGGCCCAGAACGAACGCGACCGGGTCCAGGGCACGGCGGACGAGCTGCGCTCCCAGTTGGCGACGGCCCAGACGGAACTGACCCGGACCCGCGATCTCCTTGCCAAGCAGGCGACCCCCACGGCAGCGAACGACCTCTTCCGGGAGCAGATCCGCCGCCTGACCGTGCAGTTGGAGAAGGAGTCCCAGCGGCGGCGCACCCTGGAGGAACTGCTCAGCAAGGGGCAGGATGTGCCCGCTCCCCAACCCACTCCCCCCGCGGAGAGCGCCCCGAGCGCCCTGCCGCCCATGGCCGACCATCCCGCCGCCTTCCCCGGCGCCACCTTCCCCGAGGCGGCGGAACGGGAACGGCGCGAGCGGGAGAAGCAGTTGCTGGTCCGGGGCTACCTGCGCCAGGGCGTGGCCGCCGAGAAGGCGGGCAATGTGGAGGCGGCCCGCTGGAACTACGGCAAGGCGCTGGAGAACGAGCCGGACAACCGCCTGGCTACCCAGCGGCTCGGGCTCATCGCTGCCGAAGTGGGCGACGACCAGGAGGCCATTCGCTTCCTCAAGCGGGCCTTCCGGCTGGATCCCGACAACCCGGACGTGCTCCTGCCTCTCGGCTTCGCCCTGGTCCGCCAGTCCGAGCCCGACCTGGCCGTCTCGATGCTCAGCCGGGCCGTGGCCCTGGAGCCGGACAATGCCAATGCCCACCGGTGCCTCGGCATCGCGTGCAGCACCCTGGGCTGGTACGATGTGGCGGAGGTGCAGTTCCGCCGCACCAACGAACTGAATCCGAAGGACGCGGAGAACGCCTTCAACCTGGCCGTGCTGCTGGCCACCCGCCAGCCGCCCCGGATCGAGGAAGCCAAGACCTGGTACTTGCAGGCGCGCAAGCTGGGGGCGGCGGCCGATCCGGGTCTGGACCGGGTCTTCGGGCTGGGCACCGATGGCACTCCCTGATTGCATTTCTGACTGGAGATAGGGCAGCGAGCCGATGAGCGGAGACGGACATCTGCGGGAACTCCTCGATGTGGAGGAGTTGGCAGGCCTGCTGCACGACTTTGCGGCGGGCTCGGGGCTGCCCTTCGGCCTCCTGGCCGCCGACGGGCGTCCCCTGATTGCCGCCCATGGTCCCGGAGTCTGCCGGGAGTTCCACTGCGCGGCGACGGCATCCCGCGCGGTCTGCCTCGCCAGCAACCAGGAGCTCTTCGCCCAGGCCAGCCAGCCCGAGGCCGAGGGACAGTGCGTTTGGCAGGATTGCCCCTTGGGCCTGGCCCAGGCCGCTTTTCCCCTGCGCCAGGCTGGCCAGGTGGTGGGGATTCTCACCACCGGGCAGTTCCTGCTGGAGCCGCTGGACGAGGCCCGGTTCCTGGCCCAGGCAGGGCGGTTCGGCTACGACGAGGACGCCTATCTGCACGCCTTGCGCCAGTTGCCGGTGCTGGACCGGGAGGCCGTCGAGCGCTGGCTCCGCCTGCTGGGCAGCACCGCCGCCCGCTTCCTGGTCCGGAACGAGGAGCGGTGGCGCCTGCACCTGCTGGACGAGTTGACCAGCGCCTATGCGCTGCACGAGATCGTCACCGATGCCGACGGTGCCCCGGTCGACTACCGCTTCCTGGCGGTGAACGCCGCCTTCGAGCGCCAGACTGGCTGGACCCGCGAGCAGGTGCTGGGCCGGACGGTGCGGGAAGTGAAGCCGGACATCGACGCGAAGTGGTTCCGCATTTACGGCGAAGTCGCGTTGACGGGGAAGGAGGTGGAACTGGAGGAATACTCCCCCGCCCTGGGGCGCTGGTTCCATCTGCTGGCCCACCGTCCGGCACCCCGCCTCTTCACGGTCCTCTTCATGGATGTGACCGAGCAGCGCCAGCGGGAGACCCGGTACCGCGACCTGCTCGGCGAACTGACCCTCGGGGTCGTCCGGCTGGAACCGGTCGTCGAGGACGGCAAGCTCGTGGACGTGGTCTACCGGGAGGTCAACGACGCCTACTGCCGGATCATGCACATGGCGGCCGAGCAGTTCCTGGGCAAGAGCTTCCGCAGTCTGTTCGGGGACCGGGTCGCGGCCAAGTGGCTGCGCTGGGCGGCGGAGGTGACCGCTAGCGATGCGCCGGTGCAGTTCATCGAGTATGCCACCACCACCGGGCGCTGGCTGGAGGCCAAGGCCTACCGGACCCCGGACGGGCAGTTCGTCGGCCTGGTCAGCGATGCCACCGACCAGCTCGAAACGCGCCGCAAACTCGGGGAGTCCCTGGAACGGCTCGAAATGGCGGCCGAGATGGCCGACTTCGCGGTCTGGGAATGGGACGGGGCCACGCAGCGGCTGGAGGTGTCGGATCGTTGGTGCCGCCAGGTTGGCCTGCCGCCATCCGCCGCTTCCCGGACCGATCTGGCGTCCTGGTACATGGAGCGCGTGCATCCCGAGGACCGGGAGAACATCCACACTGCTTGGCGTAACCTGATGGAAGGGCCGATGCCCACCACCGTCAGTATGCAGTACCGCTTTGTCCAGGGCGACCGGGTGCAGTGGTTCCAGGCCTTGGCCCGGCGGCTGCCGGATCGCCGGGAGGGCGGCGCGTTCCGGGTTGTCGGCGTGCGCTGGGACATGACCCGGTTCCGCGCGGCGGAGCTGGCCGCCCGCGAGAGCGAAGCCCTTTTCCGGGACGTGGCCGGCAACACCGTCTATGCCACGCACATTCTCCAGGACGGTGTCCACGTCTACGTGAACGATGCATGGTGCCGCATGACCCGCTTCACTCGCGAGCAGGCGCTGGGACGGTCCCCGAAGGAGCTCTTCCAACCTGCCACCTACCGGGTCCTCGAACCGCACCTGCGGGAGCGGGAGCAGGGCCGCAGCGAACACTATGCCCTGCGCATGGTCACCCGGCGCGGACACATCTTCTGGGTGTCGATCTACGCGCGTCCCATCGTCTATCAGGGCCGCCCCGCTTACCTCGGCATCTCCCAGGACATCACCGACCAGAAGCAGACCGAACTGGCCCTGCGCGAGAGCGAGAGCCGTTACCGGGCTCTGTTCGAGTACAGCAACGACGCCATTCTCCTGCTCGACCGGAACCTGCAGTGTACCGCCTGCAACCGCCGGGCGCTGGATCTCTTCCGCGCCAGCGACGAACAGCATCTCTGCGGTCTGCCCGCCTGGGAGTTGGCCCCGCCAGCCCAACCGGATGGGCTCTCCTCCGAAGAGAAGCTGCGGACCCTGGTCGCGGGCGCGTCGCCCGATTCGCTGCCCCCCGAATGGTTGTGCCGCCGCCTGGACGGCACCATGTTCGAGGGCAGCCTGCGCCTCTCCAGTCTGGTGGTGCGCGGGGCGCCCGTCGTGCAGATGGTCGTGCGCGACGTCTCGGCCCGAATCCAGGCCGAACGGGAGGTGCGTTCGCGCGAACGCTGGTTGAGCATGAGCGCGCAACTGACCCGCACCGGCTCCTACCTCTGGCTGCTGGACAGCGAGGTGTGGGTGCCGGACCGGGGCCTAGTGGGCCTGCTGGAGCTACCCGGCGAGGGGAGCGGCTCCCGCCATCCCATCGCCAGTTTCTTCGCCCGGCTCTCCCCCGAGGACGCCGAGCGGTTCCGGGCCAGCGTGGCCCAGCACCTGGCGGGCGATACCGACCGCATCTCCTGCGAGTTCCGCTACCGCTTGCCCAATGACGACAACCGCTGGTTCGCCTGCGTGGGCCAGATCACCGAGCGGAACGACGACGGACGGCCCCTGGCGCTGCTGGTCGTCTGCCAGGACATCAGCGCCCGCAAGATCGCCCTCCGCGACCTGGAACGGGCGAAGTTCGCCCTCGCCCAGGCCAGCCAGGAGGTGTGGCTCATCGGCCCCGAGGGCAGGATCGTCTACGTCAACCAGGCGGTCTGCCGGGAGACCGGCTACACCCCGGAGGATCTGGTCGGGCACGCGGTGACCGAGATCCATCCGGATCTGGCGGAACTCCCGCTCGACGACATCCTCGTGGAACTCCGTGCGGGCCGGGGGATGCAGACCCAGTCCACGCACCGGCGGGCCGACGGCAGCCGCTACCCCGTGCAGGTCAGCATCAACCTGTTCCACGACGGCAGCCAGGAACTGGTGCTGGCCATGGCCCGCAACACCGCCGACGAGCTGGCCACCCGCGAACAGCTCGAAGAGATCCAGTTCATGGTCAACCATTCCGCGGACGAGGTGTATTTCCTCGACAGCGAGGGGCGCTTCGTCTATGCCAACCGGACCGCCATGGAGCGCTATGGCTTCACCGACGAGGAACTGACCAGCCACACGATCTTCGACGTGAACCCGGCCATCGATGCCGCCTGGTGGCGGGACGTGTGGGACCGTATCGACGAGCACGAGACGCTGCTGGTCGATACCGTGCATCTCCAGGCCGACGGCAGCGAGTACCCCGTCGAGGTGAACTTGGTCCATCTGACCAGTACCCGTCGCCAGCTCAAGTGCGCCTTCGCCCGCGACATCAGCGAGCGGAAGGAGAACGAACGGCGCCTGGACCACATCTGGCAAGTCGCCCGGCTGGCCTTCTGGGAATACGATCCGGGCACCAACCGCTATTCGGGCGGAGCCCATCTCCAGCAGATGCTGGAGAGCGACGTCAGCTCCATCACGCCGGAGCAGATCCGCGACTACCTGCACAAGGCGGACGCCGATGCCTATCTGGAAGAGCTGAACGCCAGCGTGGCCGAGCGTCGCCACGTGCTGCGGCTCACGGCCCGCGTCGTGGTCCATGGCAAGGTGAAACACCTGCAGACCGTGGTCTACCAGGACTTCGACGAGCAAGGCCGGCTGACCCGCCGCTACGGCCTGCACATCGATGTCACCGATCAGGAGCGCCTGAACGAGGCGTTGCGCGAGGTCTCCCATCTGTCCCGGCTCACCGGGCCCGACTTCTACCGCCGCCTCACCAGCCGTATTCCCGAGTTGCTGGGCGCCGAGGCCTGCGCCGTCGGGCGCATCCTGCCCGGTCCGGGGCGCCGGGTCCGGAGCCTGGCCTGGTGGTCGCGGGGGGAAATCCTGCCCGACGCCGAATGGTCCCTGGCCAAGGCCGAGCATGCCAGCCTGCGGTCCGGGCACCCCTTCGTGGGGCCGGCCGGGGGCGCGGTCGGTACCGAGGACTGGCCTGGGTACCTCGCCATCCCCCTGCTGGATTCGACCGGCGAAGCCATGGCGCTGCTGGGAGCCGGGTTCGCCGTTCCTCCGGCCGAGCCGGAACTGCTCCTGCGCATCCTGGGCGTCTTCGGCACGTCGGCCGGGGCGGAGATCGAGCGCGAGCGCTACGAGCAGGACCTGGTCGCCGCGCGGGAGGACGCCGAGGCCGCCAGCCGGGCCAAGAGTGCCTTCCTCGCCACCATGAGCCACGAGGTGCGCACCCCGCTGAACGTCATCATGGGGTACAGCGAGTTGCTGGAACTGGAGCCCCTGCCCGAGCAGGAGGCCAATTCCATCCACTCCATCCGAGTCGCGGCCGGGGCCTTGCTGGCCCTGCTCAACGACGTCCTGGACCTCTCCCGGCTGGAGGCGGGGAAGATCGTCATCCAGCCCAAACCCGGCCGCATCCAGGATCTGGTGGACGAGATGCAGGTGATCTTTGCCCGTCGCGCCGAAGCCAAGGGGCTGCACTTCGCGACCCGGGTGGTGGGGGCGCCGGGCCCCCTCCTGATGGATTCGGAACGGCTGCGCCAAGTGCTGCTGAACCTGCTCGGCAACGCCGCGAAGTTCACCGACCAGGGAAGCATCAACCTAGTGGCCGAAGTCAGGCCGGACGGCAGCAAGCGTCATCGGCTCCTAATCAGCGTAGCCGACACGGGCATCGGGATCGCGCCGGCGGACCAGAAGCGCGTGTTCGGCTTCTTCGAGCAGGCCCGCGAGGGCGATGCCCGACGCTTCACGGGGAGCGGACTCGGCCTGGCCCTCTCCCGGCGGCTGGTGGAACTGATGGGGGGAAAGTTGCGCCTGCGGAGCACCCCGGGCCGCGGCAGCGTGTTCACCGTCGACATCCAGGGACTGCTGGCTGCCGACCTGCCGCCGGACCGGTCCTGGGAACACCGCCTGACCGAACTGCCCCAGTTCCCCGGGGCCTCGGTCCTGGTCGCGGACGACGCGGCCAGCAGTCTGGCCGTTACCGCCTCGGCCCTGGCGCGGATGGGCCTGACCCCCGTCTGTGCCACCTCGGGCAAGGAGGCCTTGGCCCAGGCCCGCGAAGCCTTGCCCGATCTGGCCCTCGTGGATCTGCGGATGCCCGACCTGCCCGGTGACGAGGTGGCCCGGCAGCTCCATGAACTGGCTGGGAACCGGCGCTTGCCAGTGGTCGCTTTCACCGGCTCCCTCGAACCCAGCAAGGAGTACCAGACCGACGTTTTCGCGGAGGTGCTGGTCAAGCCCCTGTCGCTGGCCAATCTGGCGCGGGTGCTATCGCAGTACCTGCGAAAGGAGCCTCAGCCGGAGGGACTGTTGCTGGCCGAGCCCCTGCCACCGGCGGTGGCCGCCGCCGCCGCCGCCCGGTTCCGGGACCGGTTTGCCGGATTGGGCGAGGCGCTCGATCCCCCCGAGTCCCGCGAACTGGCCGCCGAGCTCCGGGTGTTCGCCGAGCTCCATCAGGCACCGGTTCTGGCCGCTCTCGCCGATGCGCTGGTGGCCGCCGTCGAGGAGTTCGACCTCGGCGCTCTCGAACGGCTCACCGAGCACTTCCTCCGCCTTGCCGGATCGTCGGCGCCACCGCCAGAAAACGGCCCTCGTCCGGCGTGAGCCCCGTGTGGCGGTAATGGAGCCGGTACAGCCGTCGCTGGTCTTCCGGGGCAATGAACGGGATCTCGAACTCCCGCTCGGAGGTCCGGACCACCAGATGGATGTCGCCGAACCGGATCACCCGGATCTCCTGCCAGGTCAGGGTGTGGGTCTGGCCGTCGAGGGAGATCGCCAATCCCTCTTCCCGGACCCGGATCTCGGCCCGGCGGTTGAGCGTGACGAAAAGCGCCCGGGTCAGGAACAGCAGATGCAGCCCCAGCATCCCGCACAGCAGAGCAAAGCCCGGCAGGTAGCTCCGGGGGTTCGCATCCGGCCGGGTGAACTGCGAAAGCACGGCGGGAAGCGCCCCGAACAGCACCAGCAGCAGGGCGATGCCGACGATCTTGCGGACCAATACCCGGCGCTGGGGGCGGATCACGTCGGGCTCGGTTTGGTCGGCAAGTGGGGCAAGGGAAACGAATTTCACACTGGGTCCGCTTCACTAGTTGCTGTCATCTGCGTATATTACGTCTCTTTTCGATGAAATCGCACGCAGTCGGACGATCGCGCTTCATGAAGGCAAAATCCGAACGGATTGTCATTACCGGGGTCGGTGTCGCTTCCCCCAACGGCAACTCGCTGGCCGAATTCCGGGCCAACCTGTTGGCCGGAGTGTCGGGGGTGCAGCCCTATCATATCCGGTACTTCGGCGACACCCACGCCGGAATCTGTAACTTCGATCCGCAGAAGTGCCAGAAGCGGAAGGAGATCCGGGTCGGCACCCGGGCCGGGTCCATTTCGGTCTACTGCGCCAACGAGGCGCTGGCCGATGCCGGGCTGCGCATGGCCGACCTCGACCCCACCCGGGTCGGCGTCTTTGTCGGCCTCACCGAGCACGGCAATGTGGAGACCGAGAACGAGGTCTACGAGCTGTCCAAGTACGACTACGACGTGAAGTACTGGACGCACCACCACAACGCGCGGACCGTGGCCAACAGCCCGGCGGGCGAGGTCACCATCAATCTCGGCATCACCGGTCCCCACTACACGGTCGGGGCCGCCTGCGCGGCTGGCAACCTGGGCTGTGTGAACGGCCTTCAGCAACTGCTGCTGGGCGAGGTGGACGTGGCCATCGCGGGCGGCGTCTCCGAGAGCATCCACACCTTCGGCATCTTCGCCGCCTTCAACAGCCAGAACGCCCTGGCCACCAACGCGGATTCCACCAAGGCCAGCCGCCCCTTCGACAAGGCCCGCAATGGCATCGTCGTCTCCGAAGGCGGAACGCTGTTCACCTTGGAGCGGCTGAGCGACGCCCTGGCGCGCGGCGCGAAGATCTACGGCGAGATCACCGGCTACTGCTACAACTCCGACGCCACCGACATGGTGCTCCCCAATCCCGAACGCCAGGCCGAGTGCATGCTGCGGGCCATCGCCCGCGCCGGGCTCGAACCCAAGGACATCGATCTGGTGAACACCCACGCCACCGGCACCCCCGCTGGCGACGTGATGGAGTGCCGGGCGCTGCGCCAGGTTTTCGGCGATGCCATCGAGCGCGTGTACGTCAACAACACCAAGAGCTTCATCGGCCATTGCATGGGCGCGGCTGGCGCCCTCGAACTGGCGGGCAACCTGCCCTCCTTCACCGATGGCATCATCCACCCCACCATCAACGTGGACGACCTTGATCCCGACTGCGCCCTTCCCCGGCTGCTGATCGGGCAGCCCCGGCAGGTGGACAAGGTGGACACGATTTTGAACAACTCCTTCGGGATGGTCGGAATCAACTGCGTGCTGATCGTCAGCCGTTGCCGTCCCTAACCGCAGCCGCGAACCCCAGACCAGGCAGGAGATAGTGCCATTATGACCCGTGAAGAAATCGGCGAGGCCATTGTCGAGATCATCGAGGATATCGTGCCGGACGAGGATTGCTCCGGCCTGAATCCGGACGAAGCGCTCCGCGACCAGCTCGAACTGGACTCGATGGACTTCCTGGACATCGTCATGGAACTGCGCAAGAAGTACGGCGTGGAAGTGCCCGAGGCCGACTATCCCAAGCTCGCGACCCTCAAGAGCTGCATCGACTATCTCGAGCCCCAACTGGCCGACAAGTAGGCTGGCCGGGCCCGGACCGCGCCACGGCGCGTGCGGGAGGAGCTCACCGGCCCAGGCTGGCGGTCTCCTCCCGTTTTCTTTCCCCCGCCGACCGGCCCTTGCCGGAACGGGCAAACGGTGGGATAGTGACGCGGCGCAACCCCGCCTCTTGTCCCCCCATTCCATCACTCCATCATTCCATATCTCCAAGGGAACCGGCATGTCCACGGAACAGCACGCGAACGAACCCCCTCCGGCCCACGTCCGGGTCCTGGGCGGCCAGGGCTGGGTTGGTTTGGTGAGCCATATGGGCGACGAGACCACCATCGTCAACGCTGCGCGCGTCTCCTTCGGCAAGCGCCGGGACAGCATGAACGAGCGCGACATCGTGCTGCTCAAGTACCTGCTGGAGAACCAGCACACCAGCCCGCTCGAGCACATCGCCTTCACCTTCATCGTCCACTGTCCCCTCTTCATCCGTTCCCAGTGGCACCGGCACCGCACCTGGTCCTACAACGAGGTCTCCCGCCGCTACACCAGCGTCGACCTCGAATGCTACGTGCCCACCGAGGTCCGCGAACAGGCCGAGACCAACCGCCAGGCCTCCATCGATCCCGTGAACCTGGACCAGGCCCGAGTCCACGGCCTGATCGCCGCCCACAACCAGGCGTCGATCGACCTCTACAACCAACTGATCGACCTCGGCGTCTGCCGCGAACAGGCGCGCGGCATCCTCCCCCAGAACCTGATGACCACCTTCTGGGCCACGGTGGACCTGCACAACCTGCTCCGCTTCCTCGAACTGCGCGACAGCGAGCACGCCCAGTGGGAAATCCGCCAGTACGCCGTCGCGATCAAAGAGCTGATCAAGCCCTACATCCCCAACCTAGCCACCGTCCTCGGCTGGTAACCCCACCGGGAGCGCCGGCATCCTTGCCGGCAGCATTTCTTCCACCGGGAGCGCCGGCATCCTTGCCGGCAGCATTTCCTCTCTTTGCTTTCCGGACTATTGGTATTCTCCCATCCTGCAACATGCTGGGAGGAAACCATGGACCGGGAGACGAGAGACTACACGAGAAGAGCTGGGACTGCCGGCAAGGATGCCGGCGCTCCCAGTGAACGAGAGTGGTACAGCCGTGGCTATCTGCCCCATCGCGACAAGGCAGAATTGACCCAGTCCATCACCTTCCGCCTGGCCGATTCCCTCCCTGGCGACCGCCTCAAGCAATGGGAGGATGAGTTGGCGTCCTTGCCGGAAGACCGGCGGCTGATCGAGCGCGCCCAGCGGATCCAAGCCTGGCTGGACCAAGGCCACGGTGAGTGCTGGTTGCGCGATCCCCGTCTTGCCCAAATGGCCGAGGATGCCCTGCTGCATTTCGACGGCACCTCCTACCGGCTGCTTGCCTGGTGCGTCATGCCCAACCATGTCCATACCTTGGTGGAAACCCAGCCGGAGCATCCGCTCGCAGGCATTCTCCACTCCTGGAAGTCCTATACGGCCAGCGCGGCCAACCGCTGGCTCGGACGACGCGGTGCCTTTTGGCAACGCGAGTATCACGACCGCTTCATGCGCGACGAGAAGCACTTGCAGCGAGCTATCGAGTACATCGAGCAGAACCCCGTCAAGGCAGGCCTGGTCGCGGCACCCGAACAATGGCGCTTCTCGAGCGCGCACCACAGGCAAGGATAGCCACTGGGAGCGCCGGCATCCTTGCCGGCAGTTTTCTCTTCCGCATTTTGGGCTCCCAATTCGAAATGCAAATTCTGCCGGCAAGGATGCCGGCGCTCCCAGTTATTGTACGACAGGCGGCGCGATGTCTTCGCCGCGGAGCTGGGCGGCTTGCTCGGCTTCGTCGGTGGTGCCGTAGAAGACGGCGTTGAGGTCGATCCAGGTGGCGAGCAGGCGGAACTCCTCGGGGCTGAGCTGGACCTTGCCATGCCCCTTGTCCAGCATGGCCATCAGGCGGCTGCCGCGGGCTCCGTAGGCCCCGCCGGGCGGGGTGATCTGGACCCGGTTGCGGGCACCGAAGCGGGGGACCAGGGCCTTCCTCGCATTGTCGGGGTTGGTGCCGCCGCCACCGAACTTCACATCGTCGCAGAGCGACCAGTAGGAGCGGCTGAAGCCCTGGTGGGGCGTGCCGGTCAGGTCGAGCCCCTTCGCTGGCTTCTCGCTGCCGTGGCAGCGGATGCAGTGCTGGTCGAGGATCGGTTGCACCGTCCGGGCATAGCCGAAGGGAGTGGTACCGAAACTCTCGGGCTGCAGGGGCTGGGCCGGTTCCGGGGTGGTCTTGCCGGGCGGCAGGAGGGTGGATAGACGGCTCTCGTGGCAACCGATGCAGGAGACCTTTTCGCCCGGTTGCAGGTAGGTGGCGGTGCGCATGACCTGGTAGGCCCGCCCCCGCTCGTCGAGCGCCTGGAAGCAGAGCAGCTTCTGGGCGGGAACGGTGAAGCGGACCGAGCCATCCGCCGCCACCGGCACGGTACCGAGCACGGCGCGGGCGTTCTCCTCGCCAGCCATGCCCACGGGGGGGCGGTTCGCGACGACGCTGAGTTTGGGGTAGATCTGGACCACCCGCAACTCCTTGATGGTGCCCCGAGGTACATCGCCCAACCCCCGGTAGACGTCGATCAGGGTCACCTCGCCGGTGGGTTCGCCGGAGAAGAGCGTGGGCAGGGCGGGCGGACAGGGCCGGGCGCGCAGGGGGACGGGATTGGTGGCGCTGATCAGGGGATCGCGGTAGAGCAGTTCCCGGTTGCCCGCCGCGTCGAGCAGATAGAGGCCGAGGGCATTGTCCGGCTGGGGCCGGGGCTCCCAGACCAGCGGGACCGGGCTGTAGGCGGTGAGCAGCAGCGTCTCGGACAGGGGCCACGGCGCGGTGTAGTATTCACGGATGTCCCGGCCTTCCGCCTCGGGGAAGGGAATGCCGGGCGTGAGCCGGGTGAGTGCCACTTCGCCGTTGTCCGCGACGGCCGGATCGACCAGGATCAGCGACCCGCCCGTCACCGAATGATGGGCCGAGGCGGTGCAGACGATGCGGCGGCTGTTGGGGATGGGCTGGAGCTGGAAGGTGCAGTGGGGGGCCAGGGTCGCGTTGCCCCAGAGGGCCACGGGGTTGGTGCCGTCGGGACGGGTGGCCCAAAGATTCTGGTGGGTCACGGCGTCGCGGTCGATGTAGTCCCACCGGGCGTAGAGCACCTGGCCGCTGTTGGCGACGGTGGGGAACCACTCGTTGGTGTCGTGCCAGCTCAGGGTGCGGATGTTGCCGCCGTCGGCATCCATGCGGTGCAGAGTGTAGACGTGCCAGCGCTGGGCGAAGGCCGCGCCGAAGCAGCGGGCGTAGCCCCGCCGCCGGGTCGAACAGAAGACGATACCGCCGTCCGGTAGATAGGCCGGGGTGATATCGTCGTAGGGGCCGTTAGTCAACTGGCGGCGCTGGCCGCTAGCGAGGTCCAGCTCCCAGATGTGGTAGTAGTGGGTGTCCTCGCCGGTCTCGTTCACGGTCAGGGACTGGTGGGCGAGGGGGCCTTCCGGACAGTCCACGTAGGCGAACACCACCCGTTTGCCGTCGTAGCTCAACCGGGGCTCCAGCACGCAGCCACCAGCCAACTGCCCGTCCAGCAGATCACGGCAGCGCAGGGAGCGTCCCGGTTCGTCGAGCACGAACAGGCCGCCGCCCGGTTGGGCGCGCCAGCCGAAGTACTGCATCACCAGATGGCTGTAGGAACTCGGTCGGCGCTTGGCGAAGAGCAGGGGCTCGGTGGGGAACAGAGGATGGGCCAGTAGCGCCTGGCGCTTGAGGAAGCGGACCCGGTAGTAGAGCCGGTTCCAGCCCGCCTCGTCCAGCAGATGGGGCGTGGGCAGGTTCCCGATGGCCTGGGCGAAGGCTGCCCGCTGGTCGGGGGCCAACCGGGGCAGGAGGTCCTGGGCCAGACGCAGGTGCTGCCGGGTGGCGGCCAGGATGGCTGCGGAGTCCTGGAGCTTCTCCGCCTGGGACCAGTCGGCGATCACCGCCGCCTGGAGGGCGAGGTCGGGCCGGGGGCCGGGAATCCCGGCAAACAGCTCGTCCCGTTCGCGGGCGATCCGGGACGCCAGGGGCGTGTCCTTGCCTGTGGCATTCAGCCAGTCTTCCAGTCGCTCCAGTCCCCGCGGCCAACCATCGTCGGCTTGGCAGAGCAGGACAGGGACGTTGCTGCTGACGGTCAGCCCCTCGGCAGTGGCGGCAATGGTCAGATCCCCCTTGCCTTGGGGCAGTGCGATCAGCACGCCCTGGTTTGGCTCGGTTCCGCCCGCCACCCAGACCGGCAGATCGGCCGGGACGGCGGCCAGGGCACCTTTGAGCGGTTCAATCCGGCTGACGAAGTCCGGCGCAAAACGGCGCACCTGGAAGGGCAGCAGTTCCACCCCACCATGGTCGGCCTCGTAGGACCAGGGATTCTCCTTGCCGCAGGTGGGGCCGAAGGATTCGGTCGCCGCGTAGGCGGTGCCATCGGGATAGGTGACGACCGGCTCCCAGTAGGTGGTGTCGCAGGCGATGCTGCCTCGTTGGGCCACCACGAACCGCACGGCATCGCCGGTCGCTACCGTGCAGCGGAGGTCGGGTTCGACGCCCTTGTCGTCCTTCCCTTCCAGTTCGGTGTGCCAGATCTCCTCGCCGCCGTGCAGAATGGCCACCCGCACCCCGTCGCCGTCGAGGTGGCCCTTGCGGACCCGGCCCGTGATGCGGATTTCGCCCGCCTGCGGGGCCGTGAATCGGCGGACACTGGGCAGATCCTGGCCGGGATGCTGCCAGTTCTTGCCCACCTTGCACCAGCCGCCGCCGCACCAGAAGGTGGAGTCGTACCACACCTGGTCCGACCACTGCATGGGCCGGAAGCGTCCGGTCGGGCCTTCCGGCTGCAGCC
Source organism: Victivallales bacterium (assembly GCA_003245525.1). Taxonomy (GTDB): domain Bacteria; phylum Verrucomicrobiota; class Lentisphaeria; order Oligosphaerales; family Lenti-02; genus Lenti-02. Next base: position 8,075 of record QKCY01000142.1, on the reverse strand, counting down.
GCAGCAGGGCCTTGCCGTCTACCGGTTGCAGCCAGGCGGTTCCGCCGTCTCGCTCGATGGTGCCATGCACTGCCTCCGTTTGGTCCAGCCAATCGGCGCTTGCTGCATGAACCAGACAGAGGCTCAAGAGGACGACCGGAAGACGACAGGCTTGCATGGCGCTCTCCCCTAGACCCGGAGGTGACCGTTGCCGCGCGCAATCCACTTGGTGCTGGTCAGTTCGTTCGGCCCCACCGGACCACGCGCGTGCAACTTGTCGGTGCTAATCCCGACCACCGCTCCCATACCGTAGTCCCCGCCGCCCGAGAGGCGAGTCGAGGCGTTGACCAGGACCGAGGCGGAATCCACCGTCGCGACAAAGCTATCGGCCCAATCGAGCCGGTTGGTGATGATCCCGTCCGTATGGCCGGAGCCATAGTGGTTGATATGCGCCACCGCCGCGGCCAGATCGGGCACCACCCGGATCGAGAGGATCGGCGCGAGGTACTCCGTGGCCCAGTCCTCCTCGGTGGCGGGAACCAGATCGGGCACAATGGCCCGCGCCTCGGCGCAACCCCGGCATTCGACCTCCTGTTCGCGCAGGGCGGCCACCACCGGCGGCAACAGGCGGACGGCACCGGCCGCATCCACCAGGAGGGTCTCCAGGGCGTTGCAGACCTCGACCCGCTCGCACTTCGAGTTCACCACCACGGCGCAGGCCATGGCCACATCCGCATCGGGGGCCAGATACTGGTGGCAGATGCCGTCGTAGTGCTTGATGACCGGAATCCGGCTCTCGCTCGCCACCCGTTGGATCAGGCTCTTGCCGCCGCGCGGAATCAGCACGTCGATGAGTCCTTCCAGGCGCAACATCTCGCCAACGGCCGCGCGGTCGGGCGTGTCCACGATCTGGATCGCGTCGGCGGGCAGGCCATTGGCCGTGGCCGCCGTCACCATCGCCTCGGCCAGCACGAGATTCGTGCGCAGACACTCCGAGCCGCCGCGCAGGATCACCGCATTGCCGCTCTTCAGGCAGACCGAGGCCGCGTCGGTGGTCACATTGGGCCGGGATTCGTAGATGATGCCGATGACCCCGAGGGGCACCGAGACCTTCTCCACCCGCAGGCCGCTGGGCCGCACCTGGCCTTCCAGCACCCGGCCGACGGGATCGGGCAGGGCCGCCGCCTCGCGCAGCCGCTTGCCCATGTAGGTGAACACCTTGTCGGTGATGCGCAGCCGCTCCAGCAGCGGCAGGTCGAGGCCCGCCGCCTGGGCGTCGGCCACATCCCGTTCGTTGGCCTCGCGCAACCGGTCACGGACGGCGTCGAGCGCGGCGGGCATGGCGGCCAGCGCTTTCGCGCGGGCGGCCCCGGAGACGGCGGCGAGGGCATGGGCACCGGCGCGGGCCCGACGGCCCATCGCCAGCATCTGTTCGGCAATCGTCATGGTGGTGGTTCCCGGTGGAGGTGATGCTGCAATATATGCCGAGATGGCGATCTGCCGCAGTCTTTTGCCTGATCTGGTGCCCGTATGGACACCGTCGATTCCATACATGCCATCGGTTTGTAACGATGTACTAGGATGGCGGGAGTTGTCGGCGCTCTCTGCGCACGGTAGGTTAGGCGAGTGACTCGATCCACTTCCCACCGGAGGCGCGAAACCCATGAGCATGCGTTTCGACGAGAAATCCCATATGCCCCATCTGACCGGCGGCCTTGTCTGGTTCGCCGCCGCCATGATCGTTGTTCTCGTCACCACCTTCTCGGTGTTGCGGGTGGGACGGATCAGGGCCGACGAGGTCGGTGTCCTGCTCAACAAATGGACCGGGGAGATGAGCATTGTCCCCCAGGCGGGGCAGAAGTTCTACATTTCCCTCGTCCATCGGCTCTACGTCCTGGACCGCACGCTCCAGACGCTGGAGATGACGGCTGACCCCAACCGCGGTGAGCGGTCCGGCAAGGACGACGTGAAGATCAAGACCGTGGACGGTAGCGACGTGCTGGTGGATGTGGTCGTCCAGTACCGGATCATGGCCGACAAGGCGGATCTGGTGCTGCAGAGCTCGGGTCCGGACGATGCCTTCAAGCAGAAGTGGGCGCGCGACTACGTGCGGACCCTGGTGCGGGAGAATCTCGGGGAACTCACCACCGAGCACTTCTACGATGCCGCCCTGCGCAGCCAGCAGATCGACGCTGCCACGGTGGCGGCAAACGCCGCCCTTGAGCCCTACGGCATCCAGGTGGACAGCATCGTCATCCCCACCCGCCCCCGGTTCTATGCTGAGTACGAGGCCATGATCAAGAAGAAGAAACTGGCCGACCAGCAGGCGCAGCAGGAGGAATCCAAGGCCCAGGCCGCCCTCCAGCGCAAGAACACCGAGGAAGTCACCGCCACCAACCAGAAGAACGTGGCCGTCGAGCAGTACCAGGGCAGCGTGGAACGCCTGATCATCCAGACCGAGGCGGAGTGCAATCGCATCCAGCGCGAAGCCGACGCCTACTACGACCGGGTCTCCATTGGCGCCGAGGCGGCGCTCTACCAGAAGTCCCGCGAAGCCGAGGGCATCCTGGCCACCAAGCAGGCCGAAGCGGACGGTATCGCCGCCATGGGCAAGGCCCTCTCCGGCGAAGGGGGGCTCAACATGGTCAAGCTGGAATACGCCAGACGCCTGAAGGACGTGGTCGTGACCGGCCAGCCCTATACCACCGATGCGGTCACCTCGCGGGTGGCCATCACTGGCGCGGCTGCGGCCGCCGCCCCCAAGGGGGAGAAATAGCCGATGAAGATCGTGAAACTCCTCTCGTTCCTCGTTGTGGTGGGGCTTCTGGGCCTCTGGCTGCTGCTGGCTTTCCTCACCGTGGACATTCCGGCGGGCATGGTCGGGGTCCGTACCCAGGAGCTCGGTTTTCTGGGCAAGAAGGGCGTGGTGGAGGAGGACTGCGGACCGGGCTGGCACCGGGATTTCGGGATTGTCGACTCCTGGGAGCTCTATGATGCCACCGTCCAGACCCTGGAGATGACGCGCGATCCGAACCAGGGCGACCGTCGGGGCAAGGACGATGTGGAGGTGACCTCGGGCGATGGCTACCGGGTATCCGTGGACGTCACCATCAAGTACCGGATCAGACCGGGCGAGGCCTATCTGTTGCGCAAGGAGATTGGCCCCGGTCTCCGCTATCAGGAGATTGTGCGCAACCAGGCTCGCCTGGCCTGTCTGGCCAAACTGGGCCAGATGACCACCGAGGAGTTCTACGATCCCACCGAACGGCGCAAGCGGGCTGGCGAGATCAAGGAGCTGCTGGCGGCGAAGTTGGCCGAGGACCATATCGAGGTCATCGGGGTGTTGCTGCGCGACGTGGAGTTCGATCCCGACTACGAGGAGAAGATCCGCACCAAGAAGCTGGCCGACCAGGAAGTGGAAGTGAACAAGTCCATGACCAAGGCCGAGGAAATGGCGGGCAAGACCCTCGTTATCGAGGCGGAGACGGCTCGGCTGGTCCGCAAGATCGAGGAGGACCAGAAGGCCGAGATCGTCCGGCTCCAGGCCGATGCCGATCTGAAGATTGCCAGTCTGAAGGCCGAAGCCGAGCGCTACGCCAGCCAGAAGCGGGCCGATGCCGACCTCGTCCAGGCCCAGAAGGAGGCCGAGGGCGACCGGCAGGTGAAACTGGCGGAAGCCGAGGGCGAGAAGCTGCGCAACCAGGCACTGGTCGGTGCCGGTGGCAGCATCATCGCCGCCCTGGAGGCCGCGCGCAGCATCACCGTCGGGCAGGTCACCGTCAACACCAACCAGACGGACCTGTTGGACCTCGACCGCATGGCCACCACTCTCGGAGCTCCCCCCGCCGAGGATGGGCAGGCGGCGAAGTAGGTCTGCCCAAGAGAGTGGACTTCGTGGACAGAATGGACAAGGGTGGACCGGGCTGACCCGCGCAGACAGCCGGGATCAGCCAGTCCGAGTGTCCACCATGTCCACCTGCCTTACCGTTCTACATCCAGGGCGGTTGCCAACCGGGCTATGATGGCGGGTTGCTCGCTGGCGATGTCCTGCTCTTCCCAGGGATCCTGGTCGAGGTCGAAAAGTTGGTCGGGTTGGCCGGTCTGGCGGACGAGCTTGTATTTGCCGTCGAAGGCCAGCCGCCAGTCTTCCAGGCCGCAGACCAGGACCTGGCGGTGGTGGTCGCGGTGCCCCTCCAGCACCGGGCGCAGGGACTGGGCGTCCATGCCGGGGAGGAAGGGGGCGTTGGCATAGTCCAGGAAGGTGGCGGCGAGATCGCGCAGGGAGACAAGAGCCGGGGACACGATGCCCTTCCGGACGCCGGGGCCGGCCACGATGAGGGGAATGCCTGCCGAGGCGGTCCGCCAGTGGCACTTGCCCCAGCGGCCCTGGTCACCGAGCATCTCGCCGTGGTCGCTGGCGTAGACGACCAGCGTGTTGTCCAACTCGCCCCGCGCCGCGACCGCGTCGAGGAACCGGCCCACCAGGCGGTCGATGTTCTCGATCATGGCCGCGTAGTTCTGGCGGCTGCGCAGGAAGTCGCCTTGGCGCGGCTTATCATTGTTGCGGGGCGGGGGAAGGGGCACATTCTCCCAGGCGGCCCGCATCCGGGCGGTGACATCCATGGGGTTGTGGGGGCCGGTGAAGTTCACCACCAGATGCCAGGGCTGCCCGGCCGGGAATTCGCGCAGGAAGCGCAGCCCGTTCTCCGCTAGCCAGTTGTCGCAGTAGGCGTCGTCCGGCAGAGCGGTGGTGTAGGCCCCGAGGTTCTCCCGCATCCGGGCATGCTCGTCGCAATAGACCTCGGCCAGGTCCCGGTCTGCAAGGAACTTGAGATAGGGCCCACGGGGGCCGCCGCTGCCCCGGTAGCTGCTGCTGCCGTCGATCTTGCCCTCGTTGTCGATCCCTTCGGTGAAGCCCCATTCCGCGAGCAGGCGGGAACCGTCGAGATGCCAGTCCAGCTTGCTCGGGTCGCGGGTGTCCTTGTGCAGGTCGAACTTGCCTACCCCGGCCACCCGGTAGCCCGCATCGCGCAGGCCTTGGTAGTAGGTGGGCAGGTCGAGCGGGTAGTCGGTGAAATTGTCCGGCACCCGGCAGCGCTCGTAGCCGCGCCCCGACGCCAGGGCCGCCCGGGACGGCGCGCACAGGGGTGAATCGCAGTAGGCGTGGCGGAAGCGGATTCCCCGCCGGCCCAGACGATCCAGGTTCGGCGTCCGCAAGGGCAGATCGAGGTTGGTCCCCAGCCAATCGGGTCGGTGCTGGTCGGGAAAGAGGAAAAGGACATTGGGACGGGACATGGCACGTTCCTCTGGCTACAGGTGGGCTTCCCTGCCAGCGTAGCCGCCGATCCGCCGATGGCAAGCAGAGTTGCGGTTGAAGCCGGTTCCTTGACAGTGGCGAGGCTTCGTCTAGTTTGCCCTGTTGACCAAAGCTGCCAGGCATGGAGGCGAATGATGGGCAAAGAGGAAGCTGCCAAACGGAGTGTCGTGGTCCTGTTGGCCGAGTGGCCAGCGCTGACAAACGACGAGGTCGTCGCCCGGGTAGAACGTTCCTTTGGTCCGCCAGAGGCGCAAGGGCCCGAGGCCGAGGCTTGGTGCAGACCCGTCGCGCAGATGGGATGGTATATGCTGAGAACCCAGGGCGTCACCATGACCCTGTACCTGCGTCCCGCTCCGTATTTCGACGATCCAGCGGGGGTTGCCCGCTGCATTGAGGGCGATCCCGATCTTGCCCAGTTCGTCCGCCACCATCGGGCCTTTGTCTCTGCCGACTCGCTGGGTTCGGATCGGTCCCAGGCCACCGAGTACGAGGTGCTCTGTCGCTTGGCGAACGAATTCGTGCTACCTGGGGATGGAGCGATCTTCGTCCCGGAGATGGCGACGCTCGTTGCGCTCACCCCCGAACGGCGGCAGGCGATGCAGGCCGCGCCTGGCCTGGTTGGCTTGGGCTTTGCGGAGTAGGGACTGGGATCCGAGCCGGACTGGTGGCAAAGCAAAGACGCCCTGTCCACGTGCTGCTCTTCCTGGAAGCCCTGCAAGATGCCGACTGCGTGGCCGTGGCCGCTGCCCAGTCGCGAGGGGAGACGTATGCCGAGGAAGCAACTCGACCGGTTATCTGGGCAAGACCGGTCCGCCGAAGACACATGGGGCTCACTTGACGGCTTGGCAGGGGACGGCTACGCTCTTGGCAGACCGTGAGGACCGCGATGACGTCGTTGCATGAGTTGTCTCCCTTCGTTCATCTCTGCGGGGAATTCCGCATGTTGCCGGGCTTCCGGCGGCAGCCGTGGTTCACGCCGTCGCACCATCTGATTCACGTGTTCCGGGGCAGCGCCTTCTACCGGGTCGGGGAGCGGACCCACCGGTTGGTGCCGGGCGATTTGCTGCTCATCCCGCCCGGCGCCTGGACCCAGTCCTGGAACCCCCTGGCGGAGGTCATGCGCTACCATTCGGTGCATTTCGATTTCCAGTACCACGGCGACTACGAGACGTTGCCAATCACGCTCCAGGATGGTCCCGACCGCATTCATCCCGCGCCAGCGACGGTGCCCGCCTTGCGTCTGCCCACCAAGATCAACGTGGCCGACCAGGAGTGGGTGAGCCCGCTCTTCGGTCGGATCATCCGGGAGACGGCGGAAAAGCAGGCTGGCTACGAACTCGCCACCAAGGCGGCGTTGCTGGAACTACTGGTATTCCTCCAGCGCGGCTCGGCGACCGAGCCCAGCGGGAAGGGACCTTCGGTGGAAGCAATCCAGCGAGCGGTACGCTTTCTGGAGGCGAATTACGCCCGGCCCCTGGCATTGAACGATATCGCCGGGGCGGTACACCTGAGCCCCATCTATTTCGGGCGGCTCTTCCGCACGGCGACCGGGCTAACGCCGATGGCCTACTTGCGCGGGCTGCGCATGGACCGGGCGAAGCGGCTGCTGCGCGAGGAGGAACTGACCGTGGCCCAGGTGGCAGACGCCGTGGGGTTCGCCGATCCCTATCATTTCAGCCGGGTATTCCGCCAGCAGGAAGGCATGGCTCCCACCCGCTACCGGGAACTGGCGCGCCGCCAGGACGGGACGGCGTTCCCCACCGCCGAGGCGTGGCGCGGGGGGTACGACTCCTTCGCGGGGGTAGGGTTCTACAGCATTCCGCCAGCGGATGGGGTGGGGTGAGGGGGAACGGTGGACGTTGTGGACGTCGTGGACTTTGTGGACAAAGCTGACCTGCGAGCAGGGCCTCCCCTGTCCACAACGTCCACGACGTCCACCAAGTCCACCGGGAAAAGTTGGTTCTCTCCATCATCCCTGCGCTTCCGTCCAGGCGGTGGGCGGGGACCGGCGGCTATCGTATCTGTCGTTTCCGTGCAGACAATAGAGGATGCCTAGTCTATGTCGGACCGAACCTGGAAAGTCGCCATCATCGGCTGCGGTAGCTTCGCCGGTGGCCAGTACCTGATGAAGGTCAACCAGATGCGCCACGCGAAGCTGGTGGCGGTCTGTGATATCCTGCCGGAACGGGCGCGGGTCTACGCGGCCCGGGCGGGGATCGAGCAGTGGTACCCGGGCATCGACGAGTTGCTGGCGGGGTGCGATTTCGACATCCTCATGAACGCCACCTCGATTCCGGCCCATCACGAGATCAACATGAAGGCGCTCGCCGCGGGCAAGCACCTCTTCACCCAGAAGCCGGCCGGGCTCTCGGTGGCGCAGGTGACCGAGCAGATCGAGGCGGCGGCCAAGGCCGGGGTCAAAGCCAACGCGGCTCCGGTTCACGCCATGCGCCATGCCAACCGCGTGGCCAAGAAGATGATCGCCGACGGCGTGATCGGCCAGGTCACCACGATCCGCTGCCAGGTCGCCCACGGCGGGCCGGAGTACTTCCAGTACCGCGATGTGGACCCGAGCTGGTTCTACGGAACCGATGCGGGGGCGCTCTTCGACATGGGCGTGCATGGGCTGCACTACGTGACCGATCTGGCCGGCCCCGCCCAGGCGGTCGGCTGCCTGGGAGCGGTCTCGGAGCCCCGGCGCATGGTCCGTTCCGGGTCCTTCGACGGTACCCTGATCGAGTCGGACAAGCTGCCGGACAACTACATCATCACGCTGGAC
>QKCY01000512.1 GCA_003245525.1 Victivallales bacterium | reverse complement strand
GAGGGCAGGCAGGAGCATGGAGGCCAGAATGGCGATAATCGCGATCACCACCAGGAGTTCGATCAGGGTGAAGAGACGATGCGGGGGACACTTCTTCATGACGTTCCTTTGCGTGGGTTGGGGACCGACCGTTCAGCAAGCGGAAACCTGCCGCAGGATAGCGGTCTGCGGCAACCGGCCAAGCCGGGAAAGCTATGGACCTTACCGCCGGTAGTCCATAGTACAACCCGGACCCGAAGCGGCGGGCGACGTTTTCACGTATTTCGGCCATTCATAGCGGGTTCCGTAGGCAAAGGGGTTGACGGCGAGGGCCGCCCGGGCTATTGCTATGGCACTGGGGGCAAGATCGGAACCCGCCGCCGAAGAGAGACCAGCAGCAAGGAGGACGACGATGAGCAGGCATGGAACCCGACGGTGGCCCTGTTGGGTTGGGTTCTGGCTGTTTCTCCTTGGTGGCCTGGGCACCGGCCTGGCCGCCGATCCGGCCGGGAGTCTCCAGCAGGCCGGGGCGGCGGAACTGCGGGATTCGGCTGCACGGGCCCGGTTCCGGCTGACTCCCGCCACCGGACCGGCGACGGTGATCCTGGTGAACCTGAAACCGACGGCACCATAGAGCATCAGGAGGGGACAGTGCCACAACCGCGATGTGCATGGATCTGCCTGGTGGTGGTCGCCCTGCTGGCTGGCTGCCGTCCCGCCACCAGCCAACGGGTCCGGCTGGAGGAACGGCTGGCAGCGGAGGAACGGGTGCTGGTGCTGGTTCCCTACGGAGTGCCGGACGATGCGGGCTCCCGTTCGCTCCGGTTCGGACCGGAGACGCTGGCCGCCACCCCGCTCTATCTGCGCCACCGGCGCGATCCCGGCCGGGACATGTTCCTGGCCGACGACGGGACCCTGAAACAGGGAGGCGAGCTGTTGGTGACCCGGACTGGCACGGCCCTGTTCCTGGACGGGCGTCTGGCCGTGCCCGACTTGGCCGACTGGGAAGTATTCTGGGCCAGCCGCGAGGAGGTCCCGCCTGCGGTGCAGGATTCCTGCCATCCGCTGGTGGATGTCAACGATGGCTTCATGCGCCATGAACTGGCCAGCGACGACTGTCGGGTCGTCGCGGGCGAGTGGGTTCTCCGCCAGCACGGCGGGGGGATGCCCCACAACGAGGAGGAGGAGAGCAGCTACTCGGTCGAGCGGGCGGTGAACCCATTCAGTGTCCGGGGCCGCGACGGAGTCCTGGCCTACGGCCGCGCCGACTGGGACCAGTTCCTGGGCGAGGCGAGCGCCTACTTCGGCCTCCCCCCGGAGGGCGACGCGGTGGACTGCCATACCGTGCCGACCGACACCGACTTCCTCGTGGCCATCGGCGATCCCCAGGGCCTCCAGGCCGGCTTCGGCTGGTTCGGCGGCGAACGCACTTGGGCGCTGGCAACCCGCGAGGGAACCGGTGCCTGGACCATCCTTCAGCGTCTCTCCGGTCCCCGCCCCCCCCTCACCAACTGGGTCCGGCTAGGTATCGGCCTGCGCCAGGGCAGCCAACTGGAGGCCTGGCTCGACGGTCGGATCGTGCTGCGCCACGACCTCGGCCAGCGCATTCTGGGCTCCTTCCTGCTGGTTGCCAGGGGGGGAACCACCGAGTGGGACGATGTCCGGGTTCGCACCTATCCCCTGGCCGAGACGGACTGGACCCCGGTCTGTGTCCGTAGCGCGACCTTCGCCCGCAAGCAGCGCAAGAACAACTCCGACCCGGAGCAGTTTGGCGAATGGGCGCGGGGCCGGGACACCTTCGCCCTGGGCGTGCTTCGGGGAGCCGATGGCAGCCTGCTGCGGTGCATCTCCACCCAGCGCCCCCTGCTTGGGGATTGGCGCTATGAGGCGGTCAGCTACTCCAGCCGGCTGGGGGAGTTCCCGCTCGGCGAGTACCGCTTCGACATTCTGGCCGAACGCCCGGACGAACCGGGGCTCCCGGACGGCAACACCGTCCTGGCCCTCGAGGCCGTGTGCGAGGCGACGGGCTGGCGGGTGAAGGCCGCCGGCACCGAGGTCGCCGGGGAGGGGATGCTCTCGTTCCGGCGGGTGGCCGAGGATGGCTGGCGGATCGCCCTCCGGCAGGGAGACAAATGGGTGCCGATCGATCCTCCCATTCCCGGCCCCACCTACCTGCGCGTGAACCGGGTCACCCGTCCCGGCGGAGCCAGCATCTTCCCGCGGCCCGAGCATCACGCGCTCTATGGCCGGAACCTGGTGACCGATCTGTTCGAGACCGTGCCGACGGACTGGTCGTGGGTCGAGGGCCAGTGCCGCATGGCCGCCCGCTGGGCCTGCCAGAACCAGTGGAACTTCCTGGCCTGCGGCGGCACGGGGTTGCCGTTCATGGTCTCGAAACGCCGGTTCGAGGGGGTGCAGACGCACGAGTACTTCATCGCCATGCGCCCCATGACCCCCAGCGACGCGGGCGACCCCCTGTTCCACTACAACCCGAAGGAGGACGACCAGCTCCAGGTGTTCCACCAGCACTACGGCTGGTACAACCGCCGCGATCTGAACTTCTCCTTCTGCTGCGACGGGCGCAATCCATTCTCCGGCTATGCGGTGGTGTTCGGCGGCGAGGACAACACGGTGACGCGGCTGTACCGCCAGGACAAGGTCCTGGCCGAGACCCGGGACCCCGAGTTCCTGTTTGCCCCCGGTCCCGACCACAAGGCCATTCACTGGCGCTGGTGGAAATTCACCATCCATCTGCGCGGCAGCCGGGTACGGGTGATGCTGGACGACCAGACGCTGTTCGATGTGGACGACCCGGCCCCCTTGACGGGAGGCCACGTGGCGTTCTGGACGGTCCGCAACGGGTTCTCGCTCACCAAGGTCAGCTCCCTGGCCGAACGCATGGTCTGGGAACCGGAGCTGCTCTATGTGCAGGACTCGCCTCCCCAAGCGGGCTGGCAGGCCGTGCTGACCGATAGTCTGACCCTGGCACCGGCCGACGGGAACCTGACCCGCGTTTCGCTGACTACCGGAAGCGGCTTCCACGCCCTGCGCTACGGGTTCCCGACCCCGGTCGCACTAGGCAAGAACCCTTGCCTCCGGTTGCCCATTCACCTGCCGCCCGAGATCGCGCTGAACGCCTTTGTCGAGACCTCCGCTGGCGATTTCGTGATCGATCTAGGCGCGGGGCTGGAGGGAATGAAGGCCTTCGCCACACCGCCCCAGGAACGGGGCGAGTGTTTCCAGTTGCCGGACATCCCCCTCGCCGACGTGAAGAGGAAAGCCCTCCATGCCCAGGTGGACCCAGCCACGGGGATGACATGCGATGTCCTGGCCGAGCTGGCCCGGCTTGGCGTTGCCACGGAGGGGGTGGAAGTCCGGTCGCTGACCTTGGCGCAGACCGGGAATGCCGGCTATGCCTTGGCCGCCGGCAATGGACGCAACCGAGCGGGGGCCATCTACCAGGTGGGCACGCCGGTATTCGGGCCACAACAGCCCAGTGCCGGGGAGGCAAACCATGAATAGGTCGCGCTGGCACTGGCTGGTCCTCCTGGTGGCGGTGCTAGCCCCCGTCTGTCCGGTTGGTCTCTCCGTCTCCCCTAGCCTGCCCGCCATTCCGCTGGAGATCCTCTGGCTGCCGCTCCTGGCGCTGGGAGTACTGCTTACGGCCGACCCGGAGGACCGGTTTCCTTTCCTCTCCTGGCCCCAAGTCGCTCTGCTTTGCCTGCTGCCGGTGGGACTGATGGGATTGGCCAAGGCGGAATGGTTGTCCGCAGCCCGCGAGCTGGTGCAATTGGCGTTCATCGCCATCATGGCCCCCTACGTGTACCGGGCCTGCCTGAGGCGCCTCTCCTGGCCGGCCGTCGCCGTCGCGATGACGATTGCCTTCCCTGTACTGCTATGCCTGATGGCGCTGCCATTTTCCGGGCTCAGCCTCCGCAAGGGGGGAATGATGCTGGTCATGGCCTTCCCCTTCCTGCTCGCCACGCTGCGCCGTCTGCCCCCCCGCTGGGCGATGGGCGGGGCGGCAGCGGCGGGATCGCTAGCGGGAGTGGCGTTGCCCCATGGCGGCTTGGTGCTGGCGGTTCTGGCAACGCTTGGGGTGACGGCATGGTTGGCGCGGGACCTGGGACGGCTCGCCGCCCGGGCGGCGGTCGGATTGCTTGTGGCCAGCCTTGTTCTGCCCTTTGCGGCACCGTGGCGGGCGCTCTCGCCGCACCGGGATGCCGAACACTTGCGGCGGGGAGTGATCGAGTGGCTGGCCACCTGCCACGCGCCTGCCCGGTACCCACTGGGAGCGGGACTGGGCTCCTACCAGCCTGCCATCAACCGGCTGCGGGCCGAGCTCCCCCAGCGTCCCCACCCGGAGGACAACCGGGTGCCGAAGGACGGCAACAGTCAATACGCCGTCGCCCTGGTGGAGTCCGGGCCGCTGGGCCTGCTTGGGTGGGGGCTGTTCCTTGCCCTTTCCCTGCGGCTGGCTCTCCGGAGCAGGGACGAGCGCGGCGCTGTCGCCAGCGGAGCTCTGGCAGGAATCCTGGTGGGCGGTTCCTGCTCGCTGTTGTTTGCGCAGGGAATCGGGATCTGGGTTGGCGGCATGGTGGGGTTGGCGGCTCTGCCGGGTGAGACTACACCACGCCGAACGATGGGACGCTGGCTCGGTTGCGGGGTTGCCGTATTGGCTCTGGCCTTGCTCGCCTTCGCGGGCAACGAGGCCAAGCGGGAACCAGGCGCGCCGAGCCATCTGAACCGGGTACTGACGGGAACGGGTGCAACCGCTTCTCCGCTGCGCGTGGTCGTGGTCCCGGATCCCCTGGCCACGGCAACCGAACAGGCGGGGCTGCGCGTCGAGGCCGAAACGGCCACCGAGGTCCAGGCTCCCTTTGCGATCGTCTCGCTAGGCGACGCCTCCGGCGGTCAGGGACTGGTGATTCCCGACCGGCGCGGCAAGGGCCAGGGCAGCGCCCGCTTCGTGGTCCAGATACCCAAGGCGGGGACCTATGCGCTCTATGCGCGAGTCTACTGGGACGACGGTTGCTCGAACAGCCTTGGTTTCCGGATTGCGGGCCAGCCGGACCTAGTCCTGGCGAGCGAGACCTACGAACGCTGGCATACCCTCGAAGCCGGCCATCCCTTGACCCTCCCCCAGGGCGAACTGCGGGTCGAGCTGATGAACCTGGAAGACGGCATCCGCCTGGACTACTGGGGGTTGCGTCCGCTGTGAAGCCAGCTACTATGATCCCCCTTGGCTACCTGGCGAGGCAGTCCACATGTGACCTGGTATGGCTGGATGTGGCGCATGTCCGCTACATCGCGTCGCTCGGCTCCTGCATCGTCGGGGCATTCTGCGACTACATCCAGTTCTGGCGGCACAACGGCTACTGGCTGTTCAATTCCGCCAGCGACATCGTCGAGGTGGCCGCCGAGAACGAGATCGATCTGGCGGACAACCGGTTCTTCTACTACGAGGCCTACGAACGGGAATACGACGGGGAGGCCAAGGAATGGCGGCCGTTCGGACGGGAGGAGAGCCTGGTCACCGAGGTGGTGCCGCCTGCCCAGGCGGAGTTGCTGGGCTACGACGTGGTCACCTACTCCGGAGGCAACATGCCCGAGCACTCGCCCCTCTCCTGCAATGGACTGGCGCAGTCCATCGCGGTCAACGAGCACTGCCTGCTGGATGCCTGCGAGACGGCCGTCGCTCTGCTGGAGGCGGGGGCTTTCGACCACTGCGAGCCCGGCCCTTTCCGCATCGTCGCCGTCTATGCCGTTCCCGCCCCGCAACCATAGGAAGCCGAGGCCTGCGTCAACGATGGGAAGCGGCAACTGGCAGTTCGGGGCTTGCCCGGCACAACATCCGCACAGGCGCGCGCAACTTGCGGGCTGGGAGTCGGGTCGTTACGTTCGGGCCTGCGCCAGACGGCGTGGGGATAGACTACGACTAGGAGCCTGCCTGTGAAGCAAAAGGAACTCGGTTTCTTCGACCTGTTCTGCATTGCCTCCGGAGCCATGATTAGTTCCGGCCTTTTCGTCCTGCCCGGGATCGTCTACGCCAAGATCGGGCCGGTCTGCTTTGTCGCCTATCTTCTGGCCTCGCTGTTGGTTATCCCGGCGATGCTGAGCCAAGCCGAACTAGCCACCGCAATGCCCAAGAGTGGCGGGACCTACTTCTTCGTGGACCGCAGCATGGGACCGGGGTTCGGCACCCTTGCCGGACTCTCCTCCTGGTTCTCGTTGAGTTTCAAGAGCGCCTTCGCCCTGCTGGGCATCGGGGCCTTTGCGGTGCTGGTGTTTCCGGGCCTGACGGTCTGGCAGACGAAGCTCATCGCGGCCGGATTCTGTCTGGTCTTCTGCGTGCTGAATCTGTATAGCACCAAGCACGCGGGGCGAACCCAGATCGCCTTGGTAGTGGGACTGATCGGGCTGTTGCTGCTCTATATCGTCTGGGGCCTGCCCGAAATGGAGATCCACAACCTGACCCCCTTTGCCCGGGGCGATCTGCGCTCGATCCTGGCCGCCACTGGCCTGATCTTCATCTCCTACGGCGGTCTGACCAAGGTGGCGAGTGTGGCTGGCGAGGCCCGCAATCCGGCCCGGAATGTGCCGCTCAGCATGATCGCGGCCTTCGTGGTAGTGTCCATCATCTACGTGCTGACGGTGCTGGCCACGGTGGGCCTGCTCGGCGACCGGTTGGTGGTGGACGGCAAGCCGTCGCTGACCCCGATCTCGGACGGCGGGCAGCTCATCATGGGGACGACGGGCAAGGTGCTGCTGGCCATCGCCGCCATTCTGGCCTTTGTCTCCACCGGCAACGCGGGCATCATGACCGCCTCCCGCGATCCCATGGCCATGAGCCGGGACAAGTTGCTTCCGGAGTTCTTCTCCTTCGTGCATCCCAAGCACGGCACGCCCCGCAACGCCATCCTGGTGACCACCGGATTCATGCTCTGCGTGATCCTCTTCCTCGAACTCGAGATGCTGGTCAAGACCGCCTCCACCATCATGCTTCTGCTGTTCGCCTCGGTAAATCTGTCGGTGATTCTGATGCGCGAGAGCGGCATTCTGAGCTACCAGCCCAAGTTCCGCTGTCCGGGCTATCCCTGGGTGCAGGTTTTCGGCCTCCTCTCCTATGCCTTCCTGCTGGTCGGGATGGGGCGGGGGCCGCTGCTGCTCACCGTGACTTTTCTCGCCAGCGGCCTGCTCTGGTACTGGGTGTACGGACGGATCAACAGCAACCGGGTCTCGGCCCTGGTCCATCTGGTCCGACGGTTGACGGCGCGCGAACTGCGCTACGACGTGCTCAATTCGGAACTCAAGGAAATCCTCCTGGAACGCGACGAGATCGTCGAGGACCGGTTCGACCGCCTGGTGCGCCAAGCCGAGGTACTGGACCTATCGGGCTCTCTCTCCCATGCGGACGTGCTCAAGCGGATTGCGACGGCCCTCGCCCCCCGGGTCGGCCTGGACGAGGACGAAGCCCTGCGGCTGCTGACCGCTCGCGAGGAGGATTCGAGTACCGTGCTGGCCCCCGGCCTGGCCGTGCCCCACGTCATCATCCCCGGCAACCACCATTTCGAACTGATGCTGGTCCGTTGTCGGGAGGGGGTTCGCTTCCCCGAAGCCGACGAACCGGTCGAGGCACTCTTCGTGCTGGCCGGGACGGCGGACGAACGCAACTTCCACCTGAAGGCCCTTATGTCCATCGCCCAGATCGTCCAGCAGCAGGATTTCCTGCGGAAGTGGCGGAATGCCAGCCAGGAGAATGGCATCCGCGATTTCGTCCTGCTCAGCGAGCGCCGCCGGCCGGACTGAGTGCTCGGACCGGGTTGCGCATCCGCTCGCCGCTTCTACATTTGTTAGTTCGCATGGTTTCGCGGAACCATGCCCAATGGCCAACCCAAGCCAGGATACCCATACGTTGCTGCACGCACTTGATATCATCGCCAAAGTCCTCTTCGTGGTGGTCTTCTTCGGCCTCTGCATCTTCATCCACGAGTTGGGACACCTGCTTGTCGCCCTGTGGCGCAAGCTCTACGTGGAGCGGTTCTCGGTCGGCTTCGGCAAGAAGCTCTGGGGAACCACGGTCAACGGGGTGGAGTACATCATCAGCGCCCTGCCCTTCGGCGGTTACGTGGCCCTGCCCCAGCTCGATCCCAGCGACGAGCCCAAGACCTCCGACGGCACCCCGCTGCCCAACGGCCCTCCCGTCAGCCGGGCCCTGACCGCTGTGGCCGGCCCGCTGGCAAACGTGCTCTTCGGCTTCTTCCTCGGCCTCTTCATCTGGTGGTTCGGCACCTGGGAGCCCATCCCCTCCCACGAGTGTACCGTGCTGAGCGTCCCGACCGTCATGCCCCTCTACAAGGACGGGCTGAAGATAAAGGACGACATCCTGACCGTGAACGGAGCCGAGGCGAAGAGCCCCTACCTCGAAGAGATCGCCAAGGATCTTCCTGCCAGCGAGGAGCCCATCGTCCTCACCGTCAAACGCGAGGGCGAGACGGAGCCGCACGAGATCACCTACCACCCGGAACTGAATCCCGAGTATGTGGCCGGGCTTCGGCGGGGGGACCGCATCGTGAAAGTCGACGGGGAAGAGTTCACCCGCGGCTCCAAGCAGATGCTGGAACAGATTGTCCTGGCCACCGACACGATCAACCTCACGGTCCTGCGGGACGGCGAGGAGAAGGAGATCTCCTACAAACCCCATGCCAATCCGCTGGTCGAGGGGCTTGGCTATCCCTTCTTCGAGGTGCAGGCGCCGGTGGCCTTTGGCGAGATCGCCAAGGACAGCCCGGCCGAGCGGGCGGGCCTCAGGAAGGGCGACATTCTGCTGGAAGTCGATGGTCTCCAGGTCGAGAACGCGGGGTTCTTCATCGGCCACGTCATGGCCAGCAAGGGTGCCCCCATGACCCTA
>QKCY01000461.1 GCA_003245525.1 Victivallales bacterium | reverse complement strand
CATCCACTGGTCCGACGGCCAGCCCGCCATCCTGGCGGTGGCGGCCGACATCACCCGCCGCCGCCAGACCGAGGCCTCCCTCCGTGAACTGAACGCCACCCTGGAGGCCCGGGTCCGCGAGCGCACCAACGAGTTGCGTGACCAGGTCCGGGAGACCGAGGTGGTCAACCGGGCCATGGTGAACCTGCTCGAAGACCTGCAATGGACCAACCGGGAACTAGCGGCCACCGGGCGGGAACTGCGCGCGGCCAACCAGGAACTGGAAGCCTTCAGCTACTCGGTCTCCCACGATCTGCGCGCGCCCCTGCGGACCATTAGCGGCTTCAGCGAGATTCTGCTGGACGAACACGGCACCAGCCTGGATGGCGAAGCCCAGGAGCATCTGGGCCGGATCTATCGGGAGAGCCAGCGGATGGGGCAGGTGATCGACAGTCTCCTGGCCCTGTCCCGGATCAGCCGCCGCGATCTGCACTACGAGTTGGTGGATCTGAGCCGCCTGGCCCGGGAGGTGCTGGCCGATCTGGCTCAGGAGGAGCCGCAACGGCAGGTCCAGGTGTCGGTCGAGGACGGCATCGAGGTCCAAGGGGACCCGCGCATGTTGCGGATCGTGTTGTCCAACCTGCTGGGCAACGCCTGGAAATTCACCCGGCTGGCCGCCGAGCCCCGCATCCAGTTCGGCCGCCTCGAAGCCGGCCACGCGGACGGAACAGTTGCCGATGCCGGGGACATCCACTATGTTCGCGACAATGGTGCCGGATTCGACATGCAGTATGCCAACAAGCTGTTCGTGCCGTTTTCGCGCCTGCACAGACCCGCCGAATACCCCGGCACGGGAATTGGCCTGACCATTGTCCAGCGCATCGTCCAACGCCACGGAGGACGGATCTGGGCGGAGGCCGAGCCAGGCCGGGGCGCCACGTTCTTCTTCTCCCTCGTCCCCCCTGCCGAGCCTCCTCCGCCATTGCCCGACGAGCCTGCGCCGACCCACTCCGGGAGGTAGTCCCATGAATGCCGCCAATGCCAAGGTCATCCTGCTGGTCGAAGACAACCCGAACGATATCGAGTTGACCCGCCATGCCCTGTCGCGGCACAACATCGCCAACGAGCTGGTGGTGGCCGAAGACGGCGTGGAGGCCCTGGAACACCTGTTCGGCAAGGACGGGCAGGAACCGGGCAAGCTGCCCGCCGTGGTTCTCCTCGATCTGAAGCTGCCCCGGGTGGACGGCCTCGAAGTGCTGCGGGAGATCCGCGGCAACGAGCGGACCCGGTACCTGCCGGTGGTTATCCTCACCTCCTCGAACGAGGACCGGGACATCATCGACGGCTACTCCCTCGGGGCCAACAGCTATATCCGCAAGCCGGTGGACTTCGGCCAGTTCAGCGAGGCAATCCGCCATCTCGGTCTCTACTGGCTGGTGCTGAACGAGATTCCGTCGGCCGACTGAGACGGGTCGGTGGCTGGCACCGCGGCTGGCTTGGCGGTAGAGTTGCGGACCGTTCCGCGCCAACTCACCTCCAGCTAGCAGGTTCTTGCCCGTGAAGCAGACAGTCGCCCTTGTCGTCCTCCTTGGTTCGTTTCTCGCCTCCGCCTGGGAGCCGATCTCCTGTCCCGAGGCCGACCGCGACTGCGCCGAGCGGTTCGAGACGGTCACCGTGCTGGCCTCCTTCGAGGATGGCCTGGGCACTTGGAAGGCCGCGAACGGCGAGCAACAGCCCCGGACCCAGATCGCCCTGGATACGACGACCGCCCACAGCAGCCAGGCCTCGCTGCGGATCGAAGCCAGTTTCACCGGCGACAAGAAGCTGGAATACATCAACGTGGGGCCCGACGCCGTGATCCCGGAAGCGGGCCTGGGCGTCGGGTTCTGGTTCCGCCGCGAGGGTGCCCCGATCAGTCTGCGGATGCGGATTGTCGACGCCACCGGCGAAACCCACCAGTTCAACCTGCCTCGCGACTATGGCCGGAGTCCCGACGGCCAATGGCTCTATGCGGCCACCAGCTTTGCCTCCCCGGCTGGTTCCTGGGGTGGCGACGGCAACCACAAGCTGGACTATCCCTGCAAGTTGCAGACCATCGTCGGCGATCGCCCTAGCCAGGGGTTCAAGGGCGACTGCACGCTCTGGCTGGACGATGTGGCCCTGGTGCGCGAACGCAAGCCTCTGGGCGAAATGGCCATCGAGGTGGAGCCCAAAGTACTGGGCAATGTCTACGAGCCGCGGACCAAGGTGGCCCTGCGGGTGAGCGGCCCGGGCACCCGGGTCGCGTGGCTGTGGCAGGACTATCTGGGGACGGTGATCGCCCAAGGCGAGAGCCCCGTCGGGGAGGCGGTTCCGGCCTTGGAGCTCGCCAGGCCCGGCTTCTACACGTGCGACCTCAAACTCCGGGCCGCGGATGGCTCCGTGGTGGACCGGCGTATCTTCCGCAGCGCGGTCCTGTCCGAGCCTGCTGCCAAACGCAATGACTTCGTGGGCTTCTGCACCCACTTCAAGCGGCCCTCCGCCTGGCCCAGCGAAGGCATGGACCTGCTCGCCCGCTACGGGTTCGGGCACCTGCGCGACGAACTGAGTTGGGATGAAGTGGAGAGAACCAAGGGAGAGCTCGCCATCCCGGCAGACACCTCCGCCTACCTGGCCAAGTGCCGCGCCCTGGGCATCGCGCCCCTCGTCATCCTCGACTATGCCAACCGGTTCTACGACGACCATGGCTTCCCCAACTCCCCCGAGGCGGTGGCGGGCTTCGCGCGCTACGCCGAGTTCATGGCCCGTTCGCTGGCGGACCGGGTGGACACCTTCGAGATCTGGAACGAGTGGAGCGGCGGCTGCGGCATGAAGGACCGCCCCGGCCAGCACACGCCGGAGATGTACGCCCAGCTGATCCGCGCCGCCTACCCCGCCGTCCGTGAAGGCAATCCCAAGGCCACGGTCATCGGCATCGGCGGCGACCACAGCGAGCACCATCTGGCCCAGATCGACGGGATTCTCCAGGGCGCGCCCAAGGCCATGGACGCCTTTTCGGTCCACAGCTACCGCTACCCCCGGACACCGGAAGCCACCGATCTGGTGGGCGAGGTCCGCCACGTGTCCGAACTGGCCCGGCAGTACGGTGCCTCCGACCGGGTGTGGATCACCGAGATCGGCTGGCCCACCCACACCGATCCGCGCGGGGTGGACGAGCTCACCCAGGCCCGGATGATGGTCCGCACCCTCGCCCTGCTTTGGGGCACGGGCGTGGTGGACCGGGTCTACTGGTACGATTTCAAGAACGACGGCTTCAAGCGGGAGTACAACGAGAACAACTTCGGCGTGGTCTGGCACCAGCGGTTCAACTGGGCGCCCAAGCCCGCGGTCGTGACCGCCGCCGTGTTCACGCGCCTCACCGCCGGTGGCACCCAGCCCGAACTCTGGCAGGATGGCGATGCCTACGGACTGCGCCTCGCGCTGCCGGGCAACTGGAAGGTCCTCGTAGCCTGGAGCGCGGGCGATCCCATCCCGGTCCGGATTCAGGGAACCAAAACGGTCCACGACGTGCTCGGCAACATGCTGCCCTCCGCAGCCGACGTGACCCTGACCGCCGACCCCGTCTATCTGATCGGCCTGAACCCGTCGCTCAGCCGCTAGCCAGGAGCCGTCCGTGTTCGATCTCGCCCGTCTGTCCGATCCCCGGTTCCTCGTCGGCACTCCGACGGTGAGCTACCGCGATCCGGCGGCGTTGCTGGTGGACGGCGAGATCCGGCTCTGGTTCACCGAGAACCACGCCCTGCCGGGCGGCGGCATGCGCAGCCATCTGGCCGAGATCCGCAGCCGCGATCTGGTAACCTGGACGACCCCCCGGCCCCTGACCCCGCCCGGCGATCCCCGCAACTGGTCGAGTCCCGGCAACGTGGTGCGGGATGGCGACGACTGGGTGATGTGCCTCCAGACCTACCCCACCCCGCCGAGCGGCTACATCGGCGACGACACCTGCCGCCTCTACACCATGCGCAGCCGGGACCTGGAGACCTGGAGCGAGCCGGAACTGCTCCGGGTCAAGGGCGACGGGGTGGACGAGAAGGGCATGGGGCGGATGATCGATCCCTATCTGCTCCGCGACAAGGACGATCCCACCCTCTGGTGGTGTTTCTACAAGCAGAACGGGGTGAGCATCTCCCGCTCCCGCGACCTGTGCCATTGGGAATACGTGGGGCGTACCGACTGCGGGGAGAACGTCAGCGCTCTGGTCCAGGACGGCGAGTACTTGCTGATGCACTCGCCGGGGGCCGACGGCATGGGCCTGCTGGCTTCGCCCGACCTATGCCACTTCCGCGAGCTGGCCCCGGAGCGCATTCTGCTGGGCTATCCGGCCTGGCCCTGGGCCCGCCGCCGCCTCACCGCCGGGACCATTCTCGATGCCCGCACCGAACCCGGTCTCGGGGTCTACCTGCTGTTCTACCACGGCAGCGCCGAACTGCCAGGATGCCACGAACACGTCAGCGCCAGCACGCTGGGGCTGGCCTGGAGCCACGACCTGCGCCAGTGGACCTGGCCCGGTCGGGCCTAACCCACGGAGAGAGAGATGCCCAACCAACCCCCCACCCGCGAAGTCCTGGACCAAGCCCTGGCCGACAGCTTCGCCGATTGCACCATGTCCAAGGGCGAGCGCCAGGCCCTCCGGGCGCTCTTTGCCGACCTCAACCACGATCACGAGACCCTGAACTACGTCCGCAACCACGCCTTCGATCTGGTGGCCGAGGAGTTCCGGCGGTCGGCGGAACACCGCAACGAAGCCCTCCAGTGGCTGGAGCAGGTCGTGCGCAGCGTCGATGCGGCAGCGGCCCCCCTGGGGGCCACCCCGTCCGCCGCCTACTTCAGCCCCGGCAACCATTGCGTGGACCAGATCGTCGGACTGGTCCGCAACACCCGGTCCAGCATCGAGGTCTGCGTCTTCACCGTGGCCGACGACCGGATCAGCGACGAACTGCTCGCCGCCCATCGCCGCCGCGTCAAGGTGCGCATCATCTCCGACGACGACAAGGCCAACGACCACGGCAGCGACGTTCGCCGCCTGGCTTCCCAAGGCATCCCGGTGAAGATCGACCACAGCCCCGCCCACATGCACCACAAGTTCGCGATCTTCGACGGACGCACCTTGGTGAACGGCAGCTTCAACTGGACCCGCAGCGCCTCCGAGCAGAACCAGGAGAACATCGTCGTGCTCGCCGATCCCTCCCTGCTCGCCGCCTTCGCCCGCGAGTTCGCCAAGCTGTGGGAATCCTGCGTCGCCATTCGCTGATCCGCCCCGGCATGGTTGACCATCGGGAGTTGGGGACGCAGATTACCGCCGAGTCCGTTGGTCTGTGGTAGGAGTGCGAGCCATGAAAGCGCTGATCGTCGTCATCGTCCTCATTCTTGCCGCCTTCCTCCTGTGGGACCATTACCGTCCCAAGGGTTCGGCGGACAGCCCGGACGCCCTGGCTCCCGCGGCGACGGAAGAGGTCGATCCCCCGAAGCCCAAGGGCTATGCCAAGTGGAGCGACGAACCGGATGCTCCCGCCCAGAGTCCCGCCGCCCAACCGGCAGCCGCCACCGACTAGGCGCGCTGGCCGGTGGTCAGGTAGTCGAGGAGCAGGGAGAGCTCGTGGCGCAGGTCGGCGCGAGGCACGACCCGGTCGATGAAGCCGTGCTCGATGAGGAACTCGGCGCTCTGGAAGCCCTCGGGCAACTCGGACTGGGTGGTCTGCTTGATGACGCGGGCCCCCGCAAAACCGACCAGGGCACCGGGTTCGGCCAGGATCACGTCGCCCAGGGAGGCGAAGCTGGCAGTGACACCGGCGGTGGTGGGATGGGTCATGACGACGATGTAGGACAGGCCTGCCTCGGCGTGCCGGGCCAGCGCGCCGCTGGTCTTGGCCATCTGCATCAGGCTGAACATGCCCTCCTGCATCCGGGCACCGCCGCTGGCGGTGACGATGACCAGGGGCACGCCCTCGGCAGTCGCCGTCTCGGTGATGCGGGCGACCTTTTCGCCCAGCACGGAGCCCATGCTGCCGCCCATGAAGCGGAAGTCCATGACGCCCAGCGCATAGGGCTGCTTGTCCAGGCTGGCCAGGCCGCAACGGATCGCGGAGTTGACCCCGGTCTTGTCGACCGCTTCCTGGTACTTCTGGCGGTAGCTCACCCCCGCGGCGGCGAACGCCAGGGGATCGCCGGAGCGCAGCTCCATGTCCTGCTCCACGAAGGAGTTCGCATCGGTCAGCAGATCGATGCGCTCATCGGCCGTGAGCGGATAGTGGTAGCCGCACAGGGGGCAGACTTGGCCGTTCTCCTCCAGCTTGGAGGTGTAGACCACGCCGTCGCAGCCCTTGCACTTCTTCCACAATCCCGCCGGGATGTCCCGCTTGCCGACCATACGCAACGTGGAGTATTTCGTTTTACGGAAAAGAGGCATTGGCTTGCTCATCCTCGGGCCGCGGTGAGGACACTGACTGCCAGCGCACCCGCTGTGTGCAACGTCCTCGCGGCCTCGCCCAGAGTGTGACCGGTGGTCAGCACGTCATCCAAGAGGAGGACGTGTCGCCCCCGGACCGACCAACGTGGCCGGGAAGCGAAAACTCCCTTCACATTAGCTTGGCGACGGTCGATATCAAGCAGAGCCTGTCGACGGGTCGCCCGCGTGCGCACGAGAGCCGGAAGCACGGGCAGGCCAAGGGCCTCGGCCGCCTCCCGAGCGAGCAGCTCCGCCTGGTTGTAGCCCCGCCGCAACCGTCGCCACCAGTGCAGCGGTATCGGCACCACCACGTCGGGGACACCGGTGCCGTGCAGGCTCCAGGCCCGCGCCATGCGCCGCCCCAGGAATCGCGCGAGGTAGGGCTGCCCGCCGTATTTCAGGCGGTGGACCAGGTCGCGCGTGACGCCGCCATAGGCGAAGACCGAGACCGCGTGCCGCCAGGGCCGGGTCCCGATCCGCAGGCACTCGCCACAGACTTCCAGGGCGCTGTCGGCCGCGCCGCCGCAGTGGGCGCACCGGGGCTCCGGCAGTTCCACCAGCAGACCGGCGCAGTCCGGACAGAGCTCGCCGCCCGCCGTGCCCATGGCCCCGGCGCAGACCGGGCAGGCGTCCGGCACGAAGAAGCCGCCCAACCAGCCCGCCACCCGCGCCGCCACCATCCCGTCCTTCGTCTGCATTCTGCCGCGAGCCTCTCCCGGAACCAATGGACCCCTAACACCCGGAACACCCGAACGGGCTTGCAAACCGTTTGCCTAGACCTACAGTAACACGCTGATTTGCCTGTGCGATTTCAGGCCGTTTTTCTGTTTGCAGAATTCCGTGCGGCATAGGCAATTGCGCGCCTTTTCGCGCAACTGCCCAAGCAGAGCCAGACCACTGCGCCCTTTTGCCGACGCCGCGCGACTGTCCGTTTGTTTCCGCACAATGCGTTTGGCGTTTCTCAGGACCAAGCCGAAAGGAGCATCTCAATGGCTGGCAAAATGATGTCGATCGACGGCAACTTCGCGGCGGCGCACGTAGCCTATGCGTTCAGCGACGTAGCCGCGATCTACCCGATCACCCCGTCCTCGACCATGGGCGAGTACGCGGACACGTGGGCCTCGATGAACCAGAAGAACATCTTCGGCCGCGTGCTGAATGTGGTCGAGATGCAATCCGAAGGCGGCGCGGTCGGCGCCCTGCATGGCGCCCTGAGCGCCGGCTCGCTCGGTACCACCTTCACCGCCTCGCAGGGCCTCCTGCTCATGATCCCGAACATGTACAAGATCGCCGGCGAGATGCTGCCGACCGTCTTCCATGTCTCGGCCCGCTCCCTGGCCGCCCAGTCCCTCTCCATCTTCGGCGACCACTCCGACGTGATGAGCGTCCGCCAGACCGGCTTCGCCCTCATGGCCGCCAGCTCCATCCAGGAGACCATGGACCTCGCCCTGGTCAGCCACCTGGCCACCCTCGAAGCCTATGTCCCCTTCCTGAACTTCTTCGACGGCTTCCGGACCTCCCACGAGATCCAGAAGGTGGAGATGATCGACTACGACACCATCGCCAGCCTGCTGGACATGAAGTACGTCGAGCAGTTCCGCGCCCGCGCCATGCGTCCCGAGGCCCATCCGGTCAAGGTCGGCGCCCAGAACCCCGACGTGTACTTCCAGGGCCGCGAGACGGTCAACAAGTACTACGACGCCGTTCCCAGCATCGTCCAGAAGTACATGGACATCGTCGGCGCCAAGATCGGCCGCAAGTACAAGCTCTTCGACTACATCGGCGCCCCCGATGCCGAGAAGATCATCATCGCCATGGGTAGCGGCTGCGAGACCATCGAGGAGACCATCAACTACCTCGTCGCCAAGGGCGAGAAGGTCGGTGCCGTCGTCATCCACCTCTACCGTCCCTTCTCGGTCGAAGCCTTCCTCGGCGCCATCCCCGCCACGACCAAGAAGATCGCCGTTCTCGACCGCACCAAGGAGCCCGGCGCCATCGGCGAGCCCCTCTACGTCGACGTCTGCACCGCCCTGAAGGGCCGCTCCGACCTGACCATCATCGGCGGTCGCTACGGCCTCTCCTCCAAGGAGTTCACCCCCACCATGGTCAAGGCGGTCTACGACCACCTCGACAACAATGGCTGGCACGGCTTCACGGTCGGTATCGTGGACGATGTGACCAACCTCTCCATCCCCCTCGGCGAGGAGATCGACACCGAGCCGGCCGGCACCAGCCGCTGCATGTTCTGGGGTCTGGGCTCCGACGGTACGGTCGGCGCCAACAAGAACTCCATCAAGATCATCGGCGACTACACCGACATGTACGCCCAGGGCTACTTCTCCTATGACTCGAAGAAGTCCGGCGGCATCACCATCAGCCACCTGCGCTTCGGCAAGAAGAAGATCCAGAGCCCCTATCTGATCACCAAGCCGGACTTCGTGGCCTGCCACAACCCCGCCTACGTCGGTCGCTTCGACATGCTGAAGGGCATCGCCGAGGGCGGCGTCTTCCTGCTCAACTCCGAGCACACCGCCGCGGACATCTTCGCGACCCTGACCCGCGACATGCAGGAGACGATCCTCGCGAAGAAGATCAAGTTCTACTGCATCGACGCGCTCAAGATCGCCGAGAAGGTCGGTCTGGGCAACCGCATCAACACCGTCATGCAGACCGCCTTCTTCGCCCTCAGCGGCATCCTGCCCCAGGACGAGGCCATCAAGCTGATCAAGAAGGCCGCCGAGAAGTCCTTCGCCAAGAAGGGCATGGACATCGTGAAGATGAACTGGGACGCCATCGACGGCACCGTCGCCGCCGTCGAGCAGGTGCAGATCCCGGCCAGCCTGGCCGGCGTCGATGCCTACGTGCCCCCGAAGCTGGTCGCCGACGACGCCAGCGACTTCGCCAAGAACATCATCCTGCCCCTGATGCACCTGAAGGGCGACGATGTGCCGGTGAGCCAGATGAGCTTCGACGGCATCATTCCCAGCGGCACGAGCTGCCTGGAGAAGCGCGGTATCGCTCCCCGCGTGCCCCACTGGATCGCCGACAACTGCATCCAGTGCAACCAGTGCGTGATGGCCTGCCCGCACGCCGTCATCCGCGCCAAGCAGATCGCCGAGGCCGACCTGGCCGGCGCCCCCGCCACCTTCGTGGCGGTGGACAACAAGAGCAAGAAGGACGCGGATCTGAAGTACAAGATCCAGGTCTACATCGAGGACTGCACCGGCTGCGGCGTCTGCATCAAGACCTGCCCCAAGGCCGCCCTCGAAATCAGCACCCTGGAAGCCGAGCGCGCCCTCGGCGAGCGTCAGAACGCCGAGTTCTTCGACGCTCTGCCCGACAACGTCCTGGGCACCGCCAACCCGAGCACGGTCAAGGGCTCCCAGTTCCTGAAGCCCCTGTTCGAGTTCTCCGGCGCCTGCGCGGGCTGCGGCGAGACGCCCTACGTCAAGCTGGTCACCCAGCTCTTCGGCGAGCGCATGATGATCGCCAACGCCACCGGCTGCTCCTCCATCTACGGCGGCACCTTCCCGACCATCCCCTACTGCACCAGCAAGGAAGGCTACGGCCCGACCTGGGGCAACAGCCTCTTCGAGGACAACGCGGAGTACGGCATGGGCATGCGCCTGGCCGTGGACAGCAACCGCGGCCTCCTGAAGGAAGCGGTCGCCAAGGCCCTCGAATGCGAGCTCAGCGCCGACCTCAAGGCCGCGCTCGAGACCTGCATGAGCCTGTGGGACAGCAAGGGCGCCGAAGCCCTCGCCGCCCAGCGCGCCGTCCGTCCCCTCCTCGAGAAGGCCGTCGCCGGCAGCACCTGCGACTGCGCCAAGTGCGTCCTCGCCAAGGTCCTGGAACTGGCCGACTACTTCGTCGACAAGTCCGTCTGGATCTTCGGTGGTGACGGCTGGGCCTACGACATCGGGTACGGCGGTCTGGACCACGCCCTGGCCAGCGGCAAGAACATCAACGTTCTGGTGCTCGACACCGAGGTGTACTCCAACACCGGCGGCCAGGCCTCCAAGTCCACCCCGATCGGTGCCGTCGCCAAGTTCGCCAACGCGGGCAAGCGCATGGGCAAGAAGAACATGGGCCTGATGATGATGAGCTACGGCCACATCTACGTCGCGTCCATTGCCATGGGTGCCAACCGCAACCAGTGCCTCAAGGCCTTCCAGGAAGCGGAAGCCTACGACGGCCCCTCCATCATCCTGGCCTACGCGCCCTGCATCAACCATGGCATTGACATGATGTGCAGCCAGGAAGAGATGAAGCGTGCAGTCGAGACCGGCTACTACCCCCTCTACCGCTACAACCCCGCGGGAGAGAAGGGCAGCAAGCTGGCCTTCGAGAGCAAGGACCCCGATGGCACCTTCCTGGAGTTCATCAAGAGCGAGCGCCGCTACACCTCGCTCTACAAGACCGCTCCCGGCGAGGCCGACGGTCTCTTCGCCGCCGCGGAAGCCGACGCCATGCAGCGCTTCCAGCTCATGAAGACCCTCGGCGACATCCTCTAGGTTCCACTATTCCGCTGCCGACGGGGCAACCCGTCGGCAGTTCCCCTCGGCACCCCGCCACCGGCAACGGTTGGCGGGGTGTTTCCTTTCCCCCGGATTCGGGCAGACGACTGGACAGAGGGGACCGAGCATCCTCTCTTAGGTCTGGATGCCATGGGCCCCGTGTTCATGGTTCCCTCGGCAACTTGCTGGGAAAGCCTGACGGAGAGGAACGAGCATGGCCGAATTCCCCGAAACCCGGTATATGCGCGATATCAGCCTGGGTCCGGCGACCGATGGCATGGAGACGGTTGCCGAAGGTATTTCGCGCGCGATCGGCGAGTTGGTCCGGTACCTGTATCCCCGGACTGGTGGCTACGAGGTCGTCCTGCGGGAACCGCCGGCGAAGGAGCTGGGCCTGTCGGTGCGTACGGCTGGTTGGCGGACCGAGATCACCTGCATGGGCGGCAAGAACATCCGTTATGTGCATGGGGAGGAGAAGCGGTACTTCTCCTACTCCATCGCCGCCGAAAGCGTGATCCCCGCCGTGGAACGGGCCGAGAAGCTCGGCAAGGAACTGGCCGGTTGGCTGAAACTGATCTGCGCGGGGGGGCTATGCGTCCTGCTCTTCTTCGTGCTGCAGCTGATCATGCGCGAACTCCAGATCACCAGCATGCGGGTTCCCATCGTTCTCTTTGGCGGTGCCATCGCGCTGGGCGGTGCCATCGGGACCGCCATCGGCGAGCTGATCGGTGGTGTCATCGCCGCCATGACCACGGCCAGAGCCTATCGCCAGCCTTCGGTCCAGAACGCCCTGGCCGCCTGGGACACCCTGCACGAGGGGCTCGAGCGGATCATGGATTCGGCCGAGACGGCCGCCGAGGCTCGGGAGGAGAGCCGAGTTTCCTAGCGCTTGCTGCCTGCGACCCAAATGGTTTCGTAGGGGCGCGAGACGCAACCGTCGGGGTCGGCTGCTTCGGCCCGCAGTTGCGTGAAGAACTCGTGGTCATCGGGAGAGGGAAGGCATTCCCCGCAGTAGACCCAGACCGAACATCGGTAGGTCAGGTATTCGTAGAAATCCCCGAAAACGAGAGTCTGCCGCCGAGCGGCCAATGCCTGGATCGCCACGCCGTGCCGGAGAAACCGTTCCCGCTCCTGCGCAAGCGTGGTCCAATCGCCGAGGGTCTCGACGAAAATGGATCCACCAGGGCACAACACGCGCAGGGCCTCGACCAAAGTCGCATCGCAGTGGCCCAGGGGTCCCCGCTCGGTGAACACCAGATCGAACACGGCATCGGCAAAGGGCATGGCAACTGCCTTGGCCACCTGGAAATCCAGGTTCTGGATACCCCGAGCATCCCGTGCCCGCCGGGCGACCGCAATCATGTCTCGCGATTCGTCGATCCCGATCCCTTGGCGCAACCGACCAGCGTTCGCCAGCAACCGTCGTCCATCGCCGCAGCCAACATCAAGAACGCGATCCGCACAAGCAAAGGCCCGGCGGAGGACATCCCCCGTGCTGGGCACAACCTCGCCCACATACTCCATCCGCACGGCATCCTTGGCATAGTAAGCCGCGCAAAGATCCAGCGACTGGAAGCGTTCGATGATCTCGCGAATCCTGGTATGGTCGATAGTCATGAACCCAATTTCCTGCCCGTCCGCAGGCAGAAGACACCAAGAACCCACCAGGGCTTTCCGGTCTCAGCTCCAAGGCAAGCGTCTACGGTGACTGATCCCCTCCGGTGAGAACCTGATTCAGCACGACATTCACGTAATAGTTGGAGCGACCGACTTTCAGTTTGCGGAGAATGCCGTCCTCAGCAAGTATATCGAGGTACTTGGTGGCGGTTGTGCGCGAAACACCAAGATCCCGTTCCAGGAAACTGATCTTCGTATAGGGATGGGTGAACAGGTTGTTGATCAGATCCTGACTGTAGAAACTGTACTTTGCCCGGATTTGGTGCTTGGTCGCGAGCAGAGCCGTACGGATTCCATGAACTGTCTGGATCGCTGCGGGGGCTGTCTGTTCGACCGCCGTCAACATGTATAGCACCCAGTCCTCCCAGGAGTCCTGGTCGTGAACCGCCTGCAAGAGGTGGTAGTACTCGGACTTGGTACGCACGATGTGGCGACTGAGGTACAGCACGGGAATACTGAGCAACCCTTGCTTGACGAGGTAGAGCACGTTCAGAATACGACCCGTCCGGCCATTGCCGTCGTAGAAGGGATGGATGCTCTCGAACCGGTGGTGGATGAGTGCCATTTTGATCAGCGGATCGGCAGCGTACAGGCCGTCATCGTTGATGAATCTCTCCAGGTCGCCCATAGCGGCAAGAATGGTTGCATGGTCCTGGGGTGGCGTATAAACCGTTTCCCCGGCACCGTTCACCAAAGCCGTGCCTGCCTGCCGCCGTATACCAGCCGTGTTTCGTTCCAGTTCAACCTGGATCGCGATGACCTGATTCAGGGTAAGGAGTCCAGTCTCCTGCACACCCTCGAACCCAACCCGCAAGGCTTGCCGGTACCTCATGACCTCCTTCGCCGCCGGATTCACCCCCCCGTCCGGAGAGGCGTCTTCCCTGAATAGCTCATCATGGGTCGTCACGATGTTCTCGATTGCCGAGCTATCCTTGGCTTCCCGCATGCCCAAGGTGTTGATCAGGATTCCCTGGTGGGGGATGGAAGCAGCCACCCCCTTCAGCTCGGCCAAGTTACGGCTGGCCGAAGCGAGCTTCTTCAGAATGGTCGCCGTCTCGAACCGCTCGAGAGGAAGATGCTCCAAGGGCATCAGAGCAGGCATGGTGATTCCCTACCAATGGCCAGTACGT
Source organism: Victivallales bacterium (assembly GCA_003245525.1). Taxonomy (GTDB): domain Bacteria; phylum Verrucomicrobiota; class Lentisphaeria; order Oligosphaerales; family Lenti-02; genus Lenti-02. Next base: position 17,225 of record QKCY01000461.1, on the reverse strand, counting down.
GCCGTCAGTGTGCCGGTATGTACATAGAATACCGTATCAATTACGGATATCCCCACTCGACATGCGTAAAAAATCCGTTTTTCTATGCATGTCGTCCATCGGGAGGAAAGGCTCAGGAAAGCCTAGTGCTTCTCACCACCCCGCCAGTCGGGGACTTCGACGGGGGTGGTCTTCACCGGCCAGGTGGCGCGGAGGGGGTGCTCGTAGAGGCCCACTTCGCTCAGGGGCAGGGGGCGGAACCCGGTCTGGGCGAAGACGGGTGAGTTTGGCTTCAGGTTGTAGTCGTCGGGGCCGACGAAGCCGGGATCGTGGTCGAACTCGGCGTTCTGGAAGAGGTCCAGGGCGGCAGAGTTGCCCGTGGCGGCCCGGCCGCACGTGACGAATACATTGCGCCAGAGATGGTTGTAGGCGGGTTCGTCGAGCATGGTGGCGATGAGGGGGTAGCGCCGCAGATAGAGCTCGTTGGTGAAGAAGCCGGCTACGTCCTTCTTTTCCCGCAGCATCTTCCAGACGTTGTTGCCCGCGTTCCAGCCGCCGCTGACGCCCTGTTTGCAGTCCACGAAGAGGTTGTTGTCCATGAGATTGTCGCGCCCGCTGTTCATCTGGACCGCGCCGAAATGGCCGTTGGCGCTGCGGACGAAGAGGTTGCCGTAGACGAGCATGCCGCTGATGGCGTCGTCGAACCGGATGGCGGCTTGGCCGTGGACGGCGGACTCGGCCCCGGTCTTGCCCACGTTGCGGAAGCGGTTGTAGCGGAAGATCACGCCCCGGTAGGTGGCGTTGCGGAAGAGCTCCATGGCCCCCTGGTCGTCGGACTCGCGCACGGCGCTGTGTACATCGTTGTATTCCATCAGGTGGTCGTTGCCCTCGATCCGCATGACGCTGCTCGGGCTGTCGTACATGAGGTTGTGGGCAACCCGGTTCCCGACACCTTCGAGCTGGATGGCGGGGGTGTAGGTGCGGTCGATGCGACCGAAGTCATGAATCTGGCAATTCTCGACGAAGTGATGGGCGGGGGTAAGGGTTTCCCGCTCGCCGCCGATGACTTCGCTGGCCCGGCGGCCGATGGTGTCGATATCACAGCCGAAGAGCCCGTCCTCGCTGCCGCCCTGGATGGTGATGCCGTTGCCCGCCATGCGGGTGATGGTGCAACCCGCGACCAGGCAGCGCGAGCTGTCGGTGATGGTCAGGCCGTTGTAGCGGGCCAAGTCGAAGACGAGACCTTCCAGGCGCACGTCGCTGACACCCTCCATGGTAATCATGGGGACACTCAACAGACCGATCTCGATAGTGGCCTGGGCGGGATCGCTGGGCGGGTAGAAGTAGAGGATGCCGGCGTTGCGGTCGAGATACCACTCGCCGGGTTCGTCGATCTCTTCGAGCAGGTTGAAGGCGTAGTAGTGGATGCCCTGTTTGTTCTCCATGCCGGTGCCGTACTTGTAGGCCTCGGCGGTGGTGATGGTGTGGGCGGCGGTGTCGATCTGGCCGACCTTGATGGTGGCGTCGGCCCAGAGGAAGCGGAAGTAGCCGAACAGCCAGGGGTCTTCGGCCTGGGTCCAGCGGGCCGGTCGGTCGCCCTCGTACTCGATGACCGAGGGTTTGCCCTCCTCCCGGGAACCGGGCTCGACCAGGCTGCGGATGCCGACGAAGCCCTGGTTCGGCCACCGGGACAGGGTCATGGGCTGGCGGTTGAAGTACAGTTCCAGCGTGGGCGGGGAGGGGGGCTGACCGAAGCCGCGCACCTTGAGTTCGCCATAGTCGGTGATGCCCTGGGCGCGGAGGTCGCATTGGAGCACCTTGCCGCGTCCTTCCTCGGGCAGCCGGGCCAGGATGGCCGCATCGGTCACCGGCGCGAAACCGGAGATCCGAGTGCCACCGTAGAAGATCGACTTGCCCTTCTCCTCGGCCCGGTAGACCACGGGAGCGCCCTCGCTGCCCGAGTCCTCGGCGGTCAGGGCCAACGTGTCCACCACCGGATACACGCCGGGCAGGATGCGCACGCCGAGCGGGCCCTTGGCTCCCGCCTCCTTGAGGGTGCGCACGGCGTCGCGGGCGCGGGCCAGGGTCAGGAACGGACGCTGGCGGGAGCCGTCGTTCGCATCGCTCCCGTCGGGTGCCACGTAGACCTCGGCGACGAAGCTATCGATGACCGGGATCGGGGTCCGGCTGGCGGCGGGGTCCTGGGCGGGAAGGCCCTGGGCGACCCGTTCCAGCTCGTGGGCGCATTCGGTGGCCTCGAAGCGGTGGACTTCGGGGTATTCCTCGATGGCGGCGATCTTGGCGTACTCCGCCTGGGCGGCGGCGCGGTTGCCTTCGGCCACGTAGCTCTGGGCGAGGCGCAGGTGGGCATAGCTGCGGAAATGGGGCGGAATGGCTGCGACGGCCAGGACCTTGGCGCACTGGGCGCGGACGGCGGCATAGTCGCCCGCCGCCCACGCGGTGCTGACAGACTCGAAGAGCTTGCTCATGGCTTCCCGTTGCATGGCGGCACGCATCTGTGGGGACTCCTTCGCTCCGAATGCTTCCCGACGCGACGTGAACTCCTTCCGGATCTCCTCCGGGGCCAGGGCGCGCCGATAAATCCCGATCTCGTCGATCACGCCCCAGTAGTTATGCCAGCCGTTGCCGATGGTCAATTCGTCACCCAGGGAGAAGTTGCCGGCGAAGCCGACCGGAATGCCGTTTCCGCCTCCGGCGAAGCCGTTCACATAGAGCCAGATCTTGCTGGCTTCACGGTCGCAGACCAGGGCGATGTGGGCCCACTCGCCCACGGTCAGCGGCACCGCCGACCCGCCGCCGACCGACTTCACCTTCCCGTCCTCGGCCTTGTAGCAGAAGTAGCAGGACAGATTGCCCCGGGCCATGATGTCGATCACCAGATAGGCGTCGGGGAAGACGCCGTAGGCGAAGACGCGGCGCTGGTTCTGCCGGTCCTCGATCTCGAACTGGGTGGGTTTCACCCAGGCCATGAAGCTCCACGAGTCCGTACCGAAGCGCTGGTCCTCGGCGAGCTTCACCGAGATGGTGTGGGGGCTGGTGCCGTCGAGGAAGGCGGCCTTGCCGACCGGCGAGTCCACCCATTCGGCGCGCATGGTGCCGTCCAGCCCGTTGCCGGAGACATCTTTCACCTGCTCGCCCGGGCCCTCGTCGAAGGTCCAATGGATCAGGGGCCCTTCCTGGGCGGCGACGGTTGCCGAGACGGCCAGGGCCAGGGCTTGGAGCAGGAGAAGACGGAACATGGGGGACCTCCGATACAGAATATCCGGGGGGGGAAGGAATCACTTCAGCAGCAGCTTCTCGCACTCGCGGAGCGCAGCATGCATCTCTTCCTCGTTTTCCGCGAGGCGTAGCCGTTCAGGCAGATCGGTAGCGTGGCAGAGCAGGCTGATCCGGGCCAAGGCGTGCAGGTGGATGCGGTCGTCCTGGCAGCAGGCGAGGAAGAAGAGATCGGTCTGCCCGCCGTCCGGAGCGCCGAACGGCACCGGCCGCACCGCACGGCCGATGCAGACAAAGGAATCCTCCACCATATAGGGATCGTGGAAGCGGGGATGGAGAATCGCCACGCCGCCATCGATGCCGGTCGAGCACATCTCCTCGCGGGCGCGCAGCTCCTCCAGCAGATCGGCGGGATCGTAGAGAAGACCGGTGCGTTCGGCCAGCTCGACCATCGCGTGCAGGACGGCGGGACGGGTGCGGGCCTGGAGTTGGGGCTCGCAGGGGCTGTTCTCGGTCAGTTCGGTCACCAAGGCGGCATGGTCGGAGATGTCGTGCGGGTGCAGCACGCCCTGGCTGTGGTAGTCGCTCAGATGCCGACCCCGCAGGCCGAGAATGCGGCGGGACGACCACACCTTCAGGTCGCCTCGCCGGAAAACCAGCTCGTCGCCCCGCTTCTCGCAGGGGACTTCGCCATGGATGGCCAAGGAGCGGACATCGCCGCAGTCCAGATGGAGATAGGCGGCCGCTTCCTCGATGGTAAGCAGCGTATGTGGCATGGGAACCAAAGCTCCTCAAAGGGTCCAAGTCGCACCTGCTGACCATGGCCTTGGTTTCCCGGAATGCAACCGCCGGAAGATTGGCCATTGCCAAATGGGCTGGCGTCCTCTACGTTTCACAGTTCCTCAACCCCTCTCCCGAATGGAGTCATGCCATGCGTCTTGTCCGCCGTTCCCTTGCCGCTCTCGCTCTCGTGGCGGCTCCCTTTCTCGCCGCCCAAGTCTCGGAAGAGACCCCTGGCTGGTTCGCCTTCGGCATGTCGCCGCTGGACAGCCTGGCAGGCACGCCGATGGACGTCTCGTTCCTCGGCAATGGTCCGGCGGACAGCCGCATCTCGGCCAAGGATGGGCATTTCGTGAACGCCGCCGGCGAGCGGGTTCGCTTCATCGGCACCAACGTCACCTTCTCCGGGGCCTTCCCCGAGAAGGCTATGGCTACCAAGATCGCCGACCGCATGGGCCAACTCGGCTTCAACATCGTCCGCTTCCACCACATGGACGCCCGCGACATCTGGCTGCCCAACCAGACCGGTCTCGACCCCGAGAAGCTCGACCGGCTGGATTGGTTCATCGCCGAGCTCAAGCGCAACGGCATCTATGCGAATATCAATCTTCATGTGTCCCGCACCTATCCCGGCCTGGAGAAGATGACCAAGGAGCGGGCCTTCCGCTACGGCAAGATCGTGGACAAGTTCTACGATCCCTACATCGCCCTCCAGGAGCAGTACGCCCGCGATCTGCTCGACCGGGTGAACCCCTACACCGGGAAGAAGCTGAGCCAGGAACCGGGCATCGCCTTCGTCGAACTGAACAACGAGAACACCCTCCTGCAGCTTGATGCCTCCGATATGGCGGTGCTCCCCGATCCCCTGCGCGCCTCGCTGGAGGCGAAGTGGCAGGCGTGGCTGGGCACCAACTATTCCAGCCTGGGCAAACTGCGCCAGGCCTGGACCGGCAAACTGATCCCCCTGGGCGAGGAGATGCTGACCAATCCCGCCTTTGCCGATGGCGACAAGGGCTGGGCGCTCGAAGGCAGCAAGCCCGGTGTCTGCGATCTTGCGTTCACTCGGGGCCCCGACGGCAAGGCGGCGGCTCGCATCGAGATGACGGAAACGGGCAAGGTGGCCTGGGCCTACCAACTCCATCAGGTCGGCATCGAACTGCAAGAGGGGATGACCTACACCATCCATCTCCGGGGTCGGGCCGAGCCTGCCCGCCGCGTCACCGTGTCCCTGCGCTTCGCCGAGCCGCCGTGGACCAACCTGAGCCGCTCCATCAACATCAACCTGACCCCCGAGTGGCAGGAATTCACTCTTACCAGCCAGGTGCAGGGAGTTCGCGCCGAACTCAAACAGCGCCTGAGTCTCAACCTGGGCGACGCCGCCGGCCTGGCCGAGTTCGCCGACGTCTCCCTGCGCACCGGCAATCCGCCTTTCAAACCGGGGTCGCGAGTCAAGGCTCCCCGGGATCTCCCCCTCCCGCGCGAGGTCTGGCCCGCTCCTGCCTGGACCGACTTCCGCGCCTTTCTGGTGGACACCGAACGCGCCTACGTCCGGCGGATGTCGCACTGCGTGAAGGACGAATTGGGCGTGCAGGCACTGGTGGCCGACACCCAGGCCAGCTACGGCAATCTCTGGGGACTCCATCGCGAGGGCACGCTCTCCGACTACATCGACATGCATTCCTACTGGCAGCACCCCCACTTCCCCGGCAAGCCCTGGGACGGTGGCAACTGGACCATCGGCAACACCTCCATGGTCGCCGCCAAGCCAGGTTCGGGCACCTTCGAGCGCCTGGCCTCCTACCGGCTGGCCGGCCTCCCCTTCTCGGTGAGCGAGTACGACCATCCGGCCCCCAGCGACTATGCCGCCGAGATGTTCCCCATGCTCGCCGCCTTCGCCTGCCAGCAGGACTGGGACGCCCTCTACCAGTTCTGCTACGGCAACCGCGAGGACAACTACGTCAATCCCAAGATCAACGGCTACTTCACGCTCAGTAGCCATGCGGGCCAGATCGCCTTCGCCCCGCTTGCCTCCCTGGTCTTTCGCCTGGGCCTCATCCCGGCAGACACCGCCACTGCCACTCTGACCATTCCCGAGCGCTACCTGCGCCGGAGCCTCGCTCAGGGCTATCTCTCGCCGGACACGTTGGTGAACGACGGGGTATTCACCCGCGAACAGCAGACCGGCAGCCGCTTCGCCGTCCAGTTCGCCAAGGGCGGCACCGCCCCGACCCTTGCCACAACCCCCGGCCGGGGTGCCTCCCCCGTGACCTGGCAGCGCGACGGCGACCGGCCCCAGTTCCTGGTCCGCGCTCCTGCCGCCCGCTTCGCCGTGGGCGAGATCGGTGGCGAGGCCCTGCAACTGGCCGACCTCGGCCTGACCGTGCGGCCTCCCGACGGCACCTGGGCCTGCTTCGGCCTCGTCGCCGCCGACGGCAAGCCGTTGGCCAAGTCCGGCAAAGCCCTCCTCGCCCTGGCCACCCACGTGGAGAACACCAACATGGGTTGGGACGAACAGCGCAAGACCGTGGGCAAGGAATGGGGCACCGCCCCCCTCGTCGCCCAGGGCGTCCCCGCCGAGCTCGTCCTCCCCGGCCAGGTCAAGCCCCGCGTCACCGCTCTCGCCGCCGACGGCAAACCCGCGACCGCCGTCCCCGTGACCGGTGCCCCCGGCGCCTGGCGCGTCACCCTCGGCCCCCAGTACAAAACCCTCTGGTACGCCATCGAGCGCTAACCATCATAGTCCCGCGGCTGGAGACATCCGGGGGATGTGGAGGAGGCCCGTCTCTATGTCCACGGATGCCGCGGCCGATTACCGGAATGCCTGCCGCGAGCTGCTTCAGGAAGCGGCTCGGCGGCCCAGCATGTTCTTCCGTTCGCTTCCCGAACTCGAGGCCATCATGGACGGCCATTCGATTGCCTTCCGCCAATGCTACCCAACTCTCGGCGCGTGTTTCGATCGTGACTTTTCGGCATGGCTCTACGAGACAACGGGGGCTTCTACGGCGGCAGGATGGGTTCTCGCGATCAAGACTCTGGCCAGACGCAAGAAGCTGGCGAATGGGCGGAAGCCAGTTCCCCTGTTCTTCGACTTGGTCCAGGACTTCCTGGCACAATGGGGCGAACAGGGGTAGCGCAACGCAACCGTCGGCAGACTGCGGGCCGACTCCCGACCCCCGGCCACCGTTCCGGAACAACTCAGCCGGGGAAGGCGGCGGTCGGCGGGGGGTGCTGCGGGGTGCTCTGTCTCTGCATCTTGACCTCATACATGGCTTGGTCGGCAAGGTGCAGGAGGTCGTCGGCGCTCTCCGGCCGGTCCAGGTTGAGGGTGGCGATCCCGATGCTGGCCCCGACCATGCAGGTCTGCTTGCCCAGTTGGAAGGGTGGAGCGAGGGCATCCTTGACTTTGCTGCGGACGGCTTCGGCATCCTCGGGGCGGCTCACGTTCTCCAGCAGGATCACGAACTCGTCCCCGCCCAGCCGGGCCACCGTGTCGGACGAGCGGACCGCCTGCCGGAACCGCTGGGCGACTTGGCGAAGCAGTTCGTCCCCGGTCTCGTGCCCATAGGTGTCGTTGATCGGTTTGAAGCCGTCGAGATCGATGAAGAGCAGCGCGAAGGAGCGCTGGTAGCGGATGGCGTCCAGGCGGGCCTCCGCGATATCCTGCATGAGCACGGCCCGGTTGGGGAGCCCGGTGAGCGTGTCGTGCGTGGCCAGGTGCAGGATGGCCTGCCGGTTCCGCCAGAGACGCATGAGCGCGCGGGCGATGGCCAAGGAGGCCAGGGCCACCACCAGCAGCAGGGTGGCAGCGATCTCCCATTCATGCCGGACCAGGCTCCCGGCGTGGGCGTAGAAGGCGGTCTCGGGAAGCAGCGAAGCCAGGATGAACCAGTAGTCATCGGGGGCCAACTCCCGGTGCTCGGCACCGGGTGGATCGTTGCGGTAGGCGGTATCCGATACCGCCCCAGGCGGCAAGGGACGCGCCCGGGCGAAGGTGAACAGGTACCCGTGCCGGACAAACTGGCCGGTTCCGCCACGCTGCATATCCTCCCACACGTCCGGATAGTCGGTCTGGAGCCGGCATTGCTTCCGGTCGGGGAACATGAAGCCCCACTCTTCCTGGGGACTGCGCCCAACCAGGAAATACCCGTTCCGGTCCATCAGCAAGGGATGGAACGAGCTCGGTCCCTTGACCTCCGAGATCAAGTCCAGGAGACGGTCACCCCGGAAGTTCACCACCACGACTCCCCGACGGCGCCCGGAGTGGTCGAAGACAGCCACGCAGAAACGGATCACCGGATCGTAGGGAACCTGGACGATGCCATGCTCCATGTTCAGGTCGAACATGGAGACGAACACCTCTTCGGGGGCCAGTTTCATCGCGGCCTGGAAGTAAGGCGATGCGCTCTTGTCCTGGAGGGCATAGTCCGGCGTCACGCGCGCCTTCCAGTCGTACAGGTCGACCCGGTAGACTTCGTGGCCGGTCTCGTCGATGTAGCGCAACTGCTCGTAGAACCGTTTCTCCTCCATGAAGCTGACGATTTCGCGGGAGATGGCGGCGTGGTTCTCGGGTGTGTTCGCCTCCGCCAGAGCGAGGATTTCGTTCTGATGGGCGAGGAAATGGACATCGGGGATGATGACCCCGAACACGCGCGTGAACAGCTCCTGCCGCAGTCCGATCCGCTGGCGGGCGCTGGCCATGACCCGTTCCCGCTCGTTCATGCGGTCGTAGCTTGCTCCCAGGCGCAGGGCGGCGATGGTCAGGGAACCAAGGACGAGAAACGCGGCCAGGAAGACGAGCAGCATCTTCGTGCGCGGCAGAGGGGCTTCGGGTTGCATGGCCTTTCCTGGCATGGGGAGCACCTATTGGCTTCCTTCCTGGCGGGCCTTCTCGGCCATGTCGAGCGCCCACAGCCGACGATGGGTGCGATAGACCAGCACCACCAAGGCGATGGCGGTGAGCACGGTCAGCACGGGCAGGGTCCATTCGTAGAACTGGGGCCAAGTGTAGATGATGAAGGTGTTGATGGCGATGAAGCCGATCCGCGCCTCGGTGGGACCAAAGCCATAGAAGTAGATCTGGAACTCGTTGGTGGCGGCGAAGCAGAGGAAGGAATGCACCATCAGCCCGCCGGTGAGGCCGATCAGCAGCATGAACCAGAACCCGTAGCCATCCGGCGCCACCAGGTAGTAGGCCGTGATCAGGCTGCACTGGAAGATGAAGTCGAGGAAATGGTCCATGAAGAACCCCCACTTCACCAGCCCGGTGTTCCGCTTGCGCCCGATGGCCCCGTCGAAGAGATCGGTCAGGTACTGGAGCACGATCATGAGCGACACCAGCCACAGCCAGTTGAGGTTGCCGCGCACCTTCGCCAGCCAGCCGGCCAGGACCACCAGAACGGCCCAGGGCAGGGTCATCATGGTCAGGTGATAGGTTTCGCACCAGGCGGGGATGCGGTCGACAAACGCCTCCCGCAAGCGGCATTCCGGACCATGCAGAATGCTCTTGCCAACCTTTGCCGCACCACCGAACTCGCTGCCTGCCATAACGGTCTCCATTGCGGTTGCCCGAACCGAGCACATGGGTTCAACATTCGTCTCCCGTAGCGGATTCCGCAAATCGGTTCCGGCTTTCCGGTCCCGCTCTGGCGGCGGAGCGGGCACTCTCCCGGCGGCCACGAAATCCCGTTGCCCAGCGCTTGAAAAGCGGGATTCGCCACCCATAGTATGGATCTGCTGATACGGCATACCCATCGCGGGGGCGTAGCTCAATTGGTTAGAGCGCCGGCCTGTCACGTCGGAGGTCGCGAGTTCAAGTCTCGTCGCTCCCGCCAGGGTTTCCGTTTTCTACCGTCCCTATGAACGGGGCGTTCCATATGCGCGGGGGCGTAGCTCAATTGGTTAGAGCGCCGGCCTGTCACGTCGGAGGTCGCGAGTTCAAGTCTCGTCGCTCCCGCCAGATCTTCCAGCCCTCCCACGGCAACGTGGGAGGGTTTTTCGTTTGGGCCTAGCCCGTCGGGTCCGGTGGGGGCCGCTCGCGAGCGGCCCGTATGGGTCCGGGACCAGAGCCATGTCGGAGGGTACTCATACGAAGTCGACGTCATCCGTAGGACACTGAGCTGGTCTGGACAATACGCCCCCCCAGCAGTTCACCCCGTCCTGCTGGTGGAATGCCGTCGACTCTCGTTACCCGCCACGAGTTCTGAAGTCATGCCGACCGGGTAGCCGCGCGGTCGACGAACGCGCGGTCTCTGGTTGCCGACCACCGGTTCCTCGCCCGCGCATGCTGTCCCTGTCGCAGGCTCGTCGAGCCAGCGACTACCCGTCAGCGACCATGCCGTACCAGAGGACGCGCGAACGGAGACACCCCGCCCTGGGGGCCGTCACCTGGCTCTAGGAGCGGCCAAACCAGCCACCAATACTCGATGGATGATGTCCAGTACCAGGCCTGGGAGTAGGCAGGCGGGACACCTACGCTACAGAAACGGGCTGCCCGCCCGCAGTGCGGACGGGCAGCCATCGGGTAGGCGGGTCTATTCCTGTCCGAGGATGGACTTGCCCTGGGCGGCCATGAGCTCGCTGATCCGGCGGGCGAAGAGCAGCGGGTCCTCCACCGGCAGGGCGGAGGTCAGCAGGGCCTGGTCGTAGAGCAGTTCGGCATACTCGGCGACCTTGGGATCATCCGGTGTGCGGTCGTAGAGCTTCTGGAGCACGTCCACTACCACATGGTCGGGGTTGAGTTCCAGAATGCGCCGGGCGGGCGGCACTTCCTGGTTCATGGCCCGCATGATCTTCTCCATGTGGGTGCCCATGCCGTATTCGTCGGCCACCAGGCAGCAGGCGCTCTCGGTCAGGCGGTGGGAGAGGCGGACCTCCTTGACCTTTTCGCCGAGGATGTCCTTCAGCTTGCCGACCAGGCCCTTGTGGGCTTCCTCGGCCTGCTTGCGGGTCTCTTCCTTGGCCTTCTTTTCGTCCTCGCTGTCGAGGTCGATGTCGCCCTTGGCCACGGACTTGAGGGTCTTCTTGTCATAGGTGTGCAGGCCCTGGACGACCCACTCGTCGATGGGATCGGTCAGGAACAGCACCTCGTACCCCTTGGCCCGGAAGGCTTCGAGGTGCGGGGAATTGGCGACCTGCTCGCGGCTCTCGCCGGTGAGGTAGTAGATGTCCTTCTGCCCCTCCGGCATCCGGGCCGCGTACTCGGCCAGGGTGGTGCACTGGTCCTTCTCGGTGGTCGTGCTGGTGAAGAGCAGCAGGTCCTGGAGCTTCTCGCGGTTCTCGAAGTCGGTGCTGACGCCTTCCTTGAGCACCGGGCCGAAGGCGCGCCAGAAGGTGATGTACTTGTCCCGGTTCTTCTCCAGCAGCCCGGCGAGGGTGTCCATCACTTTCTTGGTGAGGTTCTTGCGGATCAGGCGCAGGTTGCGGTCTTCCTGGAGCAGCTCGCGGGAGACGTTGAGCGGCAGGTCGGAGGAATCCACCACGCCGCGCAGGAAGCGGAAGTAGGTGGGGACCAGCTCCTCGCAGTTGTCGGTGATGAACACGCGGCGGACGTAGAGCTGCACGCCCCGGTTGCGGTTCTCCGGCATGAACAGGTCCATGGGGGCCTGGCTCGGGATGTAGATCAGGGCGCGGAACTCGGTATGGCCCTCGGCGTTCCAGTGGATCGTTTCCAGCGGATCGGTGAAGTCGTGGCTGACGTGCTTGTAGAACTCGTGGTAGTCGGCCTCGGTGATCTCGTTCTTGGGCCGCTGCCAGATGGCCTTCTGGGAGTTCAGGGTCTCCTCGGTGAGGACGGTCTTGGGCTCGGCCCCCTCGACGGGCTTGCCGTCCTCGTCCTTCTCGGTCTCCTCGCGCTGCACGTCCATGCAGACGGGATGCTCGACGAAGTCGGAGAACTTCTTGACGATCTTGCGGATGCGCCATTCTTCCAGATACTCGTCCGCGTCCTCCTTCAGGTGGAGGGTCACGTCGGTGCCGCGCTTCTCGCGGGTGGTCTCCTCGACCGTGTAGGTGCCGCTGCCGTCGGACTCCCAGCGCAGGGCGCTGGCGGGATCGCCCGCCTTGCGGGTGACGACCGTCACCTTGTCCGCCACCATGAAGGCGGAGTAGAAGCCGACGCCGAACTGGCCGATGAGCTCGGGGGGCAGCTTCTCCTTGTTCTCCTGGAGCTGGGCCAGGAAGTTGCGCGTGCCGGAGTTGGCGATGGTGCCGATGCAGTCGTCGATGTCCTCGGGCCCCATGCCGATGCCGTTGTCGGTGACGGTCAGGGTCTTGGTATCCTTGTCGACGGCGATCTTGATCTTCCAGTCGGGATCGCTCTCCAGGATCGATGCATCCGAGAGGGACTCGAACCGGGCGCGGTCGATGGCGTCCGACGCATTGGAGATCAGCTCGCGGAGGAAGATCTCCTTGTTGGAGTAGAGGGAGTGGATGACCAGATCGAGCAGTTGCTGGACTTCGGTCTTGAACTTGCGACGCTTGGTGGACATATCCGTCTCCTTGCCTGGCTGGTGTAGTTTTATGTATGGAACTGCGATGCTGAGAAGTGCATGCAACTCTCTAGCGCGCGCGGAACTTGGGATAGTAGCTTCAATCCGGCAAATTTCAACGCCGCTTGTCCCGACCGTTCGCGGGGGTATGCTGGTGGGCTACGTGCTGTTTGCCGGAAGCCGCCATGTTGTTTCGTGTGGTATCGTTCCTCGTCCTCCTCGCCGCCCTGGCCCGCGCCGTCCCGGCGGGCTGGGAGACTCGCTACGTCCTCAAGCTCTCGACTCCCGACAACCGGCCCCGCTGGCAGGTCCGGGCGGTGCCCGCGACAGCCGCCGAACGCGATCACCTCGCCGCAACCCAGACGGGCCCGGCGGCCGGAGGCCTGCTGATTGGCCGCCGTGTTTCCCTGCCGACGGACTTGGCCGATCTGGAGTTGGCCGCCACCTTCCAGACCTTCTGTCCGCAGGCCAACCGCAGCGGCAGCGTGGATCTGGGCGTGATGAGCCCTGCGGCCTGGGACCGGCTGGGCCGCGACCCGGAGGGAGCAACGGCCCCGCCCGCCAAGGCGGATTGGGTGCTGGTGCGGACGATCCACGCCAACCGCGAGGACGTGGAGGAATGGCAGCGGCAAGCCCTGCGAGGTCCGGCCCTGTCCGCCCTGAAGCCCTGGGCAGGCAAGGAAGTCGTAGTCGCCGTGCTCTGGAGCACCTGGCACCCCAGCGACAAGGAATGGTTCCGGCTAGCCGAGCTGCATCTCGGCGAGGCGGCAGCTTGGATCGAAGCCGACGCCTGGCCCGCCAGCATCCGGGCCGGTGAAGCCCTCCGCCTCCAGGTCAAAGCGGGGGCGCCGCCGGATGCCACGCCGGAACTGGGCGTCCGGTCGGCGGGCGCGCCGACTTGGCAATGGCAGTCGTTGGCGCACAGTACCGGCACGTCCTACACCGCCGAACTGCCCGGAGACCGCATGACCGAACCTCTCGAATGCAAAGCCCGCCTGACGTTGGCCGATGGGACGGTCATCGAGACCCCGGTCCGGAATCTGGGGCTGCGCCAATCTCCGAGCCACCCCGGCGTGTTCTACTCCCCGGCCATGCTGGCGGCCATGCGCGACCGCATGGCGGCACACGACTGGGCCAAGGAGACCGCGGAGGGCATCCGGCGTAACGCCGAAGCCTGGAGGGACCGCGCCGACGATCCCCCCTTCGGTCCCGGCGGCTGGTCCCACGATTACGCCTGCCCGGATGACGGGGCCCGGCTCAAGTGGCGCGAGGATCATCCCCACGACCACCTTTGCCCGCGCTGCGGCAAGGAATGGCAGGGCGAGAAGCTCGACGCCAACTGGCGCAACACCATGCATGGCAGGTTCGTCCACGCCGCCCGGGATGGCGCTCTGGCGGCGCAGTTGTTTGGCAACGAGGAGTACATCCCCACCGCCCGGGGCATCCTGCTCTGGTACGCCGCCCACTATCGCGAGTTCCCCGAGGGACACGGTCCGGCGGGACGTGGCCGGGTCATGTCCCAATCGCTCAGCGAATGCTCCTGGCTGCTCTCCTTCATGGAGGCGGCGGACTTGGCCTTCCCCTATCTCACTACCGAGGAACAGCGCGCCATCGAAAGCGGCGTGATCGAGCCGGGGGTGCAGCAGATCAGCCAGTTCCATTTCGGCATCCATAACATCCAGTGCTGGCACAATGCCTGCATGGCCTGCGCGGGCTACTTCCTCGGCGACCGGGCCTGGGTGGACCGGGGCACCGAGGGCAAATTGGGCTTCCGCCAGCAGGTGGAGAAGGGCATCCTGCCCGACGGCATGTGGTACGAACGCTCGCTGGGCTACCACAGCTTCACCCTCTCCGCCCTCACCTGGCAGTGCGAGGCAGCCCGGCTTAACGGCGATCCCCTCGACCAGACCGAAGGCCTGCAACGGATGTGTACCGCTCCCCTGCGCCTGGCCTTTCCGAATCTGGTGACCCCCTCGCTGAACGACCAGGGCTACACCCGCAATCGCATCGCGACCGGTCCGTTGGAGGAGGCCGTGGCCTGGTACGACGACCCCGTTGCCGCCAGTGCCCTGCGGCGGCTGTACGCCGAGGGGGCCAAGCGCGGTGGCCTCTTCCTGCTGAAGTACGGCAGCGACCTGCCGACCGGCGACGAGTACGTCTCGCCCGGCAGCGTGGACATGCCCGGTGCCGGGTTGGCGATCCTGCGCTCTGCCCAGGCCGATGGCCTTTGCGCCATGCTGGAATACGGCGAGCACGGCGGCGGCCACGGCCATCCCGACAAGCTCCAACTCATCCTCTATGGTCTCGGCCAGATCTGGTGTCCCGATCTCGGCACCACGGGCTACGGCGTGCCCCTGCATGCGCAGTGGTACAAGACGACGCCCGGCCACAACACCGTCACCATCGGCGGGGCGAACCAGAAGCCCACCACCGGCAAGCTCCTCGCCTTCCACACCGATGCGCGCTCTTCCGCCGCTGCCGCCGAGTCGGAGGGGGCCTATCCCGGTTGGCAGCTCCGGCGGCATCTGTTGCAGACCGACGCCTTCGTGGTGGATGTTTTCGACGTGCGGGGCGAGAAGCCGGACGCCGTGGACTGGTTCCTCCGTAGCATCGGCCAAGTCAGCACCGACCTTCCCCTGGCATCCGACAACTCCCCGGCGGAGAACCGCACCTACGGCTATCTGCACGAGCGTCGTTCGGTCGAGACCGCCGATGCCTGGAGCTGCCAATGGCAGACGGACAAGGGTATCCTGCACCTGACTCTGGCTGGGGAGCCCGGCACCCAGGTCAGCTTCGCCAAAGCTCCCGGCCCGGCGGGCGAACCCCTCTGGGACACCCTCCGCATCCGCCGCCAGGCCGCCAGCACCCGTTTTGCGGCTGTCTATCAGTTCCTCGCGCCCGGACAGGCTCCCCAGCCCGTCCAGTTTGCGGCCGACACCATCCACATCGGCCCCGCCGGTGTTAGCCTTCCTACTGCCGATCAACCGTTGCCCGTACTGGGTGGCGGGAACGACTCCAAGCAGTAGCGTATGGCACGATGACACACTCCTCGGATTCGGCCATACCCAATCAGCGGCGGCACCTGATTCTCGTGTGGCTGGTGGTCACCTTGCTGACCAGCAGCGCCGCCATCCTCACGCGGTTCTGCCATATCCCGGCGACGAGCGTGGGCTTCTGGCGGGTGCTGGGAGGCGCGCTGGTGCTGTCGCCATGGTGGTTCAGGGTCTGGAGGCGCGAAGGGCGTCCGCCGGTGTTCTCCTTTGGGTCGTTGGTCGCCGGGAGCTTCATGGGGATTCATTTCGCCACTTGGGCCTGGGCGCTCCAGCATACGACCATTGCCAACGCCATGCTTTTCATCGGGCTCCAGCCGTTGCTGGCCCCCTTCGTCGCCCGCCCCTTGCTGGGCGAACGCCTGACCCGGTCCGAAATGCTGGCCTGCGGACTGGCCTGCCTTGGCATGGTCTGGATTCTCGGCCGGCAACTGACCTACAGCCCCGACCTGCTGGCCGGATCGCTGGTGGCCCTGCTGTCGGCCTTCCTCTGCTCCTGCTATTTCGTGCTGACCCGGAAGTACCGCCCGCGCCAGCATGCCCTGCTCTTCACTGTGCCGGTCTACCTCACGGCGGCGGTGGTGCAGGCCATCGCCGGGATGCTGGTGGACCACGGCATCTTCCTCGGCGACGGTGGCACCCGGCTGGCGCTGCTCGGCCTGGTTCTCTTCCCCACGGTGGGGGGGCACACCCTGGCCATCTACCTGCTGCGCCATGTGAAATCGCAGATGGTGACCCTCTCGGTCCCGGCACAGTTCGTGCTCGGAACCAGCGCCGCCTTCTTCCTTTTCCACGAGATCCCCTCCCTCTGGTTCACGGGCGGGGCGGTGGTGGTCATGGGCGGCGTCATCCTGGGCGTGCTCAAGAGCGAACAGGTGCCAGTCACCGGGAGCGCCGGCACCCCTGCCGGCAGTCTTCCGAACAAGCAATCCTAGTTGCCGGCAAGGATGCCGGCGCTCCCAGTGGCCTACTCCGCGTCGAGGGCGAGGATCATGGCCAGGACGAGCTGGGTACTGCGGAGGACGTTTACGAAGTCCACTCGCTCGGGCACGTCGCCGACGAGATGGTACTCGCTGTCCCGGTAGGGGAAGGAGCCGACGTTCATGATCGTCCGGGGGAAACCCTCCTTGATGAACATGCCGTCGTCGTCGTTCACGTTCTGCTTGTGCCAGACGTTCACCCCCAACCCCAACCCGAGTTCTTCGTCCAGGCGGGCGGCCAGCTCGGCCAGCCCTTTGCCCTCGTCCGTGCTGTAGGCGGCGGCATGGGAGAGGATGCCAGCGGCATGCGCCTCGTCGGGCTTGCCCGCGATGGAATCCTGGTTGAGCACGGCCACGATCTTGTCCCCCCGCTGGAAGGCGGCGGCAGCGGCGAAGCGGCTGGTCCAGGGTGTGTGCTCCTCGTTGCAGAAGAGGATGCGGACCGTCCGCCGCAGCTTCAGCCCCGCCAGAACCCGGCCGAGCTCCAGGTTGGCGATGGTGCCGGTGCCGTTGTCGTGGGCGCCGGGGGAATCGATCCAGCTCATGGAGTCCTTGTGGGAGACGAGTTGGATGATCTCCTCCGGGCGTTCGCTGCCGAGCTTGGTCGCCTCCAGGTTGCAGGCGGTGTACCACGGGTCCTCGGGCTCCGGCCGCGAATACCAGTGGTGCAGCGGCTTCGTCTCGTCGCAGCGGAAGGCCTGGACCTGGTAGGG
>QKCY01000517.1 GCA_003245525.1 Victivallales bacterium | reverse complement strand
GGCAGCATCTGCCCGGGTTTGCGCACTAGATCGTCGGGGCCAAGACGCACCTCGCCCGCCATAATCAGGCGCTGGGCCTCGTGGCGGGATTCCGCCAGACCCAGTTCGACAAGCAGGAGATCGGCTCGCTGTTTCTTCATGCTTTCGCCGCCCGCTTCGCCCGGCGTGCCGCCAGCACATCCTCCCACGGCAGTACGCTACACCGCTGCGCCCAGGCGTCCCACTTGGCGGCCAGTTCGGCCACCAACTCGGGGTGCCGGGCAGAGAGATCACGTAGCTCGGAACGGTCGCTGTCCATATCGAACAGCTCCCAGGCGTTGGGGTGACGGCAGACCAGTTTCCATTTGCCGCGCCGGACCGCCTTGTTGCCCTCGTGCTCCCAGACGAGCACCTCGCGGCCGTAGGGCTCGTTCTGGAAACAGGGAACCATGCTGAAGCCCTCCAGGGGCTGGATGGTCTCTCCCGCGTAGGTCGCGGGGTAGCTAGCCCCAGCCACGTCGAGGAAGGTCGCCATGACATCGGGCAACTGGGCGGGCTGGTGGCACAGTTCGCCCTGCGCCGCAATGCCAGCGGGCCAGTGGACGATGAAGGGGGTGGAGATGCCGCCTTCGTGGACCCAGTGCTTGTAGAGCCGGAACGGGGTGTTCTGCACATTGGCCCAGGGCACGCCGCAACTCTGGTAGGTGTCCTGGCCGCCGGGCATGAACTCGGGTCGGTTGCCGTATTGGACGGGTTGCCCATCCCAGGTGGTCGCGCAGCCGATCCGCTCCTGGATCATGTACTGCCGCGAGGGCTCGCCGAGCTCCTCCGCGCAGCCGCCGTTGTCGGCCAGGAAGACGATGAGGGTGTTGGCAAGAGCCCCGTTGCGTTCGAGGGCGGCGACCACGCGCCCGATGCCCTGGTCCATGCGGTCGATCTGGGCCGCATAGACCTCCATCCGCCGGGCCTGCCACTCCTGGTGGACCACCTCGGTCCAGGGCGGAACCTTCGGATCGCGTTCGCTCAGATCCCAGGCTGGCGAGAGGATACCTAGTTCGCGCATCCGGGTGAGGCGCTCCTCGCGCAGCACATCCCAACCGGCATCGAACCGGCCCCGGTACTTGGCAAGGTCCTCGGGCAGGGCGTGCAGTGGCCAGTGGGGGGCCGTGTAGGCCAGGTAGCCGAAAAAGGGCGTGTCCGGGGTGTCGGCGAAATGTTCGTCGATGAATCCGCACATGTGGTCGCTGATGGTGTCGGTCAGATAACTGCCCGACTCGGCGGGAAGGTACTCGTTGTCGCGGGCCAGGGTGCCGGGACTGAAGTAGTCGGCGGCCCCGTTGATGATCCCGTGGAAGCGGTCGAATCCCCGCTGGCGGGGCCAGTTGTGCTTCGGACCGTTGAGATGGCGGGTGACGTGCCACTTGCCGCTCATATAGGTGCGATAGCCCGCCGTGCGCAGCACTTCGGGAATGGTCACCGCCTGGCGGCTCAGGTCGCCGAGGTAGCCGTCCAACCCGTCGTCCAGCATCATGTGTCCCACATCGGCCTGATGGGGATGGAGCCCGGTTAGCAGGCTGGCGCGCGAGGGACAGCAACGGGCGGTGTTGTAGAACTGGGTGAAACGTACCCCATTGGCGGCCAGGCGGTCCAACACCGGGGTCTGGACTTCGCCGCCGTAGCAGCCGAGGTCCGAATACCCCATGTCGTCGTTCAGGATCAGGAGAATGTTGGGTCGCGGGGCCATGCGGCATTCCTTCAGTCGTCGGCGGGCATGCCCTTGGTCCAGTCGGCCAAGGCCAAGGGACGTTGCAGCATGTTTGCCTTCGCGTCAAGCGACTCGGGGGTCACGGACCCCGCATAGAACCGGAAGCGGAACTCGTGTTCGCCGCGATCCATGTAGCGGCTGTCGAGCCGCCCGCCCGGATGGGGATCGTGCCAGGCCATCTGCGGGCTGCGCAGCAGGGTCCAGCGCACCCGTTCCGCCGTGGCGTCGAGCGCGTAGACCTCGGGACTGAGCACGCCCAACCGCCGGTCGTCCGCGTCGGCCAGCAAGACCCAGTCACGCAAGGGACGTTCGGGACCGTCGAGGGGACGCTCCAGGCAGCCGCCCGAGATGCCGTCCCAGCGCTTGACCGGGACAAAGCCGCCGCAGGGCAGGACCAGCTTCAGAACGCGGTTGCGCTCGTTCCAGTCCACCCGCAGGCGCAACTCCACCATGTGTTCGTCCGCATAGACCCGGATCTGCCGCAGCAGGTCGCTCGACCCGATCCTCCCGCTCTGGGTGAACTCGCTGAACAGCGGTCCCCGTTCGGTCAGTTGCGGCTCGCCCCAGCTGGCGCGCGCGCCGCCTTCGGCATAGCGGTCGATGCCGTGGGACCACGTATCGGAAGCGTCCGCGATCAGGCGCAGTTCGGGCAGGGCGAAAGCCAGTTCGCCCAGAACCATTTCCGACCGGGTAACGCGGGCGAACCCCGGCACGTCCAGGCAACCAGCCTGGGCGGGCAGGGATTCCGTCACCGGCGCGCCGGGCAGCGCCTGCATGCGCAGGGCGCGCAGTTCGCCGGGGGCCAGACGCAGGGGGAAGACCAGCCGGCCCGGGGCAGGGCGGTGGGTCAACGCTTCCGGCAGGGCGGACTGATGGGGGACGATGCTGCCGTCCTCCGCCACCAGCCGGTGCTCCGGCGTCCACTGGCGGTGCCCCAGCCAGGGCTCGAACTCCACCAGGTCGTCGAAGGCGCTGTCGGCGGGGTTCCAGACCACGACCCGCTGTTGGGGGCAGTCCGGCAACTGGGCCATCCGGCGGCGCAGGGCGAAGGTGACCGTCTCGTCCACCGTGGCCTCGATACCGCCCAACTGGCCGTCCACATAGCGGTAGGCGCTGGGCAGGCAGGTGCCGCCCATGGTGTCGTGGAACTGGTGGAAGCAGACCGCCTCCCACGCTTTGCGCAGGAAGGCCGAGGGCTCGCCGCCCTCGGCCACTTCGGCCTGGTGCAGACGGTGTTCGCCCCGGCGGCAACCCAGTTTCACCGGTCGGTGGATCGTGTAGCAGCCGATGGCGTGGTGCTGGAGTTCGCCCACGACCAGCGGTAGACGGTCGCGCACCTTCTCCACCTCCGCAAAGAAGCGGTCGGGGGAAGAGAACCGGATATCGAGGCCGGGATAGGCGTCGCGGTCGGCCCGGACTTGCTGGATGAGCCGCTCCGTGGGGCCGCCGCCGTGGTCGCCGAGACCCGCGAAGCACATGGTGTGCCCCACGCCTTCCGGCAGGTCGTCCAGGCAGGAGCGGTAGCGGCTCTCCTCCAGGCTGCCATGGACATAGCTGCCCCGGATGCGGAACACCAGAATCTCCGGTCCATCCGCGTAGCCGCGCCAACGGAAGACGCGGCCCGGCAACGCCATCTCATGCTCCTGCGGGCGCATCATCACGTAGTATTTCTGCCCCGCTTCGGTCATGAATTGGGGAAGGGTCGCCACATGGCCGAAGGAGTCCACATTGAATCCCACTCCGGGGAAAGAGCCGAACCGGGTCTGGAAGTACTCCTTGCCCAGCGCGATCTGCTGCCGGAACCCCAAGCCGCCGGGCACATTGCAGTCGGGCTGGATCCACCAGCCGCCGGTCAAGGACCAACGCCCAGCCGCCACATGATCCTTGATGCGGGCGAACAGGGCCGGATCGGTGCGCTCCACCACATCGTAGACCCAGGCCTCGCCTTGGGTGAACACCGCGTCGGGATTGCGGTCGAGCCGCTCGCAGGCGCTGCGGCAGGTGGCCAGGGCCTCGTCGACCCCTGCCGTCCACGGCCAGAGCCAGATGGGGTCGAGATGCGCATGGAACACCACATGGACGACGGTCTTCATGCCAAAGCACTCCTTTCCAGCGCAACCATATCGGCAACATCGCGCGCCCGCCGATGGGAGAAGGCCAGGAACTCATCCTCGTCCTCAATCCCGCTGGCCCGGATGGCCACTTCGAAACTCAACGGTTTGCTGTAGCTCGAACCGACTATGATCCGGGCGAGACCGGGCCAGTCCACCGTGCCGCAGAAGGGCGGCAGGTGCTGGTCCGACTGCCCGTCGTTGTCGTGCAGATGCACGGAGATCAGGCGGTCCTTGACCGTCTCCAGATGATTGAGGCCCTGGGCATCGCCCATGTTGCCGTGGCCGGCATCGTAACAGACCCCGATGCGGTCGGCGGGATAGTCCGCCAGCAACTGGCGGATCAGGCCGAAATCGTCGCGGGCCATATTCTCGAACGCCAAGCGGACCCCATGTTCCGCCAAGTCGGGCAGCAAAGAATCGATGGAATCGTGCAACCGGGCGTCAAACTCCGGGTCAGACTGCGGGTCAACCGGCCTGCCGGGCAAATGCATGATGACCACGTCGCTGCCCAGTTCGGAGGCGAAACGGATTCGGTTCCGGATCAGTTCCAGCCCCGCTTGGCGCTCGTACTCGGCGCAGGAGCCCCAGGCCTTCTCCTTCCCATGGGAACCGTGGACATCGGTCAGTTCCAGGCCGAGTTCGGCAAACCAGCGACCGATCTGGACCACCTCGGACGCCGTGTAGAGGAAGTCCGTACACCACTGATGGCACCAATGGACATGGGTGAACCCGGCAGCGGCAATACGACGCAGGCAAGGCTCCGGACACCCGGTTCCCGAGGCATAGTCCGACGTGATGGAAAGCATGAGAGTCCCTACCTGAACAAGACAGAGCGCGACGCCACCATAGCCCGCCGTTCACGCTTTGCACGGTCGCCGCTAGCCCCCGGTCCGAAAACGCGCAGCGCTCTGACGTAAAGATGTATGAGACAAAAAAGGGGGCATCTATACCTTTGGTTCCTTGACAAACGTGTCACGCGGTTTCATAGTTGTAAGAATCTGCGCTATCTTAGAACGGGTCGCGGCTTCGTCTGTGACCGGCGAGAAGTGCGCAGAAGTGAGACTCATCATCCCGCAGCAGGAGAATGACAATGCCGAAGAAAATCAGTGCGGACCAAGTCGAGAAGATGCAATCTGGCCGCAAGAAATCTAGCGCCCAGCGCAATGAGGCCATGAGCATTCTGGTCGACAACGATCAGTTCCAGAACTACCGCTTCTGGAAGAACGTCGACGACGAGATTATCGATGGTATCGTGAAGGCCATCGACAAGGCTCGCGCCGAGTCCATCAAGAAGAAGATTGCCCAGTTGGAGCAGGAAATCGAGGGTCTGCGGAGCCAGATCTAGGGCTTCCATTTCCACAATTACCTGCGCAGCTTGTACCGCCGCATTCCATTGTCACTGGACTGCGGCGGTTTTCTATTTTCCATCCCACAAAATCAAGCTCACATAATGCAGTTCCTACTTATGGGTAGAGAATTCCCTTGCCAAGGGCAGTAAAGTGTCTTTATAGTCTTTTCTTTCATCGAGTGTTCTTCGCGAATGATCGGAGATGGCTTTCATGAGTGATGATACGACTCCCGCTCAATTGGTTTCGCCGGATGGGGCGGTCGCACTTCAGTTCCGTCTGGCTCCCGCCGGCCCCAAGTGGGAAGACGACCAGGACTGTCCCTTCTACCGCATCTCCTACCGGGGCCGTCCGGTCACCGAATGGTCCCGTCTGGGCCTCGAACTGGGGGGCGCGGCCGAATTCAACAGCGGCTTCGCGGTGGCGGCGGTGGAACGGGAGGATCACACCGGTAGCTGGCAGCCGCTCTACGGCGAACGGGCCGAGGTCCGCGACGACTACCGGGCCATGCGCGTGGTCCTGCAGGAGACCATCGCGCCTCAGCGCACGCTCTGGCTGGAGTTCCGCTGCTACCCCGAAGGCGCGGCATTCCGCTACGTCATTCCCGCCCAGCGGGGACTGACGGACCTTTCCATCACCCGCGAGAAGACCGAATTCATCTTCCCCGAGCGCACCGAGGGCTACGTGGAGTACCATGTGGAAGGCGAGTACTTCCGGATGGATCTGGCCCAGCTCGACCGCGCCTGCGAGCGCCCCCTTACCCTGGCCTACGCCGACGGCGGCTATGCCTGCCTGCACGAGGCCTCCTGCATCGATTTTTCACGGATGATGCTCGGTCCGGTCCGGGGCCGGTGCGGCGTGGCTAGCAACCTCAGCGGCACCGTGCGTGGCACCACGCCCTTCGCCACCCCCTGGCGGGCCTTCATCGTCGGCGACACGCCCGGCGACCTGCTGGAGCGCAACGACCTGATCCTCAACCTGAACGAGCCCTGCGCCATCGCCGACACCAGTTGGATCAAGCCCGGCAAGACCATCCGCGAGGTCACCCTGTCCACGGCGGGCGGTTTCGCCTGTGTGGACTATGCGGTCGAGCGTGGCCTGGACTACATCCACTACGATGCCGGCTGGTACGGCCATGAATACATGGACCGCCCCGACGCCCGCAAGGTGGACCTCGATCCCCTCCGGGTCGGCGGCAATCCCAACCACGGCGGGCTGGACCTGCCCAAGGTGGTGGAGTACGCCAAGAGCAAGGGCATCGGCGTCTGGCTCTACGTCAACCGTCGTCACCTGGAGCGCCAGCTCGACGACCTGCTGCCCCTCTACGAATCCTGGGGCATCAAGGGCATCAAGCCCGGCTTCGTCCAGGTCGGCCCCCAGGAATGGACTCGCTGGCTCCACGACCTGATCCGCAAGGCGGCCAAGCACCATCTCATGGTGGACGTCCACGACGGTTACCGGCCCACTGGCTTCAGCCGTACCTATCCCAACTTCCTGACCCAGGAAGGGGTGCGCGGCAACGAGCACATGCCCACCTCGCGGCACAACTGCACGTTGCCCTTCTGCCGCTATCCCGGCGGCGCGGCCGACTACACGCCTTGCTACTATTGCGAGCGGATCAAGACCACCCACGCTCACCAGCTGGCCCTGCCGGTGGTCTTCTACAGTCCGGCCATGTACCTCTTCTGGTACGACCGCCCCGACGCCTACCAGGGCGAGGCCGAGGTCGAGTTCTGGCATGACCTGCCCACCGTCTGGGACGAGACGCGGGTCCTCCAGGGCGAGATCGGCGAATACGCCTCCGTGGCCCGGCGCACCGGCACCACCTGGTTCGTGGGCACCATCACCAACGAAAACGCCCGGACCCTGACCGTGGACCTCGGTTTCCTGACTCCCGGCATCGACTACACCGCCTTCGTCTGCGAGGACGGCGATCTGGCCGACGCCACCCGGACCCACGTCAACCTCCGCCACCTGACGGCGCGCTCCGGCGACACGGTGACCGCCACCCTCGCCCCCAACGGCGGCCAGGGCATCCGTCTGGTCCCAAAGACACCCGCCTAGCATTGCATCGACCGGTCGCGTGGGTATGGTATGCGCACGCGACAAGCGGCTTTCCCGGGGTGTAGCGCAGTCTGGTTAGCGCGAGTGGTTTGGGACCACTAGGTCGGGGGTTCGAATCCCTCCACCCCGACCAGCAATACCGTAAAGCCCCGCCGTGAGCACCGACTTGCGGCGGGGTCTTTCTGTACGGGGTTTCGCGGCAACCCGCCGGTTGTGCCGGGCAGGACGGGGCGGTACGGTGTGCGCGTGTCCTCCAGGCAACGCAGGATTCCGCCCATGAGCAACGATCTGACTGTCGTCCGCGACCTCGCCCAGCGCTATGCCGAGGAGGCGGCGCGCCCGATCCAGGACCGGCGCCGGGACCTTTGGCGGCAGCACAATAGCCGGGTCCGCACGCTGCCCCTGATCTACGTCCGGGCCTTTGCCTGGAGCGAGCTGCCCGATGCGAAATGCGTCTGCGAGGACCCCTTCTACCGGTCCTTGGAAGGGCAGTTGCGGCAGAAGCTGTTTTGGGCTTCGTTGCAGGACGATTCCGTCTTCGAGCCCTGGTTCGTGGTGGGGGCGGCGAAGCCCACGCCGGGCACCGGGGCCTGGGGCGTGCCGATCCAGTGGATCGGGCGCGGGCACGACACGGCGGGCATCTGCGAATCCCCCTTGCGCGAGCCCGAGGATATCGCCAAGCTGGTGGTGCCGGAACACCGGATCGACGAGGCGGCGACGGCGGCGCGGGTGGCGCGGGTCCAGGAGGCCCTCGGCGACGCTCTGCCGGTCAGCGTGGACCGGGCTCCAGTCTGGGTGGCCTGGAATGCCGATATCTCCACCTGTATTTCGCAACTCCGTGGGCTGGAGCAGATCATGTGGGATATGATGGATCGTCCCGAATGGTTGCACGAGCTCCTGTCCTTCATGCGCGATGGTATCCTCAAGGCCCACCGCGAGGCGGAGGAAGCCGGGGACTGGCGGCTGAATGTCCACCAGAACCAGGCCATTCCTTACGCCCAGGAACTGCGCGATCCCGCCGCCGACAGCGAACCGGTCCGCCGCCGCGACCTCTGGTGGTTCTGTGCCGCCCAGGAGTTCACCGGCATTGGCCCCGCCCAGTTCGACGAGTTCCTGGTCCAGTACCAACTGCCCATTCTGAAAGAGTTCGGGCTGGTGGCCTACGGCTGTTGCGAGGATCTCACCCGCAAGATCGATGTCCTGCGCCAGATCCCCAACCTCCGCCGCATCGCGGTTTCCCCTATGGCGAATGTGGCCAGTTGCGCCGAGCAGATCGGCGACGAATACGTCTTCAGCTACCGGCCCAGTCCCTCCGACATGGTGGGCTACAGTTGGGACGAGGAGCGCGTCCGTCGCATTCTCCGCCGCGACCTTGGTATCTGCAAGGCCAACGGCTGCCACGTGGACATCACCCTGAAGGACGTGGAAACCGTCCAAGGCGAACGCCAGCGGCTCTTCGACTGGATGCGGGTGGCCCGCGAAATCATCGCGGAGGTGTATGGGGAGTGAGGGGAAGCGGAATGATGGAATGATGGAATGATGGAATGATGGAATGATGGAATGATGGAAAACCTGGGAGGGCGGCCGCCGCCTCCTGGGAACGCCGAGCACCAGCTCGGCGGGGAAATGCCGAATGCAGGA
>QKCY01000356.1 GCA_003245525.1 Victivallales bacterium | reverse complement strand
GGCCAGAACCGTCTGTGGGTGGGTGGGATGGACGGCCAAGCCTTGCACGAAGTGGTTGCTCAGCACCTGCTGCCAGGTGGCACCGCCGTCGTCGCTGCGGTAGACTCCGCCGGGCACTGGCACTTCGCCCACCCGACGGTCGCGCATGGCGACATAGACCACCTGCGGATCGCTGGGGGCGATGGCGAGGTTCTTCACGTCGCCCACCGGGAAACTGCCGCTGATCTTCCGCCAGGAGCCGCATCCGTCGTCACTGCGGTAGATGCCGCCCAGCTCCTTCTCCTTGCTGCCCAGGACACAGAGAAAGGTCCCCGTTGTTCCAGGCACCGGTTGCAGGCCCTGGATTGCCGTGGGCCCGCGTTGGCGGCCTGCCAGGTCTTGCCGGAATCGCGGCTCGTGTACACGCCATGCTCGTCGAGGGCGGCATAGAACGCGCTTCCCAGGCGGATCAGGCGGCGACAGCGGGCATTGGGCAGGCCGCTGTCGGCGGGCAGGCGAGTCCAGGTCAGGCCGGCGTCGGCCGACTGGGCCAGGACGCCCTGGTTGGAGCCCCATTGGCCGAAGGCACCCCAGAGCCGATCGGGTTGTTCGGGATCGAAGGCCAGGTCGAAGCAGGAGTTGTTGAGGGCGTTGGGAATGCCCTGGACGCCCCGCCGGAAGGTCTGCCCGGCGTCGTCGCTACGCAATAGGCCGATATCGAAGAAGCCGAAGTAGACCCGGTCCGCGACATAGGGATTGGGCATGATGTTGTGCAGGCAGGTGACTTCGAGTCCGGTTCCCTGGATGCGTCCGTCGGGGAACTGGCGGGCGTACACCGGTTCCCAGGCGCCGCCCGCGTTGCGGGTGCGGTAGACCATGCCCGACGTGCCGAAGTAGAGGATGTTGGGATCGAGCGGGGACATGGTGAGGCACTTGACCGTCGGTCCCCACATGGTGATCCAGCCGGTCGGGAGATTGCCGTCCGGTCCCCGATGGGTGACCGAGATCCAGTGTTCGCCGCCGTCCAGGGTCTGGAACAGCTCCGCGTTCACCCAGCCCTGACCGCCCACATAGGCGATGTCGGGGTCCTGGGGATGAACCGCCAGGCAGTCGTACCAACTGGTGAGGTTGATGGAGCCATCCTTGGGACCGACCGACTGTTTGAGCCCGTTGTTGCGGGCGGTCCAGGTCTGGCCGCCGTCCGTGCTGCGGTAGACGCCGCCTTGCCAGGGCTGAACGCCGGGGAGGGAGGAGAGGGTGAGGTAGACCGTGTCCGGCTGGCCGGGGCAGAGGGCGACCCGCCGGATGGCTTGGTGCGGCAGGCCCGCGTTGCTGGCCTGCCAGGTCTGGGCGCCGTCCGCGCTGCGGAACACGCCGCGCTGGGTGGCGATGAGCAGGTGGTCCGTCTGGCGGGGATCGATGGCGATACTGCTCACCAGGGCGTCGTCGGGCAGGGAACCGGGAGCATTGGCCCGGTCCCAGGTCCGGCCGCCGTTCGTGGTCTTGTAGATGGTTCCCGTACCCCATTTCTGGTGCCGGGGGGAACCGATTCCGGCGTAGAGCGTGTCGGGATTCCCGGGATCGATGGCCAGAGCCCCGATGGGGGCCGACCAACGGTAACCCTCGATGGGGGGGAAGCCCTCGCGCAACCACTGCCAGGACTGGCCGCGATCGGTGGACTTGTAGACGCCGCTCAGACAGCCGAGGTAGAGAGTCTGGGCGTCGAAGGGATGCTGGACGATGCATTCGACGTAGTAGTCCTCCAGTCCCTGGTTGTGGATGGTGTAGGACTCGCCCGCGTCGGTGGAACGGTAGAAGCCGCCCACATCGCAGCCCACCAGCAGCTCGTCCACGCCCGCCCGGCCGGCGAGGATCGACTGGATCCAACCGCCGCCGCCGGGACCGGTATTGCGCCACACCGGGGCGGCAGACACGGCGAACGCCAGGAACAAGGGCACGAGGGTGAGACGGAACATGGCGGTCCCCCTATTGCGGGTTGTTGCTCGTGGACTGGAGCAGCGAGGTGCTCCCCGCCACGGCCAGGAAGGTGTCGCGGGTGATGAGATTCTCGTCGAGGAGGTTCTTGAGGGCGCGGTCCATGGTGACCATGCCCTCCCTGGCCGCCGTCTCCATCGTGCCCTTCAACTGATGGGTGCGCTTGTCGCGGATGATGGCCCGGACCGCCGTGGTACCGAGCAACACCTCGAAGCCTGCCACGCGGCCGTTGCCGTCCCGCCGGGGCAGAAGCCGCTGGGCGACGATGGCCTCCAGGCAGGCGGAGAGCTGGGTGCGCACCTGGTCCTGGCGGTCGGCGGGAAACACGTCGATGATGCGGTCCACGGTCTGGGTGGCATCGTTGGTGTGCAGGGTGGCGAAGACCAGGTGCCCGGTCTCGGCGGCGGTGAGGGCGGCGGAGATGGTCTCCGTATCGCGCATCTCGCCGATGAGGATGACATCGGGGTCCTGCCGCAGAACGTATTTTAGCGCCGCATGGAAGCTCTTGGTGTCGGCGTTCACCTCGCGCTGCTCGATCACGGCGCGGCGGCTGGTGTGGACGAACTCGATGGGGTCCTCGATGGTGATGATGTGGCAGGGACGGTCGTCGTTGATGGCGTCGATCATGGAGGCGAGGGTGGTGGACTTGCCGTGGCCGGTGGGACCGGTCACCAGGATCAGGCCCTGCTGGCGCTTGGCCAGCCGCATGATGACTGGCGGAATCCGCAGCACCTTGGCCGAGGGGATCGACTGGGGGATCATGCGGAACGCCCCACCCACGAAGCCCTTCTGGTAGAAACCGTTGACGCGGAACCGGCAGTCGGCTTGGTCGGGAATCTCCAGATCGAAGCGGTCGCGCACGCTGAGGGCGAAGTCGATCTCCCGTTCCTGCTCGAAGGTGGCGCGTTGGCGGGGACTGAGCATGCTGAAAACCAGCCGACGGGTCTCCGCGGCGCTCAGTTCGGGCATGTCGAAGGCGCGTAGCGAGCCGTCCAAGCGGATCATGGGGGGCGAACCGACGGTGAGGATCAGGTCGCTCGCCCCGTGGCGGACCGCGTCGCGGAGCAGTTTGCGCATGCTGAGTCCCTGCTCCCCGCCTTCCTCGGTGTGGAAGGTGGAGATGCCGGTCCGCATGCCTTGGGCCGCCAGCAGGAATTCCTCGCGGTTGGTCGCCCCGCCAGCGGCGGCCTCGATGTCCAGCAGTCCGTCGCGGACCCGTTGCAGCAGGGACTGGGTGAAGGTGGTCATCCCCTCGTTGTTGTCCTGTTTCAGAATCTCCCCCACTTCGTCCAGTTGGCGGTTGCTCACCAGCCGCTTCATCAGGGGGGTGCCCACGAGAATCTCGAAGGCGGGCACGCGCCCCTCGCCGTTGGACCGCGGCAGCAGGCGCTGGGAGACGATCCCGGCCAGAGCCAGGGCGAAATCCTGGCAGATCTGGTTGCGGATGCCTTCGGGGAAATAGTTGATGATCCGCTCCAGGGTCTGGATCACATCCACCGTGTGCATGGTGGTGATGACCAGATGGCCGGTGAGGGCGGCGGAGATGGCTGTGCGAATGGTTTCGAGGTCGCGCATCTCGCCGATGAAGATGACGTCGGGATTCTGGCGCACCACGGCTTTGAGGGCGTGGGCGAAATCGACGGTGTCGGTACCCACTTCCCGCTGCGACACCACGCTCAGACGGTCCCGGTGGTAGAACTCGATGGGGTCCTCGATGGTGACGATGTGCTTGCGGTAGGAGGCGTTGATGTAGTGCAAGATCGCGGCCATGGTGGTGGACTTGCCGGTGCCCGTGGCCCCGGTCACCAGAATCAGGCCCCGGGGGGAATCCGCGAGGCGTCCCACGGTCTCGGGGATCAACAGGTCCGCGAACTGCAGGGCACCCGAAGGCACCCGTCGCACCGCCATGCTCGGCTTGCCGCGCTGGTAGGAGAGATTGATGCGGAAACGGGACGTCTCATCCAGCGAGACGCCCAGATCCAGATCCCGTTCCCGTTCCAGCCGCTCCCGGGTGCCTGCGGGCAAGTGGGCCGCGACGAAGGCGGACATGTCCTCCTGGCTCACCGGCTCGATGGGCAGTTCCTCGACGCTGCCCACCACGCGCACCGCCGGCCGTTTGCCGACCGAGAGGAAAAGGTCCGATGCCTGGATGGCATCCATCTGCAGGAAGAGTTCGGTGAGGTCCATGCGGGGTTCTGCTGCTCCCAGTGGCGGGGACACCATGTATACGGAACTATCGCTCCCATGCCTGCCAAATCAACCGGCTTGTCTGCCCCGTCCCGCGCTCTTCTCTGTCGGCTGGTGCCGAAAATGCTCTTTCCCGATTTCACATTCCGTTCAATGGATTATGATAAGGGCGTGGAAACTGGTTGGCGCCTCGCCAGACGGGAAGGGGAGGCGGCTGTCTGCCCAATGGACAAGGAGATTGCCATGATTCGGGAAGCATTTCGGTTCACCCTGATCGAGCTGTTGGTGGTTATTGCCATCATTGCCATTCTGGCGTCCATGCTGCTGCCTGCTTTGGCGCAGGCGCGGGAGAAGGCGCGCAGCATCAATTGCGTCTCCAACCAGAAACAATTGTCATTGGCTTGCGCCATGTATGCGGACGACAATAAGGAGACCTTTCCCCGCCACTGCTATCAGCCTGCCCATGGCCATGATCCATCGTGGAGTTGGCAGCACATGATTAGCTCCTATGTCAACAGCGAAAAGGTCTATCAGTGCCCCTCGGGCGACAGCGCGTGGTACAGCCAGACCAACCTCTGTTCCGGCTACACCATGAATCTGTCGCGCTATGCGAATGGCACCACCGTGGGTTGCACCGAGCAGAAGTTGGGCAAAATCACCAAGCCCAGTTCGCTCATGCTCCATACGGACAGCCGCAACGGCAGCAGTGCGGTGGGGTGGTGCGGGTTCTGGTATCGGGCCACCGATACCCAGGACCCGTCGAATATCGAGGCCACTGGCCGCCACAACGACGGCAGCAACCTCGCCTATGCCGACGGTCACGTGGCCTGGAACCGCCAGGTCTATCTGGTGACCACCCGGAGTGTCTGGGACCTGAACTACTAGGTAGAAGGGTAGCGCAGGCGTCCCGCCTGCCGTTCCTCTGATCCCCGGCAGGCGGGACGCCTGCGCTACGGGGGGCTATTCTACGCCGAGGTTGGCCAGGGGCACCCAGGAGAGGGCGATATCCTCTTTGCCGATCGAGTAGATCACGTAGAGGATGCCATGGTCGATCATGGCGGCGGGGTACTGGCAACCGGCTCCACGACCGGGCACTTTGCGGCACTCCGTGCGCCACAAGCGGCCACCTTCCCAGCGCAGGGCGACCTGTCGCTCGAACCGGTAGCCGTCCGGGCTGATGGCGATGGTCAAGGGATCGCGGTCGTAGTGGGTGGGTTTGGCTATGTTGTCGAACTCGGCGGCGATCTGGTTGCCGATCAGCAGCACGGTGCCGTTGGCCAGGGTGAGAGTGACCGCCTTGCTGGGGGTGTCGGGAATGTCGGTCGGGTCGAGCGGCGGGAAGGAATTCGGGTCGTCGGAGTCCGACACCCCACCGTAGATCCGGTGGCTCATGCGGGGATCGCGGGCGAGCATCACGCTCTTGCCGTCGCGGGCGCGATGGATGCTCCACTCGCAGAGAGTCGTTCCCTCCACGGACTTGGGGCGCTGGAACCACCGTTCGATGCCGAAATCCCAACTGGGCAGATACCGGGGAGTGAGGTAGAGCTTCAGCAACTCGGCGGCCAGCGACTGGTAGGGTTCCTCGGTGGGACGCAGGAAAGGGAAGGGGAAGCGGGCCTCGTCGGTACGGTCGAGCTCGGCATGGAGGGCGAAGATCTCGCCCCACGAACCATCGGTCTTCAGTTCCCGCGCCAGAGGAACGAGGTGGCGGCGGGTGCTGTCGAAGGAAGCGATGGCGAAGAGCCGGTCGCCGAGGGGGAGGAACTTCATCGCGGTCATGTAGAAGCCCAGCCGGTTCGCGTCTTCGGGCGTAGCCGGGTGGAGTTGGTCGAAGAAATCCCCCGGCTGGGGGAAGAGCAGGCGCGGGGCGGGCCAGCGGGTGGGATCGTCGGTGCTGGTGTAGAGAATGCGCTGTCCAGCCCGGTCCTCGCCCACCATGTTGTTGCTCCACATGGCATGGAACCGGCCCTGGTGGCGGATGATCTCCGGGTGGTGGTTGTAGGCCCCGTCGGCGTATTCAGGCTCGAAGAGCGGCGCATGGCAGACCCCTTTGAGCGGCGGAATGCCACGCGAGGGGGTGTTCCACTGGCAGGGGGGGCAGAACCACATGTGGCGGACGGGGACGCCCCAGAGGGTGGTGTTGGGGTCCATGGCCTGGTCTCCGGCGGGTTTCTCGGCAAAGGTGCCCTGGATTCGGGCCCAACGCAAGGTGCCGTCGAGGAACTGGCCGGTGCTTTTGTGGCCCCGGTCGATGGCCCCGATGGCGAGAGGGCCATTGATGGGGGGCAGGGGGCCAGCGAGCCGGGCTTGGCCGCCGCAGGGCTGGCCATCGACGCGCAGGCTCAGTTGCCCGCCTTCCCAGATTCCTTTCACCTCGTACCAGCGCCCGGTCGTCAGCCGGACATCGCCGCTGCTGACGGCGGCCCGCCCGGCCCAGTTGCCCACGGCGAAGCGGACTTGCCCGTCGGGAGAGAGGGCCAGCAGGTAGCCAGTCTCGGTCGCGAACTGGGTCTTGCGAAGCAGACTCTGCGGGCGGTCCAGCGACTCCAGGCGCACTCGCACGGCCAGGCGCAGGGAGGTGAACCCGCCACCGTTGCGATCATGTCCGGTAAGGACCGGAAGGCTGGGTACGCGCAGAAACACGCCCGTGTCGTTGCCCATCGCATGGCCATTGGCGAAGCGCAGCCCGTCCTTGTTCCAGCGCAGGGCGGCGGCCTCCAGTCGGGCACCGCCCGCCGCCGGTTCCGCCCGGACGGCACCAACGGCGGTCGGCTGGGCCGCGACGGTTTCCGGCACGTTCTCTGGAGGGGAGAAGTCCCAGCGCAGATCCGTGTCGAGGGCACGGGTCGTAGTCATGGCCAACACTCCCAGCAGGGTCATGGCAAGCCGCATCGCAGTTCCCGCCTTCGGCAGATGAGGACGAATAATGGGGGAGTACGATTAGTCCAGCATCTCCCATTTGGCCAGGATGATCTCGCGGTTGTCGAGAAGAAGGAACATGAAATCGAGTTCGAGATTGATCATGTCCTGCTCCCCGCGGACCACCCATTCCCGCATCCAGGCAAAACGCAGAGCAAGGAGGTAGTCCAGGAACCAACGCCAGCTATGGGGTGCGAACAGGTCCGCGTCGCGGAGCCGGTCCAGCATGGCGGGAACGAGCCCCCGGAGCAGGGCTTCGGGGTACTCCATGCCAGCGCAGCCCACCATGTTGGCCACGTCGTACATCTCCGGCTTGTAGCCCATGAATTCCCAGTCGAGGACACTCCGCAGGCTGGTCTCGCCCCAGATCACATTCATCGGGTGGTAGTCGCCGTGGCAGAAGGCGGGGCGCAGTTCGGCGTGCGCGGCGACGAAACCGCGGTCGCGGAGATGCTCCACGAAGGGCTGGAGTTCCAGATGGAGCTTGGGCAGACGCTTGGCATAGCTCGCCAGGAGTCCCTCGTAGTACTCGACCACGGAGAAGACCTCCGGGAGCACGGCAGGCAGCGGCTGGCTGGCGCCACGCAGCGCGATCAGCCAGTCGGCCAGGGCTTCCCCGCGCCATTCGTCCCAGATGTAGTCCGGGCGGGGCAGGGCGACGCCTTCGATGAAGGGCATGAGCTGCCAGTAGGTGCCATCCGTCTCGCCGATGGCGCTGCCGTAGGTGGTGGCAAGGTAGGGCTCGACGGCGGGCACATGGCGGTCATGGAGCGTCTGGAGCGTGTTGCTGATCCGGCGGCGATGGTCGCGCTTGCCGGCTGCGATCTGCTCCAGCACATAGACCGTGCCGTCGCTCGACTCGACCGCCGTGCGCCATTCGGTGCGCTCCGGGCTGCCGGTCAGATCGAGGTCCCTGCGTTCCCGGCCGAACGGCACGTCCCAAAGGCGCAGGACGCGACCCAACTCATCGTCGGTAGGTTGGTGCATGGCGGAAGTCCGGGTACGGGGAAATGGGTTTGAGATGAAATGGACACCACGATAATGGCCGATGTTCGGGCTGGCTACCCGAAAAGCCCATCAATCCACGGACGTCGGCGGTAATGCCGCTTGGCGTGTTCGACCAGCAAGGCATGGAACTCCTGGTAGGTGACCAGATCGCCCGGTAGCCCCGCGATGCAGGTTGCCTTGAGGTCGTCGTAGCTGGCCTTGGCATCGACGAGGCCGAGATGGCCGAGAATCCGGTGGGTATAGGCGTCGATGACCATCTCCACCTGGCCGTAGGCATAGAGCCGGATGCTGTCGGCGGTCTCCGGCCCGACCCCCCATACGGCGAGCAGCTCGCGCCGGGTGGGCACCCGCTCGCCCCAGTGCCGGTAGTTGCGGACGAACTCCCGCAGCTTGCGGGTCTTGGCGTTGAAGTAGCCGGAGGGACGGATGGCTTGGCGGAGGGTTTCGTCGTCCAACCCATCAATGCCATCGGGGGAGAGCGCGTGGAGTCCCGCCAGGCTGCGCAGGGCCTGTTCCACGTTGGGCCAGGCGGTGTTCTGGGTGAGGATCGCGCCAATGCAGATCTCAAAGCGCTGGGCCGGCGTGCGCGGAAAGTCGTAGAGGCCGCAATGGTAGCCGGTGATGCTGCCGGTCTTGGTGGGATTGGTCCCGGCATAGTCGAGCAATGGCCACCAGCCCTGCGGACCATAGGCATCAAGCAGGCGGTGGTAGAGCTGGCGAAGCGTGGGCATCAGCGGCGCGCGCGCATGAATGTGACGATGGACTCGGGGAAGGGGGGCCGCAGAATGCCCTGCTCGGTGATGATTCCGGCGATCAGTTCGGCGGGGGTGACGTCGAAGGCCGGGTTGTAGACCGGGCAATCCGCCGGGGCCGTGCGCCGTCCGAAACCGCAGCGGATCTCGTCGGGGTCGCGCTGTTCGATGGGGATCTCCGCCCCGGTCGGCAGGTTGAGATCGATGGTGGAGTAAGGGGTGGCCACATAGAAGGGGATCTTGTGGTACTGGGCAAGCACGGCCACGCCGTAGGTGCCGATCTTGTTGGCGATGTCCCCATTGGCGGCGATGCGGTCGGTGCCGACGATCACCAGATCGGTCCGCCCTTCGCGCATGACCTGGGCCGCCATGTTGTCGCAGATGACGGTGACATCCACCCCCTGCTGTCGAAGCTCCCAGGCGG
>QKCY01000012.1 GCA_003245525.1 Victivallales bacterium | reverse complement strand
GGCCGCCGTCAAGGATCGCAGCCCCCGCCTGGGTGCCTGCGTGGACGTGGGGCACTGGTTCCGTTCGGGCATCGATCCGGTGGCCGGTCTCCGCGAGCTGGAGGGCCGGATCGTCTGCATCCACCTGAAGGACATGAGCGCCCAAGCGATGGACGCCCATTGCGTGCCCTTCGGCACCGGCGCGCTGGATGTGGCAGGCGTGTTGGCCGAACTCAAGCGCCAGCAGTTCGCCGGGCTCTTCTCCATCGAGTACGAGCATGATGTGGATCATCCCTACCCGGCCGTCCGCCAGTGCGTACACTGGTTCCGGACTGCCGTTGCCGGCGGCACGGATGGTGCCTTTGCCGCCGATGTGGCCCAGGTCTGGGCGGAGCGCGAACCCGGCTATGCCGGCACATGGCCCGATGTCGGCAACGATGACACCAGCGGCTACACCGACCTCACTGACGATGGCAAGGGTACCGTGAAGGCCAGCGGCGACGGCTTCCCCAAGGAGCAGTACACCAATGCCTTCGACAACAAGAATGACACCAAGTGGTGCATCAAGACCCCGACCACCTGGATCGAGTACCAGTTCGCCGACGGGGCCAAACCTGCCGTGGCGGCCTACACCATCACCACCGCCAACGATGCCCCCGACCGCGATCCGAAGGAGTGGCAACTCCTCGGCTCCAACAACGGCGGCGAATCTTGGGAGAAGGTGGATGTCCGCAAGGACCAGAAGTGGTACTCCCGCTTCCAGAAGCGCCTGTTCAAGCTCGACCAGTCGGCCAGCTACAACGCCTACCGCCTGGAGATGAAGAACAGCGGCAATCCCGATACCAGCCAGCTCGCCGAGATCGAACTGCTCGCCGAGAAGCCTGGCAAGTAACCCGTCAACCTGACCGAATCCAGAGGCCGGAGGGGATACTCCCTTCCGGCCTTTGTCGTCTTCATCCCGAACCCGTGGCCGGAGCCGCTGGCTCCGGCGGGCTTTCCGGAGCGGGCCGCTCCGGCCATGTCTCTGGAGCCCGTCCCTCTCGCTTGCACGGCGTCAGGGGGCATCCGTGGCCGGAGCCGCTGGCTCCGGTGGGCTTTCCGGAGCGGGCCGCTCCGGCCACGTTTCCCGTCCTGCCCGGTTGGCATCGGGTCGGGTTGCGCGACGTGCATGGATATCGTGGCCGGAGCCGCTGGCTCCGGTGGGCTTTCCGGAGCGGGCCGCTCCGGCCACGTTTCCGGCCCTTCCCCTTGGGGAAAGCAACCGGTTCGCTACCGGATGGCGACGATGTCGTGGATGCGCACGGCGGGGAGGGTGACGCCCACGATGCCGTCGGCGTAGTTCCAGGGCAGGGGGGTGCCGTCCGGCTCCAGTACCACGCTGCATGGCGGGGTGGGCTTGCGCACGGCCACGGTCACGATCTCCACCGGGGGCAGATCCTCGACGATGGTCCGCTGGGGCGAGAGGGTCTCGCCGGTGCCCCGGTTGAGGAGGTTGACCATCAGAGCCCCGTTCTGGTGGCGGCAGATCACCTCGATCCAGGAGGGGGCGGCCAGTTCGACCGTCCAGTCGATGTCGAGATCGGCCACCAGGTCCTCGAAACAGGCCCGGATGCGGGGGAAATGCATGGCGAAGTAGTTCTGGAAGAAGGCACCGTGGATCGCCACCACCCGGCCCTTGCCCAGGCGGCGGCTGGTGATGACGGGGCGGGTCTCGTCCTCCAGGCTGGGTTCGAGGTTGCGGCAGTCGCCGTACCAGACCTTGGTGCGGGGCTGGGGGACCGGCAGGGACCAAGACCCGGCCAGTTGGGCGCATTCGCCCCGGACTGCAATTTGCACCGTCTCGACCGCCGGTCCAGGGGTGCAGCCCACCAGTTCCGGCAGTTCCTCGGCCAGGTGGGCACCGCTCAGGACGAGCTCGCCGCCAGCGGTCACGAACTTTTTCAGGGCTGCCTGCAGGGGTTGGCTCAGGTTGGTCTGCTCCGGGACGACCACCAGCTTATAGTCGCCCAGCCGGGCGAGGGCGGCCTCCTCGGTGAGGAGGTCGGTGGAACGGTGGGTTTCCAGCAAGGCGTTCAGCGCGCCCTCCACCGGCTGGATGGCATTGCCGTAGTTGAAGAGGGGATCGTTGCAGGTGTAGTAGTGGGAATCCAGGTGCAGCACTGCGGCTTCGGACGCCGTGGTGGAGCGGAAGCAGGCAGCCTTGCGCTCGCGGCAGAAGTCGACGGTCTCGCCGATGATCTCGTGTTCCCACCCGGTCAGCCAACCGCTGCGGTGGGGCTTGGTATAGACCATGACCGCGCCGCCCAGCGCCACTACTTCGGCCACTTCCTGCTTGAGGTGGATGGCGGTTTTCATGGCCCAGGGCGAGGTGGGGATCTGGTAGTTGCGGGTGAAGCCCCAGACCATCAGATCCCACGTGATGCCCCGGCAGTCGAGCATGCGGGCTTCGAGGGCCGCGCGGGCCGCCCCCCAGTTGGGCGTGTAGTCGCCGCTGAGATAGTCCACCGGCACGGTCACCGGTTCGGGCTGGCGG
Source organism: Victivallales bacterium (assembly GCA_003245525.1). Classification (GTDB taxonomy): domain Bacteria; phylum Verrucomicrobiota; class Lentisphaeria; order Oligosphaerales; family Lenti-02; genus Lenti-02. The sequence continues at coordinate 6,425 of QKCY01000012.1, read as the reverse complement.
ATGGTGTACATCCAGTTGCTGCACACCAGGCACTCCGGCTTGCGGGCGTGGACCGCATCGGTGTACTTGGTGACATACTCGCAGAAGAGGTCGCGCTGGAAGGCGAGCCACTCCGCCCAGTGGGGCTGCCCCGCCTCGGTGGGGGCCTCGGCGATCCCCGTCCGGACGGTGAACTCGGTCTTGCAGGCATCGCACCAGCAGGGGGCGGAACCCCAGTTCTCGCCATCGACCCAGAAGCCGTCCACGTCGTAGTTGTCGATCAGTTCGAGCAACTGCGGGATCATCAGCTCGTCCGCATAGGGACTCAGACGGCAGGTGGAGCGGTTGCTGCGTTCGCCCTTGGCGTTTACCGCCCCCCATTCGGGATGCAGTTCCAGGGCCCGCTGGTCAATCACGCCCGAGTAGTGCATGCCCAGGCGGATGCCCATCTCGGCGGTCACGTCGCGATGGATGCGCAAGGCATCCTTGACTACGCCGGGGGAGGTGGAACCGACTGCCGTGGGCCAGGAGGTGTAGCCCGGATGGCCCTTGCAGTCGCACTGCACCCAGTCGGGGCGGATCGCGCTCCACCGTTCGCGCAGGTGTTCGGCGGTGACTTCGGCACCGAGCTCGGTGTCGGTTGCCTTAGCATGGAGGTCGTAGTGGATGCCGAAGAACACGTCCTCGTGCCAATTCCGCCTATCCGACATGGGAGACTCTCCTCGAAGCATCAGTCTGGGTGCCAAGACCGCGGGCGATAGCCGGATGGGGGCGGCCATTGCCGCTGGCGGTCCAAGCCAGGGTGCGGTTGTCCGGGAGGAAGCAGGGATGTAGATGGGGGCCGCCGGCTGCCAGTTCTCCGGGGGCCAGCAGATTGGTCCGGCCCGTGGCGGCAGACCAGAGGCCAACATAGCCATCATGGCTGTCGAACACCACCAGGCTGCCGTCCTGGTTGGGGCCGGGATGCCAGGCGCGGGGCAGGGCGATTGGTAGGAAATCACGGTTGTCCGGCTGGACCAGGGCCATGCCTTCGGGATTGCGGATGAAGACGACCTGTTTGCCGTCGCGGGTGAAGGTCTCGTGGGTGATCCAGGGGTGCCCGGGATCGGGGTAGAGAGGCCACGACACGCCCTCGCTGGGCCGCACCAGCCAGATACGCTGGGGGGAGGCCCCCCCGGTCTCGTGGCAGTACATCACCAGATCGGGGTCCGCCGGCGAACACTGCACATGACCGATCTGGAAGGGACGCTCGACGAGCGTGTCCAGGCGGCCCGTGTCCAGACGCAGGGCGTAGACCCGGCCCAGCTTCACTCCGCTGGCGTGGGTCCGGTTGCCGCCCATGGCCAGGAAAGAGCCATCGGCCGCGAAATGCACGAAGCCGAGCATGGCCGAGCCATCCGCCGGGATTGCTTCCGCGATCCGCTCCTCGCTGCCGGTAGCCAGTTCGACCGACCAGACCCAGGAGCCCCGCAGGAAGAAGAAGCGGTCTCCGGCCGGGTTCAGATCGCCCACATGCACGATGGCCCCGCCGTCGGTCAGGCGGACGGCTTCGCCCGAGACCAGATCCAGCCGGACCACCTCCTTGACCCCGCCGAAGGTCCCTTCGCAGACCAGGAACCGCAGGTCGGGCGTCACGAAGCGCTGATGGAAATAGGGGCAGACGAGATCGGTTTCCGGGCTCAGATAGTCTTCGATCTCCACTCCCGGCATCCGACTGGGTCGGGAGCGCCGTTCAATGACCACAGATTGCATCATGGGTCTTGGTTGTCCTGGTTTGCCGGGCGGGGGAATAGGGACTCCGCCACACGGCATGCCTCTCCCGCACCAGCGGTCTACGCTAGCCGCGAACCATGCGCGCTCAAGTCGGCGGCCGCAAGATTCGCGGGCATTTGTTTAGTTTCCTGCCTTGAGCCGGGCCGTGATGTCCGCGATGCCACGCTGGGCCGAGGCGGCGAAGTCCGGTACCCCAAGGTCGTCTTCCATGATACGCAAATCGCGGAAATCCGCAAGGGTTCGCCAGCCGGAGAGGCTGCTGCCATCGCTCGCGCGCAGGCGCAGGCATCCACCCCAATGGCCGCCGCCCTGGGTGACCTTGAGCATGATCCGGTGCCAGCCGGGGATCAGTTCCACCTCGGCCATGTCCTCGCCCCGCTTGATGGGGCGGGCCGCGTCGTTGCGGTGGGCCACGGCATCATCCAGCCAGACCTTTACTCCATCGTCGCTGCCGATCTCGAACCGGACTTTCACGGTTGTCGCGCAACGAATCCAGGTGACCGCATAGGCGACGCGGTTGGTGCCGCCGAAGATCTTCTCGAAGTCCACCAGCCAGTCCGTCGCCGGATCGCCGGTGAGGGGGGCGGGTTGCCAGGGAATCGTGGCGGCCTGGTCGCTTTCCGGCCCCATCCGCATGTCGATCACGGCGCACTTCTCTGCCGTCTTGAAGAAGGGACCGGCCACCAGCCAGTTCACCAGGAAGCCGTCGTACTCTTCGATCTGCCGTTTGGCCTCCTCGGCCTGTTCGCGCAGCACCCCGGCGTCCGCATGGGCGATGATCTCGGCCAGGGAGGTCTCCGCCAACTGCCGGTCCTCGCGGGAGACGGCCACGGCCACCCGCAGCATCGCGGCCACGGCCTCCGCCTTCACGGCCGGATTGTCCAGATAGGGGCGCAACACGGCCAGGGCGTCGGCATGGGCGATTTGGCCAAGCCCCGCCAGGACTACCTTGCGGTCGTCGTCGCGGGTTGCCACGGCCAGCAGTTCGCCCAACCGTTTGACCGTCTCCGCTGGAGGCGGGGCACCGGCCTGCTCCAAGGCGCGGACGCAGCCGCGCAGGGCCAGTACCCGGCGGACCGGATCGGTTTCCTCCTTGGTCAGTCTCAGGAGCAGGTCGGCAGGCGTGGCATCGGGCCAGGCACCCAGCGCACGCAGGGCGGCTTGGCTCCGTTCCGACTGCTCCGCCAGTTCCTTGCTGACGGCTGCGAAGGCCTCGGGGCCCCCCAGTTCGCCCAGCACGCCGAGAATCTCGACTTGGGCCGCCAGCGGTGCCTGGGGCAGGGCGGCAAGCAGGGCGGCGGTACGGGCGGGCGTGGCCGGTTCGCGCCGGGCCACGGCCAAGGTGGCCTTGGTCGCGCTGCGCCGGGTGGTCTCCGAATCGGTGGTGGTGAGCACCTTGACCAGCACTGGCAGGTCGGCCTGGCTGCCCAGCAGGCCCAGCCCCTTCCAGGCGCTGGCGGCGGGCTTTCGATCCTCGCTCTGGGCGAATTCGAGCAAGGCGGGGACGATCCCCTCCGCTCGGCGTTCCACCAGCAGGTCGATCCCGCGTTGGCAGGCCTCGTCGGTGTTGGCCCGGGCCTGGGTCAGGATGGCATCGTTCACTCCCGGTGCCGCCATCTGGCGGAGGGTGGCCAGGGCTTCTGGTTGGCTTCCGGCCAGTTCCAGCAGGGCTGGCACGCAATCCGCCGTCCCCAGCGGCACCAAGGCCCGAGTCGCCGCCACTTGTACGGCGGCTTCGGGGCTCTTCAATGCGGCGAGGACCGCGGGCTGCACCGCCATGGCCTGGCGGGCGGCGAAGGCGTCCAGCAGCAGAATCTGGGCGGGCGCGGGCAACCGGGGCAACTCCTCGGCAAAGGCGAGGACGGTGGTCTCGTCCGCCGTGTTGCGGAGATAATCGCCCGCCACCCCCTGCAATCGGGGCGAACCGGACGCCAGCACCGGGCCGACCAGTGCCACGGCATCCTGGGGCGCGGTAGCCAGCAAACCCCGCAATGCCCCGCACCGGACGGTTCCCGGACGGTCCTCGGCAAACAGCGCGCGGTAGGCGGGTAGCGCGTCCGCCGCCGCCATCCGGTCGGCGCAATGCAACTGGGCCTGGCTGAGCGCAGGGCTGGCGGGCAGAGCGGCCAGGGCCTGCCAGGCGACGGGATCGCCAATCCGTCCCAGCGCCTGCATGGCGGCGATGGCCGTCGCGCCGTCCCCAGCTGCAAACTCGGCCAACACCGGCACCAGCGAAGGCGAAGCCGGAACGGAACAGACCCGTTCCAGCAGACGGTCGGCGGGAGCGTCCTGCAGCAGGGCGGCAAAGGCCGTATCCGAAGCAGTCGAGGGATTCTCCACCAGTGCCCGCAGAGCCCAAGTGCGGACCTCGCCATTCTCGCTATCCGCCAGTCTGACCAGGGCTGGTACGCATTCCGCGTCGCCCACATGCTGGAGAATCTGGAGCAGCCAGAGCCGGGTGGGGAGGGGGAGGTCGCCCGTTACCTGGGCTGCGATGGCCTCGGCGGCGGCGCGGCGCTCGGTCTCGGCTCCGGGCCGGGCGGCTCGCCAACAGATGGCCTGGTACTCGGTGGCCGGGGTCTTGCGGTCGGCAATGCTCTCCATGCCCAGTTTGGGCAGGTAGTAGGCCAGGACTGCCGCATGCACGTCCCGCCAGGCGGCGGCATCGCGTTCCTGGGCGGGGGCGCTGCCCCGCAGTTCCGGCAGCAGGGGTTCGACGTCAAGCGCCCAGGTGGACAGGGCGATAAGCGACAACAGAGCAAGGGTACGCATGGGGTTGGCCTCCGCTCAGTCCAGGGTCCAGGGCGCGCGCATCGGACGGTCGATCCAGCGGCTGGCACCGGGATCGTCCACGAAGTCCCAGGCCGCCGGATTCCAGCGGAGGGGGCGGTTCAGCCAATAGGCCAGATTGCCCAGGTGGCAGACGGTCACGGAATGGGCACCGACAGAGACGTCGCAGATGGGACGGCGGCGGGTGCGGATGCACTCCAGCCAGTTGCCGAAATGGTCGTCCGAGTGGTACACATGCACCTCGTCGGGCCGGATCGGTGTGGCCATGATCTCGTCGGGATAGGTGCGCAGGTCGGAACGGCTGACCTCGATCTTGCCTTTCGTGCCGGTGAAGGTGATGCCGTAGCCGTCCTTGCCCGTGTAGCCGCCGTGGTAGACTTCGACGCCGTTCGCGTAGCGGAAGGTGAGCCGTTCCGCGCCCTGATGGCCGGGAGGGATGATCTCGGTCGGGCCGGATTCGTCGGCGTCCAGCGCCCACTGGCAGATATCGAAATGGTGCGCGCCCCAGTCGGTCATGCCGCCGCCCGAGTAGTCGCGATAGCCGCGCCAACTGCCCGGATGCAGCTTCCCGCTGAAGGGCCGGACGGGGGCTGGACCGAGCCACATGTTCCAGTCCATCCACTCGGGGGTAGCCTCGGTGGGCAGGAAACAGTCGCCCGAGGGACCGCCCACGCTCACATGGCAGGTTTTGAGTTCGCCGATGCGACCGCTTCGGATCATCTCGCAGGCGAAGCGGAACTTGCCGCCATAGCTGGAACGCTGCTGACTGCCCGTCTGGAACACGCACCCGCACTCGCGGACCACCTCGGTGATCCGCTTGGCCTCGCCGATGGTCAGGGTTAGCGGCTTCTCGCAGTAGATGTCCTTGCCTGCCCGTGCAGCGGCCATGCTGATGAGGGTGTGCCAATGGTCGGGCGTGGCGATCAGCACCGCGTCGATATCGTCCCGTGCCAGCAGTTCGCGGAAATCGCCATACTCCGCGCAGCCCTTGTATACGCCGGACTTGAGGTCCTCGGCGTACTTCTTGTGGACCCGGTCGCGAGCGGCCTGGCGGCGGTTGGCATCCACATCGCAGACGGCCACGACCCGGACGCCGCCATGGTTCAGGCAACGCCCCAGATGGCCGCCGCCCATCCCGCCAACGCCGATCATGCCGATGGTCAGCGCCTCGTTCGCCGACGCGGCCATGAGGCCGGGTGCCAACGGCAGGGACGCCGCACAGGCACCAGCCGTCTTGAGCAATTGCCGTCTCGATACCCCTCGCTGCATATCGGGCCCCTTTCGCTTGCACGGATTGCCGGAACCGGAAGCCGTACACTAGGACTGCCAGCTCCCTGGCGCAATCTCTCTTGACATAAACACAAGGAACCACCAGGGCGGAGACACCATTCCTTCCCCTACGTCCACCGTCTGCGCCAGAGACTTACCGCAGACGGTTGTGCGTCAGGCGATCACACGCTACCATAGCGGCGGTCTGGATGGGGAAGGCGCATTCCCTGCAGGTGATGAGTGAGCATTGCGCATTGGAGCACTCGATCGGCTTCAGACTCATGCCATGGCAGAGGGGGAGACCCAGCACATGAAGCGCAAACTGGTCATTGTTGCCCTTGTCCTGATGCTCAACCCACTGACCCTTCTCTTCCTGGCGATCGGCGGAATGTGGTGGTCGGATACGCATCCTGACACCGGGGTGAACGTGCCTTCTGTTGGCTGGTTGCCGGAGTCGGCATCGAATGTGTCGTTCTACCGAACCTACTCCTGGACGGCATATGAGTTCGATATCGACGAAGCCGGTTTCAGGGAATGGGCGCGCCGGTTCGGCGGCGAGCTGGAGCCGTTCAGTGACGGTTGCCGTATTGAGCGCTACTCGTGGCGGGAGTTCT
>QKCY01000336.1 GCA_003245525.1 Victivallales bacterium | reverse complement strand
AGATGGCTCTGGGTCGCGATGACGGCCCGTTCGTCGCCAGCCGTGAAGACGGCGTAGGAGAGCTCCGGGTTGTCGCAGGAGACTCCGTCGGTGTCCCGGAAGATGCCATTCACGATGAGGCGGCGGAAGCGGTCGCGCAGCTTGTTCGCCTCGGTGAGATACGCCTTGTAGTGCGGGGTCTCGTCGATGAGCGAGCGGCAGCGGTGGACCTCCACGTCGCTGACCAGGCCGCGCAGCAGCGCCAGATTCACGCGCCGCTCGATGTCCGTGTCGTCGCGGATCTCGCGGTCGGACACGATCACCTCCGGGAAGGTGTAGCGGAAGAGCTCCACGAAGGTGTTGAGCTTCGGTTTCTCGCCGGTCCGCTGCCAGGGATTGGTCGCCACGTTCCAGCCGGGAAAGGAATGGCAATAGTCCGTGTAGGGCGCGGAGAAGTGGCTGACGCACTCGATGCCGAAGCTCATGTCCGGCCGCTGGTCCTTCAGGTAGGCGCGCAGTTCCTCCAACTGGGCCATACGGTGGGCGCGTCCGTCGGTCAGCGGCACCGGATGCCCGTGGTCGGGATTGAAGCAGGGGCGCTCGACCATGCCGACCTGGTCGAAGAAGACGCCATCCGCCTCCAGTTCGATGGCCTTGTCGATGTGCCCCTTCAGGATATCCATCCATTCCTGGGAATGGGGACAGGCGAGGGCGAAGCTCTTGAAGCCGAACTGGTGGCGCAGGTTGATGCCGGGTCCGGCAAAAGGGTAGCTCTCGACGATGTTGCACCCATCGCAGCCCTGGATGGCGATGTCCTTGCCGCGCGTGTGGTAGTACTCGGTGGCCGTGTCGATCAGGCGGCCGTTGAAGTAGAGCAGGATCTTCCCGCCTGCGGCGCGGAAGGCGCGGAAGTGCTCCTTGAGCGCGTCGTGACCGCCCTGCGTCTCGTCGAATTCGTAGCCGGGATAACCGGCATCCATGCCTTCGCGCCACCAACCGAAGATCAGCAACGTGTCGATCCCCGTCTCCTTCATCGACTGCAAGATGCGGGGCATCTCGTCGTGGCGGAACAGGATCTTGCCATACTGGTGGCGCATGATCATGCGGTACCAGCCGTTGAAGGAATCGGTCAGCGACTCGGGCTTGGGCGCGGGCTGGTACCAGCGGTCGAACCAACTGCGGAACTTCTTCGCGCAGACATGCCAGTCGCCCGCCAGCGGGGAGACCACAAAACCCGACAGCGAGGCGCTTTGGCCGGGCGCGAGATAGGGACTGCGATGGAATCCCGCATCGATCTGGCCTTCCCGCTTGCGGAACAGGTGCGTGGTCAGCTCGAAATCGGGGTCGTGGTCGCCTAGATAGAGGCTGTCCGTGTCGTCCGAGAACATGGCGAAGCCGTTCGCGGTCCAGGGCATGTTGATGCCTTTGTTGTCCTCGGCCACATACGCGCTGTAGTGGCGCTGGATCGCCCCCGCCACATTCCCGATCCGGACGGGAGTCTTGCCCTCCTTCTCGAAGCCGTAGAGGCACTGTTCCGGTCCGATAGCCAGGTTCTTGATGGTCGGGAAGTTGAACTCCCGGATCACCCGGTCCTCGGCCGAGTTGTTCGCGAGGTTGGCCGAGAAGAGAACATCCTCGCCGTCCAGGCGGATCTCGATCTCCAAGGCAAACGCCTCTGTGCCGCTTGGGGCCTGCATGGCCTCGTGGGCGATGTGCAGGGAGTCGGACGAGGGGGAGGTGATCGCGCACGCGCAATCCTCGGCGAGGATCTCGTCCTCCACCACCAGGCCGTACGAGTAGATCACGCGCCACAGTCCCTGCTTCCCGGCGTAGTCGCGTCCCGTTGCCAGGCACTTCAGCTCGATCAGGTTGGCCTGCTCGTCCAGGGCCAGCGAGACCTTGTCGTTCGCGATTCGGTATACCATTGTCATCCCACTGTTATCCTACGAAGCTGCTACTTCCCGAGTTCCAGTATCCCTGCTTCGCCGACATCCCACGTGGATCCCTTGGTTCCGAGCCACATGATCCACTCCCGGCTCTCGCTCCGGCGCACGCCCACATTGAAGGCGATCCTGGTTCCCAGGTTTGCCGATTCCAAGGGGATTGCCCACTCGGCGGTCCAAGCCGTGTCGCCAGTCTGCGCCCGTAAGGTGACGGCTTTGCCGACCGCATCGGCGAGCTCCTTCGAGACCCCCGTCTCGGTGATGCTCTCCTTTGTTCCGTCCGGGAAGCCATGGATGGAGAAGACCGGGTCCGGCAGAGCTTCGCTGGCTTTCGCGAAGCAGACCTCCGCACCATCGCTCTTGCCCCATTCGTGCCCCGGCGCAAGCTTGCCAGCCGCCGTGATCGGCACCCGCAACCCCACGAAGAGCCGCTTGCCGTCGTGGGCAAGGCGCAGCTCGCAGGGCGTGCCGGCGATCCGTTGGCCGCGCGGGTTGTCGGCCATGGATTCCTCGCGGGCCTGCTGCCATGCCGCATCATCCAGTTGACCATCGATCGCGACGGGCGTCGAGACACGCGGAACAGGAATCGTCTTCTTGGGGTGTGAAACCCGGTCGCGGTACGGAATCGCCGGGTCGGACGCATGCTCGCAGACAAGGGGATGCTCCCGGACCCCCTCGGCCTCCACGATGGGCCAACTCGCCCGCAAGGGCGATTCGTACGGGCCAATCTGCTCGACGGGAATGGGCTTGAAGCCGAGCTTGAAAGCAGGCGAATCCGGCTTCAGTCGATAGTCATCGTGGCCTGGGTTCACGAACAGCGGATCGGCCACCATCGAGTGCGCCTCGAAACCCTCGTTGCGCCATTCGTCCCATTGCTTCCGTGGGTCGGTCTTGCCGAACCCCAGCAGGAAACCAGGTCCCGCCGAGTTCCAGAGCAGATTGTAATCCGATTCCATTCCCTCGGTGACCAGGTGGTTCTCCCGGTACCATGCCATGTAGGGTTGGGTTGCCACCACGATGTTGCGCAGGAACCGATTTGCCGCCATCTGCCCAACGACATCCGCGCCCAATGTGGCAAAGCCGGGGTGGCGCTGCATGAAATCCGGATTCGCCTTCATTCTGGCATAGGACTTGGCGACCTGTTCCCGCACATCGTCCGGCGGCGTCCACGCCGAATACAGCATCTGTCCCTGCCGGTTGCCGACGAGGATGTTGTTTTCGATGGTGTTTTCGCGGCCGCCATGGATGAAGGCCCCGTCGTAATAGGCGCGAGTCACGATGTTGCCGTAGACCTGTACGCCGGAGGTCCCGTCGTCGAGGTAGATTCCCCAGGAGTAGTAGGGGGACACCCATTTGCCGAGCTGGGGGCCAAAGCCGATCACGTCACTCACGAAGTTGTGCCGGATCGTCATCTCCTTGGGCACCCACCCCGTGTCGCGCCCGCAGATGTAGATGCCGCCCGTGTCGGACGTCTTCAGGTTGGTGTGGCGGATGCGGTTGTACTCGATGACCTGCAACGGCCCCGTGCCGAAAATGCCGCACCGGGCCGTGTCGTGGATCAGGTTGTGGCTCAGGCGGTTGCCGCAGCCGCCAATGCGCAAACCCGTGGCGTGCCCGTCATAGGCCCCGATGTGGTGGGTGTAGTTGTTCTCGGCCACGTTGTCGCCGCGCGTGTAGGTCTGCGCGTTGCCGCCGTCGATCACGATCCCGTAGGAACCGGTGTCATAGACATCGTTCCCTTCGACGCGGTTGTTCCGGCTCTTCGGTCCAGTCGATATGCCTGCTGTGTTCCAACCGGGACGGGAGCTGGTCCGGCGCACCACGTTGCCTGCCACCAGACAGTGCTCGGCACCATCGAGCACGATGCCCGCGCTGTCGGCGTACTCGACCAGGAAGCCCCGGATCTGCAGATAGGCGCAAGGGACCTTTGCCCAGCGCCCAATCTGGATGACCTCCGTCAGGACCGGCGTGCTGACTACGCTCCGTTCGGTCAGCGGCTCGGGGGGCCAGAAGTAGAGCGTCTTGGTCCGCCGATCCAGGTACCATTCCCCCGGCGCGTCCAGTTCCTCGAACAGTCCTCGGACATAATAGCGGTTGCCGGGGAGAATCCCGAGGGTATGGGCTTTGCCGCCGAGCGTGATCACGTCTTCCGTGTAGTCGATGCTCTGGATCGGCAGGATCTGGTTGTTCCAGTTGTGGCCGCTGTAGACGTTGACCTCGCCGTCTTCGGGATGGGCGTAGTGCCCCACGTCACCTGCTGCGAAGGCTAGACGATCCCGGGGAGTCTCCGTCTTCTGCTTCGCCTCGCTCTTGCCGCCCACATAGCTCCACCCCCCCGTGAAGGGACGCGCAGGATCCGCGTTCGGGCGACGGGCCAGTTCCATCCGCTTCCCGTCCAGGAACAGCTGCCGGAAGTCCGTGGACTTGATCTCGACGCCGCCCAAGTCCAACTGGAGGATCTCCCCCTGGTAGGGGCGGAAGCCGGCAACGGACAGCTCCCTGGCGCCAGAGAGCACCGGTCGCGCCCCCTCGGCGGCCCGGTAGACGACCGGAGCGGCGGCGGTGCCGGAATCCTGTTCCGCAAAGCTCAAGGGCGCGGTGAGGTGGTACGTGCCCGCACCGACCACCACGGTCGTGCCCGGACCCGCGCTGCGAGCCGCCTGTTGTGCCCTTTGCAGGGTCCCGAACGGCTTCTCCTGGGTACCGGGATTCGCATCGTCCCCCGTAACCGCCACATGGAATTCGCCAGCCAGAGACACCAGGCAAAGCAGACCGGCAGGAAACAGCAGGCAGAGCTTCCGCGACATCATACACCCCACAGGCAGCACGAACTCAGGCAAACCGCTCCCGCAAAGATCGTGGGAAAACCGGAAACTGCAACCGCAGAACACACGCCTGTTCTTCTGCCGCAGCCTGAACGGCAGCCACTTTCCACGCGGATCCGCGGGAACATTTGCGTTTAGATTGGTCAGATATATAATGTAATCAACCAAACTAGAACAAGGAGCCCGAACATGCGCATACGATCCGACGGCGAGCAGACCCGGCACACCATCCTGGCAGCGGCCTGCGAAGTCTTCGGCGAACTGGGTTACCACAAGGCGACCTTCGCCAGAATGGGGCGGCGGGGCGACTTCAATCCGGCGCTCATCAGCTTCCATTTCCGTTCCAAGGAGGACCTTTACCAAGCAGTATGGGAGACCCTTCAGGAGCAAGTGCGGGACCGCTGGCCCGCCGATGGCGGACTCCCTGCGGACGCACCGCCGGAAGCCCATCTTGAAGCCCACATCCGGTCCACCCTCAATCGCCTCAGCGATCCCGACCTGGGTGCTCTCCACCGCATCGACATGCAGGAGCGCATCGCGCCGACCGGGCTCGTGGAGAACGAGGATCGGGAACAGATCCAGAAGCGTCGGGAGCATATGCGGGGCGTCATCCAAAGCCTGCTGGGCGAGAACGCCACCGAGAACGACATCGACCTCTGCGAGATGAGCATCATCAACCAGCTATTCGTCCTGCGTCGCCCCGGTGGTCCCCGGCATCACCACGACAGAGGCGGGAGAGGGCACCAGCCCCCCAAGGGTCCGGAACACTTGCCCAACTTCACCAGTGCCGACGTGGAACGGCTGACCGACCACATCACGCGCTTCAGCCTCGGCGGCATCGCCGCGGTCCGCGAAGCGATCGGCAAGGCAGAGAGGGAATCCTGATGACCGAGAAACGCACACAGCGCGACAACGACACGCCGGCTCTGACGCAGGGGTCCGTCACCCGTACCCTCATGCGCATGGCCATCCCGATGCTCGGGGGGACGCTGGCCATGCAGGCCTTCAACCTTACCGACACCTGGTTCGTTGCCGAACTGGGCACCCTCCCGCTGGCGGCCATGGGCTTCACCTTCCCGGTGGTTATGCTCGTGGGCTGCCTGGTTCGCGGCCTCGGCATCGGTGCCACCACGCAGGTCTCCCACGCCCTCGGCCAGGGCAACCGGGATCTGGCCCGCCGAGTCACCACCAACGCCATGATCCTGGGCCTGATTGCCGTTGTGGTGATCTCGGTCCTGGGGGTCCTGACCATCGATCCCGTGTTCCGTGCTTTGGGGGCCGACGAGGACGTCCTCCCCATGGTCCACGAATACATGACCATCTGGTACATGGGCGTCGCCTTCATGGTCCTGCCGATGGTGGCGAACGACGCCATCCGGGCAACCGGCGATACGGTTCGTCCCAGTCTGCTGATGATGCTTGGCGCGATCCTGAACATGATTCTCGACCCAATCATGATCTTCGGCCTGGCTGGCTTCCCTGCCATGGGAATCCGTGGCGCCGCTCTGGCTACCATGCTCACCCGCGCCGCGACCTGCGTCGCCTCCCTTTGGATTCTGCATAGACGGCATGGCCTGCTCCTCCTGAGCGTTCCCTCCCTGCGGGACATGCTCGACTCCTGGCGGCGCGTCCTCGCCATCGGGATTCCCGCCGCGCTGAGCAGTCTCCTGACGCCGATCTCCTCGGCCATCATCACCCGCATGGTAGCCCAGCACGGCACCGCCGCCATCGCCGCGACGGGTGCGGGCGGGCGAATCGAGATGTTCGCCTTCATGATCCCCATGTGCCTGGGCTCATCCCTCATGCCCTTTGTCGGCCAGAACTTCGGGGCCAAACGCCTGGACCGGGTGCGCGAGGCACGCCGTTCGAGCATGACTTTCGCCGCGCTCTTTGGGCTCCTGACCCTCGTCATGTTCCTAGTCGGGGCTCCATTCTTCGCGAAGCTCTTCTCGGACGACCCCGAGGTGATCGCTATTCTCACACGCTACCTGCGCATCGTCTGCTTCGGGCATGGCATGATGGAAGTCCACCGGTACGCGGGCTTCTTCCTCAACGGCATCCACAAACCCATGCATGCGATGGGCGTCAACGTCCTGCGCATCGTCGGGCTCCTTGTCCCCTTGTCGGTGCTGGGCGGCTATTTCTTCGGCCTGAACGGCGTGTTTGTCGGGCGCATGCTCACCGACATCATCGCTGGCTCCCTGGGCGTCGTCTGGTCCGGTGCCATCCTGAACTCCCTCAGATCGGGAACGGACGGGGAGGGGGCACCAGCCCCCATGCAGCCGGTGACCGCGTAGACTCGACCGCCTGCCCATCTGACTCCAACCAAGCAATTACCCGCGCGACCGGGCAGAAGTCGGGACTACATTGACTGTCGAACAGCCCCCCTGGGCCAGGCTACCTGAACGAGGACGCCCGCCAACCACAGGACCGAGGAGACTATGGTGTCCGCCAATCAACACTGCCCCATCCCGAGAGTCGCCGACCGGTTCACGAACATCTACAAGCCGGGACCCTCGCTCTACACGCTCCCCACGGCGACCACCCCGGATGGCAACATCACCTACACGCAGGGCACGGTGTATCCGGAGTGGCGAACCAACGACCATACCTTCATCAAGGGACCCGATGGCCGTTGGCACTGTTTCGGCATCACCAAGCCTTGGGTCTCCGGCGACAACGGCCATAGCGGCGAAGGATTGTGCTTCCACGCCGTGGCCCCGGCGGGGACGCTCACGGAGGCCGTCGCCTTCCAGGCATGGCAGGATCTGCCCAAGATCCAAGTGGGCGATTGTGGTTGGGCACCGGCGGGGTTCGACCTGGGGAACGAGTACGCCCTCGTGGGCTCCCATCTGGGCCTTGCGGTCTCGCCGGATCTGCACACGTGGGAGGAGCGGGGAAAACTGGCCGTAAAGGGCGGCAATCGCGATCCCTATATCCTCCGCCTGGATGGCCAGTACGTCATGCTGCGGTGCGAGAACAACGGGATCAACGCGGTGGTGTCCGACGACTTCCTGAACTGGAGCGATCCCATTCGCATCTACCAGCCCGAGGTCGAGAGCTACCACACCGAATCGCCCGTTCTCATCCCCTACGCCGGGCTGTTCTATCTTTTCTGGACGCTGTGGGATACGGCCGATCCCAGCACGGCGGGCTACTGTCCGCGGACCTATGTCCACTGCTCGGAGTCGCCGCTGGATTTCCTCGGCTGCCCGGTGCTCGCCGAGATCACCGTCCATGCCCCCGAGATCATTCAGTCGGAAGACGGTCGGTGGTTCATCTCGACCACCGACCATCCCTATCGTGGCATCGGCATGGCTCCCTTGGTCTGGGAGTAGCACGGGCGGACCAAAGCCGGTCCGCCCGGCTCCCAAGACGCGACTACAGCGGCACGCCGACGGTTCGGAGATCCTCTTGCAGGGCGGCTACATCCACCTGCCGGGGCGCGATGCCGCTCTTGATACACTGCGCCGCCGCCGCACCGACCGCCTCGCCCATGGCGAAGCAGGTGGCGATGACGCGCACGGAGGACATGCCGCCGTGGTTGGCGGAGATGCAACGCCCGGAAACCAGGAGGTTCGCGGACTTGTTCGGCACGAAGCAGCGGTAGGGGATGTCGTACCACATATCCTCGTCGTTGCGCACGAAGCCGAACATGCTGTCGAAGAGTTGGTCCGGGTACTTGCGCTTCATGATGCAGTCCGGCTCGATCTTGCAGCGCTTGTCGCAGAGGTTGCTGCGACCGTTGTAGCGTCCCAGCGGGCAATGGATGTCCAGGAACCAGCAGCCGCGGGCCACGGTATCTCCGAAGCGGACGCTGTTCAGGACGTCCTCGCCCGTCAGCACATACTCGCCCAGAATCTGCCGGGTTTCGCGCACGCCCACCGAGAAGGGAGTCTCCATGAGATAGCACTTCTCGTAGCCGGGGACGTGGTCGCGGTAGAAATCGACGATGGCGAGGGTATCTCGCCGGATGTTGGTCTCGGCGCGGGTCAGGTCGTAGACATTGGTGGCGTCGCCGGCGCAGCGGGTCACGGTGGGGGTGGATTCGTCCGGGCGCAAGGTGATGCCTTGGTCGCTGACCTCTCCGGCGAAGGTGTGGTAGGCGGGAATCCGCCCCTCGTCGATGGCCTTGGCCACCAGGGCGCAGCCCTCCTGGTTGTGCTCGTGGGCTTTGGCCATGTCCACGCCGCC
>QKCY01000307.1 GCA_003245525.1 Victivallales bacterium | reverse complement strand
ACGGCGGCGGCAGTGGACGGGTTCCATGCCGGCGAACCCGCTGGCGGCATGGTGCCGGTGACCGTCGATCTCAGCAGGCGCGCCCTGGGCCTGACCGGTCTGCGCGTGCGGCTGCTCCGGAAACTGAGCGAACCCGGCCTCCAGCGCCCCGGGGAGAAACCCACGGCCCTGGCCCTGGCCCTGCCCCGGCTCGACCCCCGCCAGACCGAGCGCGAGGTCGGCGGGCTAATCGTCTATGCGCCCAGCAGTCTGGGGGTCACGCCCACCACCACCACCGGCTTGCGCACGGTGAGTCCCGACGCCGCCCGGCGGACGATCCCGCAGACGAACAACCCCGGCCTCTCGCCCGTTCTCTCCGGTCTCTGTACCGAAGCGCAGGCCGAGGCACGGGTGGAAGCCCAGCGGCGACCGCCCTACACGACCGTGGACCAGACCCTGGCCGTCACCTTCGAGAGCTCCAGCGTCCGGTACGATCTCGTTCTCGAAGTCCAGGTGCGGTACAGCGGTATCGACCGCATCCGCCTGGATCTGCCGACGGATCTGCCGACGCCAAAGCTGACCACCCGGGGGGTCCGCTTGGTCCCCTGGCACGGCGATCCCCCGGCCGACGTGGCCGGAGGCTATACGGCGTGGCTGCTCGAACCGGAAACCGAGTTCATGGGCGGCAGCAACGTGCAACTCTGGTGGACCACCCCCATCGACGTGCTGGAAGTGGGGAAGAGCGCGCTCGTCGCCATCCCCCGGACCACCGTGCAGGGCGTGGACCAGACGAAGGGGCATATCCTGCTGGCCAAGGCCCAGGGCATCGGCGTGGAACCCGGCGACAACGAAGGGCTGCGCCCCGTCGATCCGCGCCACGACCTGCCCGCTTCCCCATGGTCCAAGACCGCCGCCTTCGGCTACGAATTCCACGCCGACTGGAAACTGGCGGTGAAAGCCACGCGCTACGAGACCCAGGACATCAAGGCCACCAGCATCGAACGCGGTCTGGTGCGCATGGTGCTGACCCGCGGCAACGTGACCAGCGTGCAGGCCATCTACAAGATCAGCACGCTCCGGCAACGACTCGTCCTGGCCCTGCCGCCGGACGCGCAGTTCGACACCAACCACCTGCGGCTGAACGGGCGGGCGGCCAGCCTGGAGCGGGGTGAAGGCGGCACCCATTTGGTCCCCTTGCAGGGGCTGACGCAAGGAACCCCGTTCCTCATGGAACTGCGCTACACGGTGCCCCGCAGCCGCAGCCTCGTCGTGCCCGCCTTCCCGGAGGAGCCTGCCGTCCAGCAGATCTACCTCATGGTCCAGGTTCCCGAGGAGCTGGCCTACGCGGGACACCGGGGGGTATGGCATCCCGAATTCGCCTGGACAGTGACCCGGCACGGTGCCCTGCAACCTCGCGCCAGCCGCTCCTCCGCCTGGCTGATCGACTGGGTGAGGTCCGGGCTTGCCGTGGACCCGGCGACCCTGCAGGACTTCGCCACCGATGGGTATCCGGTGCTGTTCTCCACCCTCTGTCCCGCCTCGGGCGAGGCTGGCGCCCTGCGGGTGAGCCTGGTCTCCGCCGCCTTCCTGCGGGGCTTCCTGGCAGTGGTGATCCTGGCCGTCGGCTTCCTGCTCCTGCGGGCCCCACTCGGGCGCAAGGTGGCGGGCGCGCTGGCGGTTCTGCTCGGGCTGATCCTGCTCGGCATGGTCCTCCCGTCCCTGGCCCGGAGCATGGTGGGAATGGCAGGCGCGGCCGCCGCCATGGTCGTGGGCGGCGGCTGGCTCATCTGGTGCCTGGTCGTCCTCCGGCCGCGGCTTGCCTGCGTGACCTTCGGCAAGACGGCTGCGCCCGTTCCCCCGCCGGTGCCGGCCACCGAGCCCAAGCCGGAAGCGCAGGGAGGGGCCGACCATGAATAGGCGCTGGTTGGGGTTTCTCTGCGGCTTGGCCCTGGCCTGCCTGGCCGGGGCCGACGGGGTGCCAGCGCTGCGCGAGTTGCGGGTGCCCTTCGACGAAGTTCGCCGGCTGCTGGCCGGTTCGCCCAACGCGGTGCTGCTACCGCGCGAGGCCTACGACAGTCTACGAGAAGGGGCACGCCTCCGCTCCCGTGGTTCGAACCCGTTGCTGTCGGCGACGCTGGGGAGCGCCGACTGCACGATCGAGCTACGGGAGCGGGAGGCAACCTTTCTGGCCACGCTGAAACTGGCCGTGCTGGCCGAGGGGGCCCAGTTGGTTCCCCTGCGGACCACCGGGATCGACCTGTTGGCAGTTACGGTGGATGGGAAACCGGCCGCGCTATGGCAGGATGGGGAGGGGCTCTCCCTGCTGGTGGAGGGCAAGGGCGAACACGTGGCGGAACTGGCCGGGCTGCTGCCGGTGGAGACCGATGCGGCCCGCCAGACGCTGGCCTTCGCCCTGCCCGAAGCGACCGCCGTGCGCCTGCGCCTGACCGCCCCCGGCGATGTGGAGGTGAAAGCCGGAGCCGCCGTGCGCAGCCACGCCTTCGACGAGAAGGCCGACTGCACCCGGCTGGAACTGGTGCCGGACCGCAAGCCCATGCGAGTCGTGCTCTCGCGCAACCACCACCAGCGGCAGGCCGAGGCGGTGGTGGAGGCGCGCAGCGTGCAGTTCGCCAGCGTCGGCGAGCACGGCGAGAGCCTACAGGCCACCGTGACCCTCCAGGTGCCGCACGGTTCGGTCCGCGAACTCGCCTTCGCCCTGCCCGCTGGACTCTCCATCACCTCGGTGACCGGGGCCGAGGTGGCCCGCTGGAGCGCCGACCAAGCCCTGCTCAAGGTGACCTTCCGCGATGACCTCGCCGGGAGTTGCACCATTGCCGTGGCTGGCCTGCACACTGGGTCGCCACTGGGCGACTGGCAGTTCCCCGTGCTGCGCCCGCAGGGGGTGATCGGGCACAGCGCCCTGCTGGGCATCCTGCTCGACGACCGCCTGGAGACCCGGGGCACGGACGAACAGGGCCTGATCGCGGTTTCCACCGCCCTGGCCGCGGACCGCCTGGGGCTGACCGAGGCCGGACGGCAGCGGCTGGTCGCATTCGTCTATGCGCCGCGCGCCGAATTCGCCCTGGGAGCACAGATCGTCAAACCCGCCGCCGCGTTCCGGGTGGGAGCGAACCACCTGTTGACCGTGGCGGACGAGGGCCTGCTGCTCTCCTCCTCCTTCGTGATTTCGCCGGAATACGAGCGCGTGTTCGCGGTGGACATCCTCCTCCCTCCGGCATGGCAGGTGGCGGAAGTCCGAAACGAAGGCGGAGCCATCCCCTTCGAGACCCATCCCGCCGCCGAGGCGAACCGGGTGCGGGTGACCTTTCCCACCGGTGCCAAGCTTGGCGAGAACACCGGCTTCACCATCGTGGCCCGCTGGGTACCCCCCGAATGGGCCGAGGACTGGCAGGAACGCACCCTCGCATTCCCCGCCGTCCGCGTTGCGGGAGCGCGGGAGGACTCGGGGGCGGTGGCCGTGGTCGGGGCCGACGATTTCGAGGTGGGCGCCACGGAACTGCACGGCCTGGTCCTGCTCGACCAGCAGGAACGCGCCACCTACGGACTCCAGTCCCTCAAGGACGGCATGACCTTCCGCTATGCCCAGCCGGACTATGGCCTGGAGATCGCGGTGCATCGCCGGGCCCCGCGGGTGACCGGCGAAACCCTGTCCTTCTTTGTCGTCGGCCAGGAAAGCCTGCGTTGCCATTACGAACTGGTGTACCGCGTGGACCGGGCACGGGTCCGGAAGCTGGCCTTCTCCCTGCCCCTGGACACCCCCAACGCCTTGGCGATCCGGGGTCTGGCCGGAGCGGCGGTGAAGGAGTACAACCCAGTGGTCCAGGATGACCGGCGGGTGTGGACGGTGTGGCTGGAAGGCCCCGCCTCCGGGCAGATCCGCCTGGCGGTGGATTGTCAGATGGCCCTGCCGGACGAGGCCGAGGCCACCTTGCCGATGCCCGCGCTCCAGGGCGTGGTCTACCAATCGGGACGCTTGGCCGTCGAGAGCGAACCCGACCTGGACGTGCGGGTGACCGAACACCCTCGCCCGGTGGACGTGGGCGAAGTGGCAGGCATGGCGTACCGGCCCGGAGCCCGGCTCCTGGGCGCCTTCGGCTTCGTCGAGCAGCCCGGCCCGGTCCGGGTAAGCCTGACCCGGCATCCGGGTTGCTCCCTGCCGCCGGCAGCGGTGGACCGGATCGAGCTGACCAGCGTCTTCGGCCCTTCGGGCACCGGCCAGCATCTGGGCTCCTACCGGCTGCGCAGCAAACTGCGCTTCCTGGAAGTGGCCCTGCCCAAGGGGGCCGATCTGTGGTCCATCCAACTCGACGGCACGCCGCTGACTCCCCTCCGTGACGACGGCCGTCTGCTGTTCGAATTGCCGACGGCAGACGGTGCCGCCCAGCGCACGCTGGTCCTGGTCTACGAGACGCCGGGCAAGCCACTGGGTCTGCGGGGACGCTTGGCGACCCCCGCCCCCGAACTGGTCCTGCGCGGCGACGGCGGCGAGGCCCTGGCCGTGCCGACGGCCGATCTGTCCTGGCGGGTCTATCTGCCCTTCGGCTACCGCCTGAGCGGTGCCAACGGCACGGTGACGGCCCAGGGCGACGAGCCGGTGACTCCCGGCCTGCTCCAGGTCGCGGGCCTGTTTTCGGTGCTCAGCGGGGGAATTGACCCCCGTCACGGTCTGCTTTCCGGCCTATTCCTTACCGTCCAGTCCCGGAGCGAAAAATCCCTCGAGATGAAGGAGTACGCGGCAGAAGACGTGCCCAACGTCATGCCCCAGACCGGACCGGTACCCGTCGAGGAACCCCGAGCCGCTCCCGAGCCCGCAACCCGGGCACGCATACCATCGCCGGAACAGAGACCACAGGCGTTCGTGGGAGGCTCCGATGCGGTATCGGACACAGCCCTCTATTCCTACTATGCCCAGGCCCTCAGAGGGGCAAGAAGCCTGGAGATCGCCCTGGCCAGCAACGGGCCGTTCCTCGTGTTCCGCAGTCTGGGCGAACAACCCCGGCTGGCGATCCGGGTACTGGACGGACGGCGGCTCCGGGGCATCTGCTGGGGAGTCGCGGCGCTGGTTCTGGCCATTGGCCTCTATCTGAGCACCCGGCCTGGACGGCAGCAGGTGCTCTACTTGGCCGGGGTCCTCGCCGTCAGCGGCTTGCTCCCGGTCCTGCCCGGCCTCACGGGTCTGGCTTTGATCCTGAACTACGCCTTCTATGCCGCGTTCCTGGTGCTCGTTCTCGACCCCTGCATCCGGGTCTGGCGACACCGGGTATCCCGCTGGCTCGGGCAGCTTGTCATCCTGGAAGCGCGGGTCGCGGCCCTGCTGTTCGTGGGGTTGCTGGCCAGTGCGGCCTGGTCCGACGAGCCGATGGCCATGGAGGTCATTAGGCCCGAACCGATCGCCCTGCCCCCGGACGCCCTGGTGGTGCCCTACGGCGAGGACGGCCAGCCGCAAGGAAACGTCCTGGTCCCGCGCAGCCATTACGAGGACCTGCAGAACCGTCTGCGTCCCGACCAGCCGATGCCGCCAGCGCAGCCCTATGGCCTGGGTGGAGTGGACTACACCGGCACCCTGGGCGACGGCGACCGCCTGGTCCTGCGGGGCCGGATCGAGATCCTGGTGGCAGGCGACGGACCGGTCTTCGTCCCCTTGGCTCTGGCCGACGCCGTGGTGGCGGAGGCGACGCTCGACGGCAAGCCCGCCGCCCTGGCCTTCGCTCCGCCTGCTCCCGACACCCCTCCCACCATGGGGGTGCGCGTGACTGGGAAGGGGCGGCATATGCTGGCCTGCGAGGTCCGCCTGCCGGTGACCAGCGAGGGCGGTTGGCGGCGAGTCAAAGCCCGACTCCCCGGCGCGGGAGCAGCGAGCGTGGTCCTCCGGGTCCCCCTGGCCGGTACCGAGGTGGTGCGCGCCCTGGCGGAAACCACCCGATCCCAGCTTACCACCCAGCCGGACGAGGACGTGAAAGCGCCCCTCTCAGGTGCTGGTGAACTCAGCCTGCAATGGCGGCCCCAGACGGGTGTCGCCGTGGCCGATCCCACCCTCACGGCGGAGTCGGACCTTGTCTGGCAGGTCCAGGAGGACCGGCTGTGGCTCGCCTGGCAGGTCAAACTGTCCTTCCGGCGGGGCGAGCGGGACCGGTTCCAGTTCGCCTTGCCTGCGGACTATGTGGTGG
Organism: Victivallales bacterium; assembly: GCA_003245525.1. Lineage (GTDB taxonomy): Bacteria > Verrucomicrobiota > Lentisphaeria > Oligosphaerales > Lenti-02 > Lenti-02. Next base: position 2,782 of record QKCY01000307.1, on the reverse strand, counting down.
AGGAGGTGGCCGGGGCCAACGTCCGGGGCTGGGAAACCCGTCCCGGCGCCAAGGGCCAGATGGTCACGGTGACGACCCTCAAACCGGCGGCTTTGCAGGAGGAGATCCGCCTGGTCCTGCGCCGCGACGGCTTGGGCGACACCGCCCAGGCCCAGCGGATCATGCTGCCGGAACTGGGCGTGGACGGGGCCGTGCGCCACACGGGACGGCTCTGCATCCAACACAGTCCCCTGCTCGAACTGCGCCTGGCAAACAGCGATGCCAACGTCCGCCGCACCGAGGGCAAGGAGATGACGCAAGCGGAACTGCCGAGCAACCCGAGCCCGCTGGCTAGCCGTACCTTTGCCGTCTACGAACTGGCCTCGCTGCCGTGCTCCCTCGAACTGGAGGTCTCGACGGTGCCGTTGCGGGCAACGGTCAGTGTCCGGAGCATCCTGCGGCTTGCCCGGCGCGAACACGGGCTGGAGAGCCGGATCGAGATCGCCCGGCCAAGCCGTCCGTTCTACGAACTGCGCGTGGCCCTGCCCCCCGCGCTGACGATCAAGGATGTCTCCCCTTCCGTACCGTGCGAATGGTACGTGGACGACAGAGCGACGCCCCCGACGTTGGTGGTCCTACTGCCCGAAGGCGTGGAAGGGAGCTTCGCCTGCAACTTGGACGCCCAATTGCCCGAAGGTCTGGGCGAGATCCCGCTTCCCCGCCTGGCGGTGCAGCTTCCCGGCGAGCAGAGCGGAGAACTGGTGGTCGAAAGCGATCCCGGCCTGGAGGTGGAACCGGCGACGGCAACCGGCCTGGAACGGATCGCCGTGGCTTCGACCCATCGCTGGCTGAACACGGTGCAACGGCCGCTGGCCCGTCTGGCCTACCGCTACACCGGCACCGACTGGGCGGGCAGTTGTCGGGCCTCCCGCCGGGCAACCGAAGTCACTGCCGAGACGGTGACCAACGTGCGCGTCACCGACCGGACCGTCGAGGAGACCAGCCTGCTCAGTTTCCGCATCGAAGGCGGTGGTCTGCGCGAACTCTCCTTCCGCCTGCCTGCCGACCAGGCCGACGCCACCATCGAGTGCCCCCTGCTCCGGCGCAAGACGGTCACCCCCGACGACGATGGGGTGCAAGTGGTCCTGGCCCTCCAGGACGAGGTGGTGGGCGAGGTGATGGTGATGGTCCGGACCGACCGGGCCCGTAGCGGGCAGGAACTGGCCGCCCAGCCGCCCGTGGTGCTCGGTGCCCGCACGACCCGGCGGCTGCTGGTGGCTGAGAGCGCCGGTCGGGACGAAGTGGTCGTGGACCAGCAGGCCAGCAGTGGTCTGGCCCCCGTCCTCCGCAACGGCGAGCACTGGGCCGCCGCCACCCGCCTGCTCGGACAGGGCGCGGGCGAAGCCTTCCTGGTACGCAACGACGAGGCCAACCCCCGCCTGGCCCTCCGGATCGAGCGCCGCGAGACCGTGCAGACCGCCGGGGCCAGCATCGGGCTGGCCAGTACGGTGCTCATGCTGGACGGAGCCGGTGCCTTCCGGGGCGTCCAGACCTTCCATCTGGACAACCGCACAGAGCCTTTCCTCGACATCGAGTTGCCCGACGGAGCGACCCTGTGGACCGCCGAAGTGGCGGGCGAAAAGGTCAAGCCCGTCCTCATGGACACCACCTCGGCCCGCCATGTCTCCATCCCTCTGGTGAAGACGGCGGAGGGCGACCTGGACTACACGGTGGTCCTGAAGTACGGCGGGCAGACCGACCTGCCCGACCTCGGCGGCAAGCTGACCTTCCCGGTGGTCCGCCCGCTGAACCTCTCGCCCGAGCGGAGCCTGCTCGAACTGCGTCTTCCCCGTGCCTGCAACTGGTTCGCCTTCGGCGGTACCATGGGCGTGGTGGACGACGGCGGGGAATACCAGGCCAACTATTTGGCCTACAAGAATCTCCAGGCCAAGCGCCTGGTCGAGACGCTCCAGTCCTCCAACCCCTTCGCCCAGCGCCGGGCACAGTTCAACCTACAGAAACTCGCGAGCGACTACGCTTCGTCGTACGATATCAGTTGGGGAGGCGAGAAGACCGAGACGGAAGCCGTGAGCAAGGAACGCGAAGAGGGACGCAAGGTCATGGCCCAGGCGGAAAAGCAGATCGCCGATTCCGCCGCCCAAGGGGACCGCTCGGTCGCCAACGAGGACGTCCTCAGATCCAATTTCGCCAACCAGACCGCCCTCCGCGCCGACCAGGCCGTGGCTTCGACCAAGAACTGGGGACTCGAGGTCCCCGCCAAACCAGAAAGCAAACCAGCGGACCGCAACAGGGAGAAGGACAAGGCGGTGAAGAAGGGCGAAGCCGCCGATCAGAAGGCCAACTGGCGGCAGACCCAGAACCGGGCCTTGGTCGTCCAGCAGGAAGCCCAGCCGCCTCCGCCTCAAGAACAGGGGCAGATCCGGTATTTGCAGATGGGCACGGCCAACCAGCCAACTCCACGCCCCGAAGGTATCGGAAGGGCAGTCTTGGGCGGAGTCGCCGACTTCGACAACGATGCCCTACCGGCCGCGAACGAGGTCCGGCTCGGCTTCGTGCAGGTCGCCCCGTCCGGTAGGCACCCCAACGAAGCTCGCGGTCTCCCCTCCCTGTGGGACGTTGACGGGGACAGCGTGCAGCCCCACGTCACCCTCGACCGGTCCCAACCCGCGGGCCTGGCCAGCCTGGACATCAGCCTGCCGGAACCGGACAACGACCGCTGGCGGACGGTTCGCCTCGCCACGCCGCGCGGCGACATGCTGGTCACCGGGCACGCGGTGTCGCG
>QKCY01000063.1 GCA_003245525.1 Victivallales bacterium | reverse complement strand
ATTACTGCCTGGGACGAGAGTCTGGTGGTGCCGGACGGGACCATTGGGGAGATCTGCGTGAAGGGCGATGTGGTGACCCGGGCCTACCACAACCTGCCGGAAGCAACCCGGCTGGCGAAGATCCCTGACGAAGCCGCCGTCTGGCACCGCATGGGCGATGTGGGCTACCTGGACGACCGGGGCCGCATCTGGTTCTGCGGCCGGAAAAGCCATCGGGTGGAGACCGGCTCGGAGACGCTTTTCACCGTGCGCTGCGAGGCCGTGGCCAATGCGCATCCCGCCGTCTATCGCTCGGCACTGGTCGGAACCGGCGGCGACCGCTACCACCAGACGCCGGTGCTGATCGTCGAACCCCTCCCGGACCGGTTCCCGAAGGACCGGGCTGCCGAAGAGGCCCTGTGCCGGGAAGTGCGGGACTTGTTGCGGGGGAATGCGGAAACCGCCTGCATCGAGCAGGTTCGGGTACACCCATCCTTCCCGGTAGACATTCGGCACAACGCCAAAATCAGGCGCGAAGTGCTGGCGGTCTGGGAAAATGATCGCTCCCGATAAAAGAAGCATTCCGTTGTTGCGTTCTGTGGGGCAGAAGATTCCAGAATCTCTCCAGGCAAATTGATTGCATAGTAAACTTATTGCGATATGATGGGGGTCAGCAATCCATGAATACCTACGGACAAGTGGCGGCCCGAATCTTGACGCATCTGGTGACGGAGTCGGCTTGTTGCCGGCGGGACCTGGCGCAGGTCCTGCACGTGAGCAAGGCATCCGTCAGCCGGACCGTGGCCCCGTTGCTGGACAGCGGTCTGGTCCACGAGGGCGATCCGGTGGAGCGCGAGGAGGGCGGCCCCGGCCGCCGCACGGTGCCCTTGTCGGTCCGGCCCGACTGCGCCTATCTGGTCGGCACCGACCTGGAAGGGGGGCTGTTGCGCGCCTGCGTGCTGAATGCCTGCCGCGAGGTCGTGGCTGGCGAACTGTATCAGGTCGACGGAACCTGGCCGGTGGACCGCCTGTTGCAGGAGTGGCGGGAACTGATCGAGCGGGTGGTGGAGAAGGCGGCCGTACCCCGCGAGCGCATCGCGGCGCTGGGGGGTGGTCTGCCCGGTGTGGTAGCCCATCGTGGCTTCTCGACCCGGGCCGTGTTGCCGCCCGGCCACTGGACGGAATTGGATGCGACCGAACCCCTCACCACCTTGGGAGTCCCGTCCACGGTGGCCAACAACGTACTCTGCGTGTCGGAATTCGAGCAGCGGATCGGCATGGCCCAGGGCGAGCCCGCCTTCCTCAGCATCCTGGCGCGCTATGGGCTGGGGGCGGTACTCTATGTGGATGGACGCCAATTGGCCGGGAGTGACCATTTCGCGGGCGAGTTTGGCCACATGCGGCTGTTTGAGGACGGGCCGCTGTGCTCCTGCGGGAAGCGTGGCTGTCTGGATGTCCGGGCTTCCGGGCGCACCTTGCCGGACATGACGGACCTGGGCTATGCCGAACGGCAGAGCGTGCTGCGCGACCGGGCCCAGGCCCTGGGATGCGGCATTGCGAACATGGTGAAGATGTTCCAGCCCCCCATGGTGCTGCTGAACGGGGTCTACACTCCCTACGGCGAACAGTTCCGTCCCTTGTTGGCCGAGGCCATCGAGGGGGAGTTTGGCAGCCTGCCGCTGGCGCGGCCGCGTCTCGTGTTCGGCCAGCAAGTGGAATACAAGACGGCTATCGGGGCGGCGCTGCGGGCGGGAGTGCAGTTCCTGCCCCAGTACTTCGCCGACCAGTTGGCCGAGAGGTGACCGAAAGGAATGGAGGCGGATGGGTAGGATCGACGTGGCACATGCAGTGGACGGCCATGCCCATCTGTTGGCGGAGTCCGACTATGTCGCCCGCCACCTGGATGCCGCCGCCGCCTGCGGGATCGCCCGGAGCGTGGTCTCCGGGCTAGGCTCCACCTGGGGAATGCTCGACAATGCCGGGGTTCTGGCGGCTGCCGAGCGGTTCCCCGACCAGTTGGTTCCTCTCTGTTTCCTGGTACTGGGCCGGGACAACGCGAATGCCGTGACCATGGCCAAGAGCCGGGGGTTTCGCGGTATCAAGCTCACCCAGCCGCTGATTCCCTACGACGACGAACGGGCCTTCCCCGTCTACGCCAAGGCGGAGGAAGTCGGCTTCCCGATCCTGTTCCACTCCGGCGTCATGGCCCATGTGCGCGGCGTCTGGACCAGTACCGACTTCATGCGGCCTCTGCGCCTGGACGGGGTGGCGCGCCGCTTCCCCGACCTGCGCATGCAGATCGCCCACGTCGGCGTGCCCGAGTACGAGATGGCCACCACTCTGGCCCGGATCGTGCCCAACATCCGGGTCGACATCACGGGCAGCCCCCACGGCGGGTGGTACACGGCCAAATCGCCCGAGTTCATGGCCGGTCTGTTCCATTGGCCGACCTGGAGCCGGAAGCTGGTCTTCGGCACCGATGTGCATTACCGCGACCTGCCGTTGGCCATATCCCATCACCAGCGGCTCCTGTCGGCCCTGCAACCGACGGCCGAACAGGAAGCGCAGATCTACCGGGACAACGCCCGCGAGTTCCTGGGCGAACGCCAGGGCGAGGCATACCGCACGGTCGGCTATCAGGTGGAGAGGGACCCGAATGAGTGAGCGAGCCGAGGAGATCAGGTACCTGAACCGGCTGACCCCTGCCGAGGTGACCGCCCGGGCCGGCGACCGGTTGGTGGTCTACGAGGATTTGGATGCCCTGCATCGGGGCTTCGCCGAGGAGATGGTGGCGGAACTGAAGACCCGGCCAGCCATCCGCTGGATCGTGCCGGTGGGTCCCGTCGGGCAGTATGCCCATTTTGCCGACACGGTGAACCGGGAACGGATCTCGCTCGCGCAGGCCAGGCTGTTCTTCATGGACGAGTACATCGGGCCGGACGGCCGGGCGGTTCCGCCGGACCATCCCCTGAGTTTCCGGCGGGTCGCTGAGACCCAGTTCTTGCGGCTGGTAGACCCTGTCCTGCTGCCTCCGCCGGAGCAGATTGTCTTCCCCGACCAAACCAACATCGGGCAACTTGCCGGTCAGATCGACGCGCTCGGCGGCATCGATACCTGTTTCGGCGGCATCGGCATTCATGGGCATGTGGCCTTCAACGAGCCCGAACCGGGCGTGGCCGGGTCCGGCCCGCGTCGGGTGCGGCTGAACGACTTCACCGTGACCATCAACGCGATCCGTGCCCAGGTGGGGGGCAATCTGGAGTGTTTCCCCCGCGAGGCCTTCACGCTGGGCATGGCCCAGATCCTCGGGGCCCGCAAGATCCGGCTCTACTGCCGCAACGGGCAGAGTTACGATTGGGCGAACACGATTCTCCGGCTGGCCCTGTTTGGCCAGCCCGGCGATGACTACCCCGTCACCCACATCCGGGAACGGGACTATGTGATTGCCACCGACCGGCAGACCCTGGCGTCACCGGTCAACCAACTGTAGATGGGAAAGGACCGAGCCATGGCAGGGGAATTCGACCGCGCGGAGTTCGACCGGCTCGCGGCAGAGTGGCGGTACACCATCACCGACATGATTTGCCGGGCGGGATCGGGGCATCTTGGGGGTGCCTTGTCGCTGGTGGAGGTGGTGATGACCCTCTACAAGCGGGTCATGCGCTTCGATCCGGCCAACCCGAAATGGGCGGATCGCGACCGGTTGGTGCTGTCCAAGGGACACGCCGCTCCGGTGCTGTACGTGGCCCTGGCCTACGAAGGGTTCTTCCCCAAGGACTGGCTGGCGACCCTGAACGCCGACGGCACCAAGCTCCCCAGCCATGCGGACGAACGGTTCGTGCCGGGCGTGGACATGACCACCGGCTCCCTGGGGCAGGGCCTTTCCTGCGCCAGCGGCATGGCCCTGGCGGGCAAGCTCGACGGTAAGTCGCACACCGTGTTCTGCATCGTCGGCGACGGCGAGTGCAACGAGGGGCAGAACTGGGAAGCCGCCATGTTCGCCGCCCACAACCAACTCGACAACCTGGTCGCCATCTGCGACGACAACAAACTCCAGATCGATGGTTTCACCGACCAGGTGCTCAGCCTGGAGCCTTTCGCCGACAAATGGCGCGCCTTCGGCTGGGAGGTGATGGAGATGGACGGTCACGACTGGGATGCGGTACACCGCACCTTGACCGCCGCCCAGCAGGTCAAGGGCCGCCCGGTCATGATCCTGGCCCACACCATCAAGGGCAAGGGCAACCGGGCCATCGAGAATCGGCCCGAGAGCCACAATATCAAGGTGCCCGACGCCGCGGCATACCAGAAGTACATGGATGCATTGGCCGTGCAAGACTGCACGCTGCCCTACTGAAAGGAGGCGGTTCCATGGCGTTGCACGACCAGGAGATGCGCTTCGTCTACGGAGCGGTGCTGAACGAACTGATGGCCGAGAACCCCAACGTGCTCTGTCTGGAAGCGGACCTGAGCAAGGCGTCGGGGACCAACCCGCAGGTGCCCAACGCCCACGCGATGAACTTCGTGAACTTCGGCGTGGCCGAGGCGAACATGATCTCGACGGCGGCGGGTCTGGCGGCGGAAGGCAAGATTCCCTTCTGCGCCACCTTCACCTGCTTCGCTTCGCGCCGGGTCTACGATCAGGTCACCATCAGCGTGGCCTACGGGAACAACAACGTGAAGATCGTGGGCACCGCGCCCGGTGTCACTGCCGGTCCCAATGGCGGCACCCACATGTGTTTCCAGGACCTCGCGATCATGCGGGCCATGCCCAACCTGCATGTCTACAGTCCCTGCGACGTCTACGAGTTGCGGGCCGTGTTGCGCCACATGGCGGCCAGCCGCCAGCCCACCTACATGCAGTTGGTGCGCGGGCAGGTGGGGGCGGTGTTCGACGAGTCGGTGACCTTCTCCCCCGACCGGGCGATCCGCCTGCGGGAAGGGACCGACGTGACCCTCGTCTCCACCGGCTACATGACCCAGTTCGCAGTGGGCGTGGCCGAGAGCCTGGCGGCGGAGGGTGTCTCCGTCGAACTGCTGCACTATCCCTCGGTGAAGCCCTTCGATGCCGCGACCTTGGTGGCGTCGGCCCGCAAGACCGGCGGCGTGGTGACGGTGGAGAACCAGAACATCATCGGCGGCCTCGGCGGCGCGGTCTGCGAGGTGCTGGGCGAGCAGTGCCCGACGCGGGTGAAACGGCTCGGCGTGCCGGACCAGTTCGGCGAAGTGGCCAGCGAGACCTATCTGTTCGACAAGCACGGCTTCGGCCCCGCCCACATCGCGGCGGCGTGCCGGGAACTGGCGGGAGGTGCCCGATGAAGGTGGTCATGGGATCGGTCGTGAAGGGATTTGCGCTCAAAACCGCGATCCGCCAGCATCTCGAAGCCCAGGGGCACGAGGTAATCGACGTGGGCTGCCACGATACCAGCGTCTTCGCCAAGTTCCCCGCCATCGGCGAGCGGATCGCCGCCGCCCTGGCGCGGGGCGAGGCGGAACTGGCAATCAGTTGCTGCGGCAGCGGCACCGGTGCCAGCTTGGCGGCGGGCAAGTTCAAGGGCGTCTGCGCGGTGAGTTGCGAATCCGTGGCGACCGCGCGGCTGTGCCGGGTGGTCAACGACGCCAATGTGCTCTGCATGGGCGAATCCATCGTCAGCCCCGAACTGGGCTGCGAGATGGCCGACGCCTTCCTGAATGCCCGGTTCCAGGACGCGGCGGGGATTCCCCAGCCGGTGCTGGATTTCTGGGCGGAGGCCCGGAACGAACTGCTGGCGCGTGGTCCCGAGGCTGGCGCGCGGGATATCGAGACGCTCTGATTGCCGGAGACACAACGATGAATGTGGGCATCTTGGTTCTGGGGCGAAAACGGCTGGGATTCGACCCCGAGTGGGGCGCCCAGATGGTGGCGGCCGTGAACGCCCAGTTGGCGGTGGCACCCTTCACCGTGTTCCGTCCCTCGGCGGCCATCGTGGACGACGCCTCGTTGCGGGTGGCCTTGGCGGAATGCACCCAGGCGGGAGTCGATGCGGTCATCGCCCTGCAACCGACCATGGGCGACGGCAACTTGGCCCTGACCATGGGCCAGTGCTGGCGGCGACCGGTGGTGATGTGGGCCACGCCCGAGAAACCGACCGGCAGCATGATCAGTTCGTGCAGTCTGGTAGGCGCGCACGTGTTCGCCTCCACTCTGCGTCAGCTTGGCTTGCCCTTCGAGTTGGTCTACGGCATGCCCGGCGAACCGACCACGGTTGCGGAGCTCGATACGGCCCTGCACCTGGCCACGGCTTTGCCGCGTCTCCAGTCCAGCAAAGTGGGGCTGATCGGCTACCACGCGCCGGGATTCGTGGACATGGAGGCCGACCCCTTCGAACTGCGGCGGTTGCTGGGGGTTTCCCTGCGCCACCTCTCCATTGCCGAATTCCGGGAGCAGTTGGAGAGCTATGCCGACGACGAGGTGGCGGCGGATGTGCAGCGGGTGCTGGCCATGGAGCTGCCCATGGAGGACGTGACCGTTGCCGATCTGGCCCTGTCCTCGCGCTACTACCTGGCCTTGCGGGACATAATCGCGAACGAGAGCCTCGATGCCTTGGCCGTGCGTTGCTGGCCGGAACTGCCGGGGCAGTTGGGCCAGTGGCCTTACCTGGCCTTCGTGCGCCTGGCGGCGGAAGGGCAGAGCATCGCCTGCGAGGGCGATGTGGACGGGGCCGTGTCCACGCTGGTGGCGGCGCTGCTCGGTTTTGGCGACGTCTACTTGTCGGATTGGCTCGCCCATGACCATGATACGGTAACCATCTGGCACGGTGGGGCTGCTCCGCTCGGGCTCTGCGATCCGGTCGGCAGCGAGTTCGGCCCACGGATCGCCCGCCATTTCAACAACCACAAACCCGCCGTGGTGAACGCGAACATCCGGGCGGACATGCCGGTCACCATTTTCCGCCTCTGGCGGTGCGACGGCGAGTACCGGCTGGCGGCGTTCGAAGGCCAGACCATCGTGCCGCGCCAGCCCCTGCTGGGCTCGAACGGCCTGGCACTGATTCCGGAACTGGATGTGATGGAGCTCTTCGACGGGCTGATCCATGCCGGGATGCCCCATCATGTGGCGGTCGTTGCCGGGCATCACGCCCGGACGCTGAAACGGTGGGCGCGGTTGGCCGGAGTACGGCTGATCTAGAGGAGAACGGCCATGCGATTCGTGAATGCCGGTGCCATGGTGCGGGCGGCCAAGGCGGGAGGCTATGCGGTTCCTGCCTTCAACACGAACGGTGCCACCTATGCCCTGACCCGGGCGGCGCTGGAAGCGGCCCAGGAGACGGCGTCGCCGCTGATTCTCCAGGTCTACCAGCCGAACATCGTCTACCGGGGATTCCCTTTCTTCGTGGCGCAGACGCAGGCACTTTGTGCCGATCTGGGCATCGCGGTTCCCGTCTGCCTTCAGGTGGATCACGGCAAGAGCGTGGCGGTTTGCCGCGAGGCCTTGGCGGCGGGCCTGACGTCCGTGATGATCGACGGTTCCCACGAGCCCTTCGCCACGAATGTGGCCTGGTCCCGCGAGGTGCTGGCCTTGGCCAAGGAGCATGGTGCCACGGTCGAGGCGGAAATCGGCTATGTGGCGGGCAACGAGCCCAAGGCGGAGTCCCAGATTGGCCGGGTCCCGGTACCGGAACGTCCCTCCTTCGTGCCGGGAAAGACGACCGTGGCGGAAGCCGTGGCCTTCGTCCAGGCGGCCCCGGTGGACCTGCTGGCCGTGGCGGTGGGCACGATCCACGGGGTCTATCGGCACCAGACCGACATCGATTTCGGCCTGGTGGCGGAACTGAATGCGGCGGTGGACGTGCCCTTGGTCCAGCATGGCACTGGCGGAGTCTCGCTGGAGGATCTCAGCCGTCTGGCCCAGGCCGGGATGGCGAAGATCAACTTCGGCGAGCCCAACTTCGGCGAGCCCTTCCGCTATAAGTATGTGCAGCGCTTCGGCGAGCGGATCGACAGCATGGAACACCTCTGGCATGCCTGGCGCATCGACGAGGCCATCAAGAACGAGCTGAAGCAGGACATGGTCCAGATCATCGCGGCCCTGGGTTCCGCCGGCAAGGCAAGATAGGGGATCACTCGATGGGCAAGCCAGACCAAGCGGAGTTGCGGGCGGCGGGCATCCCCGAACAGGCGTGGATCTGGGGGGTGATGGACGAGCCGACCGATGCGGTCCAGCCCGCCCATGCCCATTGCCACGATGGCGGGTACTGGCAGGGTATGCCGTTGGGTGGCATGGGGGCCGGGGGGATTGGCCGTAATTACCGGGGCTCCTTCGGACGCTGGACCCTGAAAGCAGGCGCGTTGCAGCACTTCTGCGAACCGGCGAACCTGTTCTCGGTCCGGCAGCGGCCCGTCGGCGGGGAGGGCAGGGCGGTGGCTCTGCATCCGGGCTATCCGACGGCCCGGCCTGGCATGGAGGCGGGCAAGGCCCTGTCGAGCTGGAACTGGGACCACGACGCCAGCGACGCCTGCTACGGGGCGCTTTTCCCGAAGGCGTGGCATCATTACCCCGCCTCCGCGGCCCTGCCGGTGGCGATGACCTGCGAGCAGTTCTCCCCGCTCCTGCCCGGCAACTACCAGGAGTCGAGCTACCCGGTGGCGAGTTTCGTCTGGCATCTGCACAATCCCTCGGCGGTCGCGGTCGAGGTCTCGTTGCTGTTCAGCTTCGTGAACATGAATGGCTGGTTCTCCCACTTCGGTCCCGGCAAACCGGCGCGGGCCAACGATGGCAACCACAACCGGCCGTGCCGCCAGCCGGTGGCAGTGGGGCGGGAACTGCGGGGCGTCGTCCTGGGTCGCCAGAGGCGGATCGGGCAACCGGTGGAGGGGGTGGGCGAGTTCTGCGTGGCGGCGCTGCAGTCGGAGCGCTGCCAGGTTTCGGTTCATACCGCCTTTGACCCGCGCGGCAACGGGGCCGAGGTCTGGGAGCCTTTCTCCCGGACCGGCCGTCTGGTCGACAGCGAGGTCTCGCCGGTCTGCGTGCCCCAACAGGAAGTGGCGGGGGCAGTTTGTGCCCGGGTGACTCTGGCACCGGGGGAGAAGCTGGATGTGCCCTTCGCCCTGTCTTGGGACCTGCCCGTGATCGAGTTCGGCAGCGGGCGGCAGCATCGCCGTCGCTATACCCGGTTCCTCGGCGCCTCCGGGACCCATGGGGTGGAACTGGCGGCGCTCGCTCTGCGCGAGTGGTCGGCCTGGTCCGCCGGAATCGATGCCTGGCAACAGGGCGTGATCGGTCGCTGGGAGGCTCCTGCCTGGTATTACACCATGCTGTTCAACGAGGCGTACCTGCTGGTGGACGGGCTGACGGTCTGGACCGACGGCGCTTGCGACGCGCCAGGCGAAGACCCGTTCTTCGGCATCATCGAGTGTCCTGACTATCCCTACTACTGCACGCTGGATCTGTGGGTCTATGGGTCGTTCATTCTGCTGATGTTCTGGCCGAAGTTGGAGAAGAACGTGATCCGGCGCTTCGCGCGGGCCATCCTGCACGACGACCGTTCCCTGCACCGTCCGGCGCGTCCCGGCGAACTCTACGCCGCGAACGTGGCCGGGGCGGCCCCCCACGATTTCGGCGAACCGCTGGGCGATCCGCCGTTCGCGGTCAATTCCTACATCCACCAGGACAGCGACCGCTGGAAGGATCTGAACTGCCAGTTCGTCCTGGCCCTTTGCCGCGATGCCCGCCATCTGGCCGACCCCGGACTTGTCCAGGATACCTGGCCAGCGGTCAAGGCCGCCATCGCCTATCTGGAGGGGTTTGATGCGGATGGGGACGGGCTGATCGAAAACGACGGCACGCCCGACCAGACCATGGACAACATCCCCATGCAGGGTCCGAGCGCCTATTGCGGCGGGCTCTGGGTGGCCTCGCTTCAGGCCGGGGCCGCGTTGGCCGAACAGGCGGGCGACGGCGAGATGGCCGGCCGCTGGGCGGAGCAAGCCCAACGGGCTGCGGGGGCCTTCGACCGGGCCCTCTGGAACGGGGAACGCTACCGGCTGGATACGGCAGGGCCCTTTTCCGGGGCCAGCTTCATCGATGCCCTGTTCGGGCTTTGGTATGGTGGCTTGGTTACCGGGCATGCCGTTCCTGCCGAGCATGTGCGGGCCACCCTCGCGGCTACCTACCGAAGCAACGTGGCAGGCTTCCGGGATGGCCAGTTCGGCGGTCGGAACATTGTCACCGCGACCGCAAGCAGGGACGATAGCCCGGAGACTCTGTTCGCCACCAAGGGCTGCCAGGTCGAGGAGATTCTCTCCGGCCTCAACATGTCCTTTGCCGGGCATCTGCTTGCCCACGGCTTGCGCGAGGAGGCCCTGGCGGTGCTGAAGGCGCTGTATGACGTGATCTATCGTCGCTACGGGCTCTGGTTCCGCACGCCGGCGGCGTGGACGGCGGACGGTCGGTTTCGGGCGGTTCTCAATCTTCGGCCCTTGGTCATCTGGGGCGTGGAGTTCCAGGAAGGAATGGACGCATGAGCTTCTATGATCGGACGGTAGCGGAATTGCCGGATCTCTTGCGGGTCAGGATCAAGGTTGTTCCCGACTGCGCGGCCCTGAACCGACTCGTGGCCCAGGAGTTTGGCGACCTGCTGGCGGCAGCCACGGCGGAAGGGCGGCTGCTGACCGCGATCTGTCCGGTCGGCCCTCTGGATTACCGGTTCTTCGTGGCGGAGGTGCTGCGGCGTGGGTTGTCCTGCCGCAACCTGCGCACGATCAACATGGACGAGTATCTGGACGGTCAGGACCGGATGATCCCCGTCTCCCATCCGCTCAGTTTTCGGCGGTTCATGGACGAGACGTTCTTCGCTCTCCTACCAGCGGACCTGCGCCCGTTGCCGGAGAACATCCTCTTTCCCGAACCCGACGCCCCGGAGCGAATCACCGAGCTGGTGGACGAGATCGGCGGGGCCGATGTCTGCTGGGGCGGCTTCGGCATCACGGGGCACGTGGCCTTCAACGATCCTCCCGCCATGCTGGGCGAACCCGAAGACCTGGCCAGCTTCCGCGCCTGCCGGACCCGCAAGCTGACCATCAGCCCCATGTCCACCGCGCAGATGCTCATGGGCGGAACCAACGGCAACGCCGAGATACTCCCGACTCGCGCGGTGACCATCGGCATGCACGAACTGCTGAAGTCCAAGCGCTATCACTGCACCTTCATGCGCAACTGGCATGCCGGGCTCTGGCGGCGCGCCTTCCTCGGTCCGGTCACGCCCACCTTCCCCGGTTCGCTCCTCCAGGAACACCCGAACCTGGCCATCACCATGACCGAACTCGCCGCCGCTCCCCCCCTGGTGCATACCGCCCAGGCGACGGGGGAGAAGAAGACGGAATGATCACGCGAAGGCGCGAAGGCGCGAAGGATGGTGGACGGGGGGAGGAAGGCGGAATGATGGAATGATGGAAGAACAGACTGCCAGTTGCGTTCGTCACGTCGAATCTGTCCGTCTCTTTCCGTTCGCTTTTCCATCATTCCCCTATTCCAGCAGTCCAGTCTTCGGCCCTTTACAGGTCGATGCCGTTTTTCCGGGCCTCGTCGAGGAACTGTTTCGCCTCGTCCGCGTGGTTGGTCGCCTGGGCTTGCCAGACCCGGTACATCTGCACGCTGGCACCATGGGGCGACAGGCGGAGGTAGGCCTCGTTCAGGAGAGTGCTGTACTCGTCGTTCTCCACGGTTTTGGCAACCTGTTCCGCCAACGGGGACCGGATGGCCGAAAGCGCCAGCCATCCGCGCGCGCCCTGTTCGCGCGGCCCGCGCGCAGCGGCGGTGCGGTAGAGCTCGGCCATCTGCCGGAAGTGGGGGTCGGCCAACAGGGCCTGCCGACACGAGGTATCGCTGGAGAGCAGCCAAAGGCAGGCGTCCTCCGTATCGACCGCGTCCCGCAGTTTCTGCCAGGCTCCCGCCGCATGCGTGTTCTGCTTCACCAGCGATTGCAGGGCGACGAAGCAGTGGGCGTTCCGAAGAGCGGTCTCCGTATACAGGGAGGGATGGATCGTGTACGCCTCGTTGGCCAGCCTGACGATCTCTTCCCCGTCCGCCTCGGCACCCAGGCCGAAACCGCTCTCCAGCAGGTCGGCGATTTCGCAGCGGAGCAGGGCCTGCGTCATGGGGGAGGCCGTGCCTCCATCCTTCTCCAGAGTCTCCCGCAGGACGGCCAGGCGCTTGCCGTTGGCCGCGAGGGCATCGGCCCGGTACAGCGCCTTCTCCTGCGCCGTGTCCTCCCGTTTCGGTTCCCCTTTGAAGCCGGCCAGGGCGGCGGTCAGTCTGTGGCAGTAGTCCACGTCGTTCAGATAGGAGCAGAGGAAAAGGGCCGTGGAGAACCCGGTTGTGCTCTCGGGGGCGAGCATCTGCAGTTTCTCCCCCTCCTCGCGGAGCTTCCGGATGTCCTCGCTCACCGTCGGCGAGGCCAGCAGCTTGTCCTCTTCGGTCTGCGAAGTGACGAGCAAGGCCAGATGCCCGAGTTCGGGCGACGCATGCAGCAACCGGTAGTCGATGCGGTCCGCGATCAGGCGGCTCGCGATCCGGCCCGGGTAGGCGCTTGCCAGGTTGTACTTGATCACGGTGTGGGTGGGATTGAGCGTTTCCGACTGCTCCAGCATGGTGATGTGGCTGTCGAGGTATTTCGTGGCCCCGGTGAGGGCGAAGAGCTGCATCTGCACCAGAGCCCGGTTGTTGAGGCTGGCGCTATCCACGACCATGGACTGGTACAGCCGGTCGGCCTCCACCAGGGATTTCTCCGCCTCGCCAAGCTTGCCTTCCGCCTCGGCCTTGTTCGCCTTGGCCGAGAGCAGCGAAGCGCGGATGCTCGGGCTGTCGGTGTCCGCCCGTTCCAGCCAGTATATGCGGTCGTCCGTATCCCGGAACAGCACCGCGCGCATACTGGCGGCCGCGAACTTCTCCTCCTTGTTTCCTTTCTCGTAGGCTTCCTCGGCCAGACGGCGCGCCTCTTCCTCGCGACCGACCTGGCGCATGACTTCCGCCACCGTGCTCAACAGCCCCGGGCGGCGTTCCCCCTGGGCCAGCACCTGGTCGAAGAGCTCTTTGCCCTCCTCGCTCTTGCCCAGCCAGTACTTGACTTGGCCGAGCGCGATCCGGAAGCTCTCGTCCTCGCCCGCCACGCCTTGGATGGCCAGGAAGAGGCCCTCGGCTTCCTTGAGCGTGGTTTCGCGATCGGTCGGCGACTCCTTGTCCCGGGCGAGTTGAAGCTTGGCGACGGCCAAGTCCATGACGAAGGGGACAATCTTGGCTTCCTGCTCCAGGGCGGCCAGGGCCTTCGTCACGCCGCGGTCGCGGCGCATGGCGGCGCCGATATACTGGTCGACCATCGCCTGTTTCTTCTGCTCGTTGCTCCGGTCGTACAGGTCGTACCAGGAATCGCCGGCCTCGCCGTTCCGCAGTCTTCTGAGGGCGGCCTTGTCGGCTCGGTCGCAGGCGCCCTTGTATCCCTCTTCCGCCTTGCGGAACGCTTCGAGCTTGCTGTTCACGTAGGGGGTGAGAACGGCCTCGGCCTTGGACAGCTCCCCCTTGCCGAAATAGATGTCGCCCAGAATCCGGGCGGACTCCGACGCCTTCAGGTTGCCTGCGCGGGGCACCAGCAGAGCTTCCAGGCCTGCCGTGTCTCCCTTCGCTTCCAGGATAAGGGCCAGGGCATCCACGTGGTGGAGTTGTCCCCGGCCCGAGGCGGTGCATTCGCGCAGGATCGCTTCGCGCAGCGCCACGTTCTCGGCCTGCGCCTTGTCCTTCGTCGCCACAAACTCGAAGAGCTCCAGAGCGGTGCATGGATTGCCCTGTTCCCGTTGGAGCTGCACCCACTCCATCCCTGTCGCCAGTATTCGGTTGCGGGGTGTCCGGTCCGTGATGAGTTTGTACCCATTGCGGAGCAAGCTCTGCTGGTCTTCGGCGGAGAGCTCCTTGCCCCGGTCGCAGATCAACTGCAGGAGTTTCTGCCTGGCTTCGGCGCCTTCGGCTTCGGGGGGATCCTCCTTGAGCAACCGGATGTAGAGCTTGGCCGCGGCGGAGGTCACTCCCTTGGCCTCCAGCGCCGCCGCCTGCTCCAGCTTCTGCTGGGCGAGATAGGTGGGGGAGTTGATATGGCTCTGCCAGGAGACAACCCCGGCGAAGGTGGCGATGGCCGTGAGCATCAGGTAGTTCCAGTTCCGGGCAAGACCGGAGAGACGAGTCTTGCCCTGGAAGTACCAGCCACGGCCCGGGGCATCAATCACCCGGTAGGCGGATATGGCGAAAACGGGGAAGAAGACGAGCGTGAAGAACAGGGTCTTCACGTAGGATTGGTTCGTCGGGTCCACGTCCCGACGGCCATACAGCATGGTGCCGCAGCCGTTCAGGGTCCACATCGTGGGAGGCGAGGCGTTGGTGTCAAGTTCCTGCTCGCCGATGGGTCTTCTCATGCTCGTCCCTCCAATCGCGGTCCAGGCCCTGCGGGGTCCGCGCAGACTCTCCAGGCAGGCCAGGCGGCTCGTCGAGTCGGAAGATCCCCATTCTGGTTGGCACCATACAGGATGACCGGCAGAATGCTACCGGAAAGACGCCTGGCACCAGCGGTCTGCCCAGGGCGAGATGCCCGTGGCGGGGCTGCCGCCAACGCGGCCCTGCGGGTTGTCTGGCTACCGGCATGGTTCTACATTCGTGTTCGCCACGGGGGAGTTGCGCATTCCCCGAAACAGGGAGACAGATGATGGACTGGTTGTTCGCATTGCCGACCCAGGTTGTTTTCGGCGAAGGGGCGGCCGAGGAGCTGCCCGACTATCTGGCCGGGCTTGGCCTGCGCCCTTTGCTGGTGACCGATGCCCGGTTGCTGGAACAGCCCTTCGTGCAGCGGTTGCGGGAACGGGTGGACTGGGTAGGAGTGTTCGCCGAGGTGCAGCCGAATCCCACCGTGGGCAATGTCGACGCGCTGGCCGCGGCGGCCACTGATGCCGAGGTGCTGGTGGCCGTGGGTGGAGGCAGCGTGCTGGATTGCGCCAAGGCGGCGGCCGCCCTGGCCTGCAACGAGGGCGAGAGCATTCGCGCCTACCACAGCGGGGGGGCCAAACTGAGTGGTGCCCACCTGCCGGTGATTGCGGTTCCCACTACCGCCGGAACCGGCTCGGAGGTCACCCCCTTCGCGGTGCTCAACGACGAGCGGACCGGATTCAAAGGTCCCATGGCCCATCCGTCCCTCTATCCGCAACGGGCCGTCGTGGACCCGGCGCTGTCCTGTTCGATGCCCCGCAGCGTAACTGCCTGTACGGGGCTCGACGCCCTGAGCCATGCCTTGGAGGGGTACTGGTCGCGGAACCATCAGCCCATCTGCGACCTGCTCGCCATCGAGGCGGCCCGGCGCATCTTCGCGTCCTTGCCGAAGGTACTGGAGACGCCCGACGGCTGGGCTGCCCGGTCCGACATGGCCTATGCCGCCCTGCTGGCGGGCATGGCGTTCCAACTGCCCAAGAACGCCATGGTCCACGCCTGCTCCTTTCCCCTGTCGAGTCGTTACCACCTGCCCCACGGGGCCGCCTGTGCGTTCACGCTGGCCTCGGCGGTGCGCTTCAACGCTCCGGCCATGGGAGGCCGCATGGAGGCGTTTGCCGAGGCCTGCGGCTTTGCCACGGTCGATGCCATGGCCGACGCGATCCGTGCCATGCAGCGGCAGGGCGGCCTGCCTGGCTCCCTGGCCGAGGCGGGGATTCCGCCCGAGGATGTGCCCGTGCTGGTGGCCGAGAGCTTCCATCCCCTGATGAAGAACAACCCGCGTGAAGTGACCCCGGACGATCTGCATCGCCTGTACCAGGAACTAGCGAAGGGAGACGAACGATGAACCCGCTACGCGTCGCCATCATCGGGTGCGGCAACCGCGCCAAGGACCATGCCGCCGCCGTGCTGGGGGGCCAGGTCATGGAACTGGTCTGGGCTTGCGACATTCTGCCCGACCGGGCGGATGCCTGCGGCGCCAAATGGGCGGCCAAACCCAGCTACGACCATCGCGAAGTGCTGGCCGATCCGACCGTCGACGCGGTGCTGATCGTGACCTCGGTGGATGCCCATCTGCCCATCGCCCTGGATGCGCTGGCGGCCGGCAAGCATGTGATCGTGGAGAAGCCGGTGGGGGACGACGTGGCCCTGGCCCGCGAACTGGTCCGCCGCGAACGGGAAACGGGATTGGTGGTCTACGTGGGCTTCCAGCTTCGCTTCTTCCCCCAGTACCGCCGCCTGCGCGATCTGGCGGGCGAGATCGACGTGGCGCAGATCCTCTTCGAGCGGCAGCGCGGCATGATGTCGGACCGGTTCATGAAGGACGATCCCTACCACGGCATCTATGATGTGGTGGCCCACGACTTCGACCAGGTGCTCTGGTACATGGACCGTCCCCCGGTCGCGGTCACCGCCGTGGTGGGGCGGAACACCTTCACCCGCGACACCAACGTGGCCGACACGCTCAGCGCCATCGTGGATTTCGGCGATGGGCGCTCCGCCATGCTGTTCTCCAGCATCGGGGCGACGCCGGTCGGCACCCGCTACGACCTGATCGGGGCCAAGGGCAATGTCTCCGTCACCTCCGGGTTGCCGGAGAAGGGCGAGACCTTCCCTGCCTTCTCCCTGCGCTTCGGCAAGAGCGAGACCTCGCCCCTGCCGCCTGCGGTGCCCGGCGAGCTCTCCGGCGACGCCGCTCTCCAGGCGGCTTTCTGGCGCGAGATCCGTACCGGCGAACGCTCCGTGGCCGCCCGCCCCCAGGACGGGCTGAATGCCTTGCTGGTGAGCCTGGCCAGCGACGAGTCCGGTCGCACCGGCCAGAGGGTGGTGCTGTAGCCATTGCCCGGAGAACGAACTGGCGTGCACTGCGGGTTGGGCAATGCACGCCAGGAGGGG
>QKCY01000330.1 GCA_003245525.1 Victivallales bacterium | reverse complement strand
GTCGGCCAGGATGACGAGGATATTGGGGCGAGGCATGGCGATCCGTCTAGCGGGTGACCCGAATGGTGGCGCCCTGGGCGTCGGCAATGACCACGCCGGGGATGGTGAAACGGCCGTCCGCGCCGACGGTCACGGCGAGTTTCTGGTCCCCGACCGTGGCTTGCAGCGTCTCGCCGGGCTTGACCTGGAAGGCCTGGAGCCGCCGGGGCGTCACATCGACCGTGATCGGGTAGGTGATCTCGGGATAGGCAGCGGTGACCGTCAGGGCAAGACCAGTAGCGGTGTCTTCCAGGGCGCTCCAGCCCAGGCCGCGGTTGATCCAACCGATCAGATCGCCTTCCTTGGGGTCGCCGTTGCCGTAGTTGCGGTTGTCGGAGCAGTTGGAGAAGGCGGGATAGGCCTGGTCGAGCCGGTACTGCTCCAGGTGGTTCGGCCAGTCCTTGGCATCCTGGGGTGCCTCGCTGCTCATGCCGTGGTTGCCGTTGTTCCAGTAGACCGCGAAGGCCTGGCGGGTCTGGTTCATGGCCGTGTAGAAGGGCGGGTTGTTCTCCCAGGGGATGGACCCGTCCTGGCGACCGTTGGTGGAGAAGATCGGGGGCAGGTCGCCTTTGGTGGCAAGCACGTTGTTGGTGCCGTTCATGTAGGCCAGCAGGGGCTTTCCATCGGCGGTGAGGACCTCGCGGTTCTCCAGCGAACCGACCATGCATTCCAGGCGGGTGGCGCTGCCCTTGCCGGGCCGGGTGAGGGAGTAGACCGGCACCTGGGCGTAGGCGGCGGCGAAGACGTCTGGGAAATGGGTGACCATGGCAACGGTGCCCGAGCCGCCCATGGAACCGCCCGTGATGTAGGTGCGGGCCGGGTCGGTGCCGAGATAGCTCTGGGCCCAGTGGAGCAGGGCGAGGAGGTAGTGCTCGGTGTAGTTGGGAGCCACGGCAGTGGGCGTGGCGGTGCTCTGCCAGATCTCGCTGTGGTAGCCGTACCACCAGGTGTTGATGGCCGGGCAATGGTCCCGCGCATCCCGCGATTCCTTGACCGGACGGCTGGCCCACATCCGGTCCAGCGGCACAATCGTGACCCGGTTGTCCGTTACCTTGAGCTGGAACTTGAAGGCCAGGCCTTCGCGCCAGCCCTGGGTGGCATCGCCGAACCAGAGGCAGTTGACCGGGCTGGGATGCTCGCCTGCCGCGATGCCGCCGCCCCGGCCATGGAGCTGTAGCCAGAGACTGTCACCCTGGTTGTTGGCGGCGGCGGGGATGCCGCCCTTGTCGTCCTGCCAGATGGGCTGAACCTGCTCCACCTTGCCTACGATGGGCTGCTCGGTGAAGGCCGTACCATCCGCGCCCACGACCGCATAGTAGCGGGCTCCGGCGGTAGCGGGAGTGACCGTGTGGACAAGCAGTCCGCCTTGGGGACTGATCCGCTCGGCCCCGGCCTCCAGCCGCCAGCCTTGCGGTTCGCCCGCTTTGGCGTCCTTGGCGAAGGAGGCGGGGTCCATCCACCAGTCGCGGGCACTGCCGGCCAGAATGTGTTCGGCAAGGCAGGTGGCGGCGGGCAGGTTCGCGGCGGTGATGGGCGCGGGCGACGAATAGACCGCCATGCGGGCATCCGGCGCGAGCCCGGTCTCATCCCATTGCAGGAAGACCTGCCCGTTCCGGTAGGTGCCGCGCAGGTTGGCGAGGGGAGCTGCAGCCAGAGTGCTCATGGTGGCGATTCCGATGAGGGAGAGGAGATGACGCTTCACTTATTGCTTGCCTCCGCAAGATTGACCGGCGGCCCACTGGGCCATTTGTCCGAAAAACTGCTGGTGATACTCGCCCAGACGGCTCCAGATGCTCCACTGCGGCGGATTGCCCCAGTTGATGGGACTGGCGAAGACCGCCACCCGGCCCTGGCCGTGAGTGCCGACCAGGAGAGCCGGGGAGTCCACGCGGGGAGACAGGGCGCTCGGTCCGGTGTAGGACACCAGCACCTGGGCTCCGGGGCGGGGCTGGACCACTTGCAGGCGGGCGATGGCCTGTAGGGCCGAGGGATAGAAGGGCAGGCCCCGGAGAATCGGGTGGTCGCCCTTGGGCTGGAGCTGGTAGCGCAGTTCGGGCGCGTCGAGGAACTCGCGGGTCCCGTCGCGCGGCACGCAGACTTGGACGTTGATCTCGCCCAGCGAGTCAGTCACCGGGAGCAGGTCGGATTGCTCGAAGGCCCGGAAATCGGTGGGCCCGGTGACGACCAGGCCGCCGCCCTGGTCCACGAAGTCGGTCAGACAGCCAACCAACTTCCCGTTCAGGCGCACGGGACCGGCCAGAACCACCAGTTGGGCATCGTCCAGAACGCCTGCGTTGGCCCCTTCGCCGACCGGTAGCACCACCGTCTCGAATCCGGCGCGAGCAAGAGCGAAGGACCAGTAGCTGGAGGCAGGCGTGGGTTTGATCGTCTCTCTGTCCCGGCGCACATCCGCCAGGATCACGGCCCGTTGGCCGCTGGCCGCGCCGAGCCAAGCGGGCGGCAACCCCGCCGTGCGCGGCTGGATGCGGCGGGTGGTGTCGAGCAACGTTTCGCCCGCATGGGTGACGGTGAGGCGGACATCGCAAAGCCCGTCCGGAAGCTGTTCGCGATCCAGGCGGATGCGACCGGGCCAGTCGGGGCCGCATTTGGCCAGGGGCACGGTCTGGTCGATCAGATCCTTGTCGCCGCCGCTGGCGCGGATGCGCAGATGCACCTGCACGTCGGTCAGAGGCTGGACCGTGGCCAGGCTCGCCTGGAGCTGGCCTTCGTCCGTGCCGCCCAGGTCGAGCAGGGCCTGGGGGCTGCCGGCGGCGGCCGCATCGAGCCCCTGCATGGCCGCCCGCGTCACCGTCCAGGTCTTGGTCTGGCCGGGCTCCAGATCGATCAGCACGAAGGGCTCGCAGGAATAGGTTTCGGCGTGGGTCCAGACCCGCATCCAGGCCAGGCGTTCGCTGAAGGCGTTGAGGAACACCTCCTGGGTGGGGCTGTAGCCGGAGGCATACCAGGGCTCTGCGATCTCGTCGGTGCTGATCGGTCCCCAGTAGCAGATGGGGCTCAGGTCGGTCACCCGGCAGAGGGTGGTGTCGACGGCGGCCGCATCCCCGGCCAGATCCTGGATAGGCACCGTGCTCCAGCATTCGCGGTCGTGGCCGTTGCCGGCCTGGCCCCAGAACCCGTGGCTGTACCACGTGGTGTGAATGGGCTGCTGGCCGGTGTTGGTCAGCGTGCGGGTCACGGTCAGGGCCGCGCTGTCCGGGGGCAGGCGGAACTCCTTGCGGTACTCGTAGGCGTACCCGTATTCGGTGGTCACGGTCTGGGTGAAGACCACCACCCCGATCCCGTCGACTACCGAGGCCTCGACCTTCCAGGGCGCCGGTTTGGTCAGGGTCAGATCGCCCCGGAAACAGAGACCGCGGCCGATGGCCTCGCCAATCCCCATCTTGAGACAGGCAGAGGTGCCATCGGGCAGTTCCGCCATCTTGACCGTCTGGCCGAACTCCTCCGGGATGCCGTGCCAGTATTCCTTGCCGCACATCTTGTTGGTGAACCACCGGCGGCCGGTGGGCACGGACTGGATGTTGTAGATCCAGCCACCCCACACAAACCGCTTGTCGTACTTCGGCGGAAGCTCGGGCTGTTTCCCCCCGAGGTGCCACTTCTCGCGCCAGGAGGGCTCGACGGGTGCTGGCGGCTGGCCGGTCATTAGCTCAACCCGGAGGAACGGGTTGGCGAGGACGATTTCCGGCTGGCCGTCCTGGTCGAGATCCTCGTAGCCAAGGTTGGTCTCGGCCGCGTAGGTCACGCTTGCCAGAAGGAGCAACGCCAGGATGGGGAGGGGATTGCGCATGGGGTCAGTCTCCTGCTGGTTGCGGACCATAGGCGCGGATCTCGTAGAGCCGGGCGTCGGGAATCCCGTTGGTTCCGGTCACGACGAGCCGCAGACGGGTGGTGTGGACCGGCGCCCACGCATGGACCCGCCGCCGCTGGTAGTTGCCGGTCACCGTGCAGAGCGTCTGCCAAGCCCCATCGATCCAGGCCTGGACCGCGTAGTCGCGGACGCATTCCGGAGCGTGGAAGAAGGGCGGCATGATGCGGTTCACCCGCGACAGGTCGGTATCGAAGACAAGCTGGACGCTGGCCACTTGCCGGGGCTCTTCCCAGGTCAATGTGAGTTCGGCGGACAGTTCGGCGGCCGGATCGGATCGCCAGAGGTTCGTGCCTTCGCCCGGGCGGGTGACGCCAGTCAGCACCTGTTCGGGACCATAGGCAACCGGATCGGGGGTGATCCCGACCGCGAAGGTCCGCCAGCGGGTGAAGGGGCCGGGGGTGAACCACCAGCGTTCGTTGGCGAAACGGGCGGCGGGGCAGCCCGGCGTGGTCTCCGTGGTGTAGTGCCAGACCACGTCGGCCTGGCCGTCGAGCCGCAGCCAGTAGAGACCGGCGGGAAGCTCGGGGAGATTCCAGGCGATGGTCTGCCAGCCCGTGGTTTTCGGTTCGACCACGATCTTGGTCTTGGCAACGGAGCCGCCCCGCTCGATGGCGGGCAGGTCCCAGACGTTCGCCGCCCGATAGAGCCGCGCCGTGATCTCGCGCGCTTCGCTGGCGCGGGATTCGAGGAAGACCTGGGTGGTGGCCAGTCCCGCCGTCCCTACCGGAACGATCTGGGCCAAGGGTGCTGGCAGGCCCATGCCCGCCTCGTCCGGCACGGTGGCGAAGGGGGCGGTGCTGCTGGCGCTGACGGTGGCGGTCCGGGCCAGATCGTCCGGGTCCTGGTTGCGGACGCCGGGCAGGAAGACATCCTCCCGCAGCAACTGCTGCTGCAACGCCTGGATTTGGTCCGGCGAAAGCTCGGCAGGCAAGACCCCGGCGCGCAGGCAACAGGCGGCAGCCGTTCCCGCCGCATGCCCCAGGGCACCCAGGGTGACCATCACCCGCAGCGAGTTGAAGGCCAGGCGGGAGGCGCTCAGACAGCGTCCGGCAAAGAGCAGGTTCCGCACCTCAGTGGCGTAGAGCGAGCGCAGCGGCACGCCGAACGGGCGGACAAAGAACAGCCAGTGGTTCACGCTCTCGAAGGAGGGCTTCTTGGCGAGGTCGCGCATCCCTTCCTTGGTGTGGTCGTCGATCTCCCAACCGCCGAACCCGATGGTGTCGGGGAAGAGTCCGCCCGCATCGATGTCCCGCTGCGTGATCACATGCGCGCCGACGAACCGGCGGCTTTCCCGGCGGCCGGGAACCATGCCAATCCAGTCCAGCGCCCAGGTTCGGGCCTTTTCGCGGGTGTCGGGACAGCGGTTCTTGATGTGGTCCCACATGCCGAGTACATGGGCGAGCAGTTCGTCGCGCAGGACCTCGTTGTCATGCACCGTATGGCGGGGCCAGCCGAGCTCGATCCACCAATAGCCGCCCGCGAAGTACTGGTGCGGGCGGTGGGGGGGACAGGTGTCGAATCGCTTCGCCCAGCTCGGCGGGGTGAAGTCGACCGGATGCCCGAGGTCGCGGGCGCGGAAGTGGAGGGAGTTGCCGAGGGTGTGGGTCCACGACTCTTCGGGGGCGAAGGATTCGCCGTACTCGGACCGGGCTTCCTGCCCGACCCGGTAGCGCACCCCGGCGGCGGCACCCACGATGCCATCGCCGCTCGCGTCGATGAAGAGGTCGCCCGTGAACCGCCAGCGGGTCTCGTTGCCCAGTTGGCAGCCCGATACGGCTACGACCCGACCGTCGGCTACCTCGACCTCCTCGATATGGGTGTTGAGGAAGAGGGTGAGGTTGCGTTCGGCCCGGGCGGCATTGTAGAGGGCCAGGTCCCACGGTCCGTTCGCCATGCCGGTTTCCACGGGGTCATGGTTGTGGGCGCGGTCCTCCAGCAGGAGTTCGTAGATGACCCCGGTCTCCATGGCGAAGGGCGTATGGTAGCCAGCGCCTGCCGGGGGGACCCGGATCTCGCTGCTGGCGTTGCCCCCCAGTACCGGGCGGTTGTGGACCAGAGCCGTCCGCGCCCCGCCTCGCGCCGCCGAGATGGCCGCGCAGAGACCAGCCAGCCCGCCGCCCACCACCACCACGGCAAAGGAGTCATGTCGTTCGGCAAGAAAGGTGCTCATGGACAAACGGCCAGCTCCGGGTTGCTTGCAGGATGCGGAATCGAACCCCCAGCGAAGTCTAGCGCAACTCGCGCGCGGGGCCAGCCGACCCGGCACACAAACCGCTACCGCTAGTTGTCCGCTGGCGCAAAGGCCGTCGGCGCCAGCGCCCGGTCGTAGACCCGGATGTCGTCCACGGCCCCGGTGAGAAAGGCGCTGCCGTCCCGTACGCCCACGGCAATCGCCGCACTGACCGGAGCAATGCGCCCCGGCTGGCCGGTGGTCTTGCGGACTTCCTTGCCATTTAGGTAGATCACGAGTTCTCCGGCCTCGCCGTCGAAGGTGCCGACCACTTCCACCCACTGTCCCGGCTGGACGCTGCGGGGCGTGGTGACCGACTGCCAGCCTTTCGCCGTTTGGACGCTCAGGCTGATGGAGTAGGGCGGCTCGG
This sequence comes from Victivallales bacterium, assembly GCA_003245525.1. Classification (GTDB taxonomy): domain Bacteria; phylum Verrucomicrobiota; class Lentisphaeria; order Oligosphaerales; family Lenti-02; genus Lenti-02. Next base: position 2,453 of record QKCY01000330.1, on the reverse strand, counting down.
TCTGGTCGACGACTAGGCGGTAGTGCTGGGGCCGCTCGACGATGCCGGCTACCCCCTTGTGCTGCTTTTCCCCCAGGCGGACCCAGGCGGCGAGGGTCAAGGCTTCCTGGATGCAGCCCGAGGGCTGCAATTCGGCCTGTCCGGCGGTCCTGGTCGTCTCGCCGTTGCAGACGAGGGCTTGGCCTTCGCCGTGGGGCTCGAACTGCGCGCCGGTCAGATGGAGGTCTTCGGCGGGACGGTCGAAATCCCAGCGGGACAGGAGATGCTTGGCGGCCTCGGCCGGATCGGTCACCAGGAAGTGCCGGGGGAAGGAGTACATGCCTTCGATCTTGGCCGGATCGAGATGGGCAATCCCGGTCGGCGTCCGGACCGGCTGCACGGTGACGGCCTCCCGAGGACCCCAGTCCGCCACTTCGGGCTCATAGATCCAGGCGGAGGAGGTCTGGACCGGGTAGTTGCAGACGCATCCTTGCGCGAAATTGGGGATACTGAGTACGCCGGACGCCGCGACCAGGCTGTTGCTGCATCCCGAGCGCATATTGCGCAGCCGATGCCGCTCGCCGGTGGCCAAGTCCACGTAGCAGACCGTCTGGTCGCGCACGAAGGCGAGGTGGGGGTTCGCGACCGCGTAGTTGCAGCCGCCCCGGTGGAAGACGTCGCCCTTGATCGTCGCACCGGTAGCCAGTTCAATGAGGCGGGCCCCCTGGTCGAGCACCTGCTGGCCCATGATGACCACTGGCTGGGCGAGGCCGATGGGTTTCTCCCAGACGACCGCTCCGGTCCGGGCATCCAGCAGGAAGGTGGTGCCTGCCCTTCCGCCCAGCACCTGCCCGGTATCCTGGGCGTAGGCCAGCCAGTCGTCCTGGCTGCGGACGGACATCCAGCCCGACGCGCCATACTGCTGGTACTTCGCCGTGTACCCGTGTTGCCACGCTTCCTCGCCCGTGCCCTCGTCTAGGGCTACCAGGAGGGACGGGCACTCCTTGAGGTCGCCGCCCCGTCGCTTCCAAGTGTCCGTGGCCAGGGGCGAAAGGGAGTCGGTGCAGTAGACTTTGCCGTCGCCGATGGCGAGCGCCTTCATGTTGAACCGGTTCTGGGCCGTCCGCCGCCACCGCTGGGCACCGGTCCGACGGTCGAGACAGACCAGGGCATCCGCATCCCACAACCCACCCTCGATAGCCACGGTCTGGATGGCCGAGGCGGCGATCAGGACGGACTGGTCGGAGACCACCACGGCCGTAGCCCGCATCGGTTCGTTTCCTGTCGCGAACACCATGCGGCGCAGTTCCTTGCCGGTGGCCGGATCGTAGACCACGCAGCGGCCCTTGCCCGCCACGTAGATGCCGTCGGGAGTCGAGACGAACCGGGTGATGAAACCCGCGTCGTCGCCGTCCCCCCGTACCTGCCAGAGCCCCCGTCCCGTATACGCATCGTAGGCGAAGAGCGTGGCGGTGCGCTGTTGCAGGGCAAAGACTCGACCTTGGACGACCTGCGGTTTGACCCCGCGCCCGTAGTCCTTGCCCTTGATGAAGCCATAGCCGGGACCGTCGCCGAACCAGAGCGGGGCGAGGGGGCCACGGACCGCCTCGTCGTGGGAGAAGTAGGTCCGGGCCGCGTCCGCCGTCTCGTGGGTCCAGTCGGCCGCGCCAGCCGGACCATCGGGACGCGATACCGTCACCCCGTTTCCGTCGGTGGCGACCCGCGCGCCGTCGAGGTGGGCCCCCTCGACCAGCCGGGCGAAGTCGGCGCATTGCCGGGCCGTGCCCGTGAAGCGGAGCCTGCCGCCGTAGGGGCGGACCACGGACCAGAGTTGGTCGAGTTGGGCCGCGGTGGGGACACCCAACTGACTGCCGCGCAGCCAGAGCAGAGAAGCCAAATAGGGGGGCAGGCGGTACTGGAGCGGGCTCCCCACGGACCGTTCGATGCGGGTCCCGTAGCATCCCGCCGCCGCCAACCGCCGCCGTTCGCCATCTGCCTCCGTCTGGTCGCCACTGACCACGACCAAGCGCAGTTGGGTGGTGGCGAGCAGGGATTCGGTCTCTTCCGGCGACAGACTGCCCAGAACCACGGCGAATCCCGCGTTGGGCAGCTCGGTTCCCTTCAGTTCGGACGGTTCGACCGGCTTCACGGTGGCGACCGGTTCCTTCAGATCGGTTGCCGACTGGTCACCGGAGGCAAAGCAAAGCAGAGAGCCATCCTCGAGGGCGGCGAACAAGCGATCGTCGGCAGCGATCAGGGAGGTGGGCCGGGCCGGAACCTTGATCTCCCAGGCCAGCCGCACCGGGGGTACATCGCCGGTCAGTTCCAGAGCCACCACCCGGTTGCCTGCCCGCCCGTAGAGGGTCTTCCCCGCCTTGGCGAAGAGCCGAGTGTCGTTGCCGAGCCCGGTCGCGGCGCGCAGGGTCATCCGGGCATCCCAGCGGAAGGGCTTCAGGGGCTGGGTGCCTTGCCCT
>QKCY01000273.1 GCA_003245525.1 Victivallales bacterium | reverse complement strand
GCCGATCCCAACCCGCAGGAGATGTCCCTTTCGGCCCGCAATGTGTTGGCCAAGGTGGATGTGCCCTTTGTGCAGGTGGCCGGGCTGGAGTTCCGCCACGGGGCCTACTTCCAACAGCGGGCCCAACTGAATGTCTCTGGATCGGGCTGCGTGATCGAGGGGTGCCTGCTCCGCGACAGCGAGGTGCGGGGAATCACGGTGGATCTCACCGGCATGAGCCAGGCGGATGCCCCCATCACCGTCCGCAACAACTGGGTGCTCAACCCCGGCGGTGTCGGCATCGGCGCCAGTGGCAGCAGCGAGAAGCTCACGCCCGAGAACGAGGACACGGACGCGCCCGGTCGCGGGCGGCTGATCGCCGAGTACAACCGGGTGGTCAACAACAACCGCAACGGCTACCCGCGCTTCTGGGAATCGGGCGGCTTCAAGATGTTCCGCCTCACCGGCGCGGTGCTGCGCAACAACACCTTCGTCGGTGGCGACGGTCCGGCCATCTGGCTCGATTGGGAGCATTACGGCAACCGCATCGAGGGCAATGTATCCCTCGACGGCACTGCCTTCTGTGTCGGTATCGAGGCTTCGGCGGGACCGAATCTGGTGGCCAACAACCTGTCGGTGAACCTGAAGACCGGCGGCGTTTGGTTCCGCCACGGGATTCTCTCTTGGAGTTCCCACGCCGTCTGGGCGATCCACAACAGCATCGACGGGCGCTGGAACGACATCCCCGCCTGGAACGGCAAGACAGGGGGAGGCGGCATCTACCTGCACGAGGGGCCCAACGACCGCCACACCCGCTGGGGAGCCGTGCCCAAGCAGCAGGCCATCCTCGCCAACCTGATCGTCGGAGTGGACGAGGACGACGTCATGCGTCGCTGGGGCTGGAATCCCGCCACCCCCGAGATCGGCAACGTCCACGATACCCGCACTCAACCCTGGACCCTCTTCCGCAACCCCCAGACCCTCGACTACCGCCCACAGCCGGCCGCCGAGCCCGTCGCCGTGGACCAGCCCCTCGTCGGCCTGGTCCGCCACGACTTCTACGGCCTCCTCCGCTTTCCCGACCTGCCGCAACTCCCCGGTGCCTGCCGCGCCGATCTCCCCGCCACCGACCCAGACCAAACCCGGATCGAGGTCGAATTCAGCGACGGAACCATGCAGCGGCTGTACTGAGAGCCATGGCATGCTTGTAGTATATATTCTATGATATATACTCATTGGTATGAAAACAGCAAAACTCTTCAAGAATGGTCAGAGTCAGGCGGTCCGGCTCCCCAAGGAGTTCCGGTTCGACGGCGAGGATGTTTTCATCCAGCGGCTGGGTGAGTATGTGATGCTGGTGCCGAAGCACGATCCCTGGCGGTCCATGTTCGAGGCAACGGGACGGTTCTCGGACGATTTCATGGCAGAACGCGATCAGGGCGCGCAGGCGGAGCGCGAGGCTCTGGACTGATGCTCTACTTGCTCGACACCAACATCTGCATCTATATCATCAAGCGTGCTCCCGAAACCGTGTTCCGGCGCTTCCAGACACTCCGCGTGGGCGATGTGGGCGTCTCGGCCATCACCTACTGCGAGTTGCAGTTTGGCGTGGCCAAGAGTTTGCATCGCGAACAGAACCAGCTGGCACTGAATGAGTTCTTGGCACCGTTGGAGGTTCTTGATTTTCCCTCTTCCGCCGCCCCGATCTACGGTGAGATTCGTGCCCACCTCCAACAAGCAGGAACTCCTATCGGCAACTACGACCTGCTGATCGCGGCTCACGCCCTGGCCTCGGGGTTGGTGTTGGTCACGAACAACACCAAGGAGTTCAACCGGGTTCCCGGGCTGACTGTCGAGGACTGGACCGTCTGATACTAGTTGGACGTCATCCATAGAGTATTGGTTGGGTTTCTCTGGGACCTTGGCGGCTGCTCCCTCCGGGGTCGGGGCCGGTACTGGATCGGGGTCACGCGGGGAGCGGTCCCGCTGAGCGGGACCACAGCGCACAGCGCCGGGACCGCGCCTCCCGTTCCGAAGCGCCTGCCGTGCTCGAACCAGCCCGTCTCCCGGCTTCCGTTGGGCGAGGTCTGGGAGAGGTGGTCGCGAGGCCGCGACCGCTCCACGTCTGGGATATGAGCGGGTTCCGGCTCGGAACTCCCGACTACGGATGAGGCGGGCACAATGGCGTGGGAGGGAGGCCCAATCCTCTCCGTATGGCGGCAGACTGGTATGATCTCGGAGGCTACTTGGTCGCCAGTTTGGCCTTGCTGCGGTAGGGATAGCTGTCGAAGAGGACCGGCTCGCCGGAGAACCGGGGGTCCTTGGTTTCCTTGAGGTAGGCGGTCAGGCGCTCCCGCAGACCGGCTAGCACGGTTCGGTGTTCGGGCAGAGCGGCCAGGTTGTGCAGTTGGTAGGGATCGGCCTGCACGTCGTAGAGTTCCTCGGCGGGGCGTTTGGCGAAGCAGAGATCGTAGGCGGTCTTGGTCGCGCCGCTGGCCAGGCCCGCGAGGATTTCCGATTTGGTGGGGCCGCCGTCGCAGTCGGCGTAGCCTTTGCCCACGGTCCCGCCTTCGGGAACCCCGGCGGGCCAGCGGTCGGGGGCCAGGTTCATAATATAGAGCCAGCGGTCGGTGCGGAGGGCACGGGAAGGATAGCCGGCCATGCTGGGGGCTTCCTGGGCAGGGCAATGCCGTTCGCGACCGGTGACGACCGCGTCGCGCGCCGGATCGACTCGCCCCGATGCGGCGGATTGGAGGACCGGCAGGAGCGACTTCGCCGTCATCTCGGCAGGAATCTTCACGCCCGCCACTTCCAGGAACGTGGGGGCGAGATCGGGCAGCGAGGTGAAGTCCGTCACCCGGCGGCCGGGATGGGCGATGCCCCGTCCCCAGCGGATCGCCAAGGGTTCGCGGACACCCCAGTCGTAGAGGTTCCCTTTGCAGCGAGGGAAGGGGAAGCCGTTGTCCCCGGTCATGGCGATGAGCGTGTTCTCCAGTTCGCCTTCCTTCTCCAGCATGGCCAGGACATTGGCCACATCATGATCCCAGCGCTGGACTTCGAAATAGTAGTCGGCGATGTCCGAACGGACCCCTTCGGTGTCCGGGAAGAACGGTGGCACGAGGATCTTGGCGAGGTCCATGCCGCTGGCCCGGCCTGTGCCCTTCTCGTAGGGGCGGTGCGGGTCCGCGGTGCCGAACCAGAAGCAGAAGGGCTTGTCCTTCGGGCGGTTGGCGAGGAAATTCGCGAAGGTCCCGTTGGGGCCGCAGGGGTCGGTCGTGTAGCCGGCTGCCTTGTAGTCCCCGGGTCCCCAGGCCTTGCGCCAGTGCCCGGTTGTGTACCCCGCCTCGGCGAGGAGGCCGACGAAGGTGGGGAACTTGGGATCCAGCGTGGACCACAGATTGCCCCCTTCCTCCAACCGGTAGAACATCTGGCCGGTGAGGACCGAGTTCCGGCAGGGCGTGCAGGACGGCACGGCCACAAAGGCATTCTCGAACAGGACCCCCTCGCGGGCCAGGCGGTCGAAGGTCGGCGTTTTCACCACCTGGTCGCCGTAGACCCCCGCATGGGGCCAGCTCCAGTCGTCCGCCAGGCAGAACAGGATATTCGGCCGCTTGGGCGCTTCCTCCTGCCCGAAGGTGCCGGTGGCCCAGGTGGCGAACGCCATGGTGGCGGTAGAGGCCAGAAACTCCCGTCGGTTCATGGGACCATCCTTTGGCTGGGCAGGTGAGTGAAGTAGCATCGGACATGGAACCCCCTACGTCAAGACAATTCCCGATCCGCTACCGGTCGCGGGGGGATATGCCGGCGTGTAGATTCCCCCCACCGCCATCCCGAAAAGGAGACTCCACCATGGCCCGCATCGGTTTCCAGATGATCATGCTGAACCGGCACAGCGATATGGCCGGTGCCCTGAAGAAGGCTGCCGCGATGGGGTACCAAGTCGCCGAGCCCTGGGGCTGGAAGCCGCCCGTGCCGTGCCTGGAACAGCATCGGTTGGCCGAAGCGGCAGGGCTGCAGGTGTGTTCCGGGCACTACGCCCCGAACAGCGAGTGGGTGAAGCCCTGCGTCGAAGAACTGGCCGACCAACTGGCCGCCGCCCATGCCCGCGCCTGGGTCATCCCCGGCGGCTACTGCGGCAACACCGTGGAGGCCATGCGGGAGGGCGCGGCCAAGCTCCGCCAGTTCTATCTGGATGTGCTCGCTCCCCGTGGACTCAAGGTGGAGTACCACAATCACGACAAGGACATCCAGCCCATGTTCGATGGCCGGACCCAGGTGGATCTGCTGCTGGAGTACATCCCCGAACTCGGCTTCCAGCCCGACACCGGCAACGCCTACAAGGGTGGCCAGACCGATACCCTTGCCTTCCTGAAACACTACGGCAAACGCATCACCTGCCTGCATGTGAAGGATGTCCGCACCGACTTCGGCAAGACCGAGGGACACCACGGCAACTGCGCTCTGGGCGACGGCCTGCTCGACATCGCCAGCGCGGTGGACTATGCCCTGTCCATCGGCGTGCAGGATGTCATCGTCGAACAGGAAGGCGGCGACAGCGACGCCCAGATCGAGGACATGCTCGCGCGTTCCTACGCCTGCCTCGCGCCCCTGCTCTAGCCCCGCCTGCGGCGACCTTTGCTGGGAAACATCGGACGGATGGGACGGATGGGAGAAAGGGCCTCGGGAGTTTGTCTTCTCCCATAGGTCCCATGGGTTCCATTCCCATCGCCCTCCCGCAGTGGCCTGGGCTGCGAGGGGACCGAGGCCACCATTCGGGCCCGTTCCCATCCCCCCTGTCCGAATTCGCGGGAGCAAACTTGATTCGTGTCTTCTCTGGGGTATAGCAGTTGCAGGATGTCCATCCTGACCAGAAAGCGGGAGAAGGCCCATGCTTGACGCTCTGTTGCCTTACGCTTTGTACATTGTCGCCGCGGCTGTCCTGGCGTGGCTCATCCTCCCCTCGATCCGGATCATCGGGCCGACGGAGGTCGGTCTGGTCGTCAAACGCTTCTCCCTGAGGAAACTCTCCGACGACAGTCCGATCGCCTTCCGAGGGGAAGCCGGTTACCAGGCCAAGCTGCTCATGCCGGGTTGGCGCTTCAAGCTCTGGCTCATGTATGCTGTCGAGAAGCATCCATGGGTCCAGATTCCGGCAGGGAAGATCGGGGTGGTGGTGTCGCAGATCGGCGGGCCTCTTCCCACGGGGGCGAAGTCCGGTGTCTACAAGCCCGAGTTCGGCAACTTCTCCGATCTGGCCGCCTTCCTTACCGGCGGAGGGCAGAAAGGCGTTCAGCGCCCGGTCCTTCCTCCCGGCTCTCTGTCCCCCATTCACCCGATCGCCTTTCTGGTCATCACCGAGGGGCGCGTCTTCGGTGTCCCCGTCTCCAATGAGTTGCGCGGTTACGCGAGTCACAAAGACGGACCCACCCCCGAGGCCTTCGGCCTTGGCGACGAGCAGTTGCGGGTGACCAGAATCCAGCCGATGCAGGCGAACGGCACGGTCGTGGACGTCGTGGGCGTCGTCACCACCTATGAAGGCGATCCGCTGCCGTCCGGCTACATCGCGAGCCGCATCGGCGGCTTCTCCGATGTGGAGGAGATGGAAAAGGCAGGAAGTGCGGTCACCGACCACGAGATGATCGAGACCATCCTCGGCACGAAGAACGACGTGCATAACAACTACCAGGATTTCCAGGCCTTCCTCGACCGGGGCGGGCGTATTGGCCTTCAGCACGATCCGCTGCTCTACGGGGCGTACAACCTGAATCCGTTCCTGATCAGCGTCAAGCTGGTCCCGATGCTCGTCGTCGAGCAGGGGCAGGTTGCGGTCATCAAGTCCTATGTCGGTCTGGTGACCCAGGATACGTCCGGCGCGGAGTTCAAGTTCGGCTCTCTCGTCCGTCCCGGGCACCGTGGCATTTGGCAGGAGCCGCTGCGGACCGGCAAGTACCCCATCAACCCGCACTGCTACGAAGCGGAGATCGTGCCGACCGCCATTCTGACCCTGAACTGGGCGGACGCCGTTTCGCACGCCCATGATCTCGACGCCCAACTGAAGTCCATCATCGCCAAGAGCCGGGAAGGGTTCCAGTTCTCGATCGACCTCCAGGTGCAGATCCACGTTCCCGACACCCAGGCCCCGTGGGTGATCACCATGGTGGGCACCATGAAGAACCTCGCCAACGAGGTCCTCCAGTCCGCGGTGGGCAACCACTTCCGCGACAAGCTGCAGAGCATGCCTGCCATCCGTTTTATCGAGACCCGCCAACAGGTTCAGCGGGAAGCCCTTGAGCACATCCAGACGCAGCTCCGCATGTACAAGGTGGAGACGCCCGGCGTGTACATCCAGGACGTGATCCTCCCGCAAGAGCTGGTCGATGTCCTGACTCAGCGCGAGATTGCCAACCAGGAGGTGGAGACCTTCAAGCAGCAGGAGCTGGCCCAGAGGCAGCGCATCGAGACCGAGCATGCCTCCGGTACGGCCGAAATGCAGCGTGACCTGGCCAAGTCCCAGGTCAGCGTCCAGATCAAGAGCAACGAGGCCGATGCCCGCAAGGCGGAGGCCGCTGGCGAGGCCGAGTACATCGAGAAGACCGGTGCCGCCCAGGGTGCCGAGGTCCGTGCCATCGGTATGGCCCGGGCTGACGCCTACCGGGCTCAGGTAGAAGCGCTTGGTGAGGTCAATACGGCCCTTGTCAATGCTGCCACGATCCTGGCCGAAGGCCGCAACAAGTTCGTGCCCGAGGTGGTGGTTACGGGCGGGGGCGGTGCGCTTGATGCTCTGATGTCGACGCTGACGCAGTTCGTGATGCAGAAACTCCCGAAGCCTGCCCCGGCTTCCGAGCCCCCGGAGAGCGACAAGAAGACTACCGGAGCTCCCATCGCCGCACAGCCGGTTCCGAAAGTCGTCAGCCCGAACGGAAAATGAGTAGGGGCAGGGCCTTCCCCCGCCTGAACCGTTGGCGAACCCGGGCGGGTTGCCTGTGGATTCCCCGGTCGTGGATCGTCCGGGGATTTGTGGGACGGATGGGACGGATGGGAGAAGAGTCAGTCTGGCAAGCAGTCACACCAATTGGACAACAGCCACAGAGTATTGGGGAAATCCCGTGGGGTTCGGGCAGTTGCCTGCCTGGGTTTGGGAACCGGTGCCAGCTTGTGGTCACGCGGGGAGCGGTCCCGCTGAGCGGGACCACGGCGCGCTGCGCCGGAACCGCGCTGCTCGTCCCGGAACGGTCGTGCGCGAACCAACCCGCTCCCAGGCCACTGCTGGGCTGAATTCGGGAGAGGTGGTCCCGCTCAGCGGGACCGCTCCCCGCCGGGGATGTGCAGGGGTTCCGGCTGGGTATCTCCGACCATGGATCAGTTGCCGAGGAAAGGTGGGCGGGATTGCCCAATCCTCTTCGTATGATGGCAGATTGGTGTCAATGACTGCCTGCGATAGGCTCCGCCCCCTTCTTCCCATGGCCTTTCTCCCATAGGTCCCATTCGTCCCATCCGTCCCATTCGTCCCTGAAGGGGCTTCCGGGCCACAAAGAAAACGCCCCCGGCCGGATGGCACGGGGGCGTGCAGGGATGCTGGTCGCGGTCTACTTCGCGTACTCGACCGAGCGGGTCTCGCGGATGATGGAGACCTTGATCTGGCCGGGGTAGCGCATCTCCTTCTCGATGCGCTCGGCCATCTCGCGGGCGAGAATCTCGGCCTGGTCCTCGGTGATTTCCTCGGGCTTGACGATGACGCGCAGCTCGCGGCCCGCCTGGATGGCGAAGCACTGCTCGACCCCCCGGAAGGAGCACCCGATGGCTTCCAGATCCTCCAGACGCTTCAGGTAGAGCTCGGTGGTCTCCGAGCGGGCGCCGGGGCGACCGGCGCTGAGGGTGTCGCAGATCTCCACCAGCACGGCGTAGAGGGTTTCCTTCTCGCAATCGCCGTGGTGGGAGGCGACGGCGTTGATCACGTCGCGGTCCTCGCCAGCGCGCTTGAGCAGGTCGGCGCCGATGGCGGCGTGGGGGCCTTCGACCTCGTGGTCCACGGCCTTGCCGATGTCATGCAGCAGACCGCAGCGCTTGGCCTTGCGCTCGTCCAGACCGATCTGGGCGGCGATGATGCCCATCAGACTGGCCACCTCGATGGAGTGCATCAGCACGTTCTGGGAGAAGCTGTAGCGGTACTTGAGCTGGCCGATGAGCTTGATGATGTTGGGCCGCAGGCGGGTCACGCCGAGGTTGTCCACGGTCGTCTGCCCGGCCTTCTGGATCTCGTTGCCCACTTCCTTGGTGATCTTGTTGACCATTTCCTCGATGCGGCTGGGATGGATGCGCCCGTCGGAGATGAGCTTCTCCATCACCTGCCGGGCGACCTCGCGCCGGACCGGATCGAAGCAACTGATGACCACCGCCTCGGGCGTGTCGTCGATCAGCAGGCTGACGCCGGTGGCGGCCTCGATGGCGCGGATGTTGCGGCCTTCGCGGCCGATGATGCGGCCCTTCATCTCGTCGCTGGGCAACGGGATGGTGGAGGTGGTGCGCTCGTAGGTGCAGTCGCCAGCGTAGCGCTGCATGGCGGTGACCATGATCTCCTGGCCTTCCTCGACGATCCGCTGGCGGCTTTCCTCCTGGAACCGCCGGATGAGGGCGGCCCGGTCGGCTTCGAGGGTGTCTTCGAGGCAACTCAGCAACTGGTCGCGGGCCTCGTCGCGGGTCAGCCCCGCCACCCGTTCCAGTTCGGTCACCTGCTTGTTGATCAACTGGGTCAGTTCCTCGTTGCGGACCTTGAGCTGGTCGTCGGCCGCGCGCAGGCGCTCCTCGCGCTTGTCCAGCTCGCGGGAACGCTCCTCCAAAGAGTCGGACTTGCGGTCCAGGTTGGACTCGCGGGTGGAGAGCCGGTCCTCGATCTTCTGCAGTTCGCGGCGGGTGTCGCGGGTGGATCTCTCGAACTCGTCGCGGCTCTTGAGCAGCTCTTCCTTGGCGGCGGCCTTGGCCTCGCTCAGGATCGCCTCGGCCTTGGTCTCGGCGCGCTTGAGTT
>QKCY01000463.1 GCA_003245525.1 Victivallales bacterium | reverse complement strand
GTTCCGGAGCCCTTCCCCCATGTGCGTGCGGTTTACCTGGACCGAACTTGCCGAGATCACCCGTGGCCAATGGTTGCGGGAACCTGCCGTTGGCGAGGGCATTGTCGGCGTGCAGGATGACAGCCGCCAGATCAAGGGCGGCGAACTCTTCGTCGCCATCCGCGGCGAGCTGGCCGACGGCCACCGTTTTGCCGCCAAGGCCATCCGGGCGGGAGCCGCGGCCATCTGCATCGACCAGGAACCCACCGCCGAGACTGCGCAGGCCCTGGCCGAGACCGGGGCCGCCTGCCTGCGGGTGGGGGATACCCTCGTTGCCTTCCAGGAGTTGGCCCGCGCCCACCGGCGGCGGTTGCCCGACCTGCTGGTGATCGGAATCACCGGTAGTTGCGGCAAGACCAGCACCAAGGAGATGATCGCCGCCGTCCTCGCGCGTCGCTGGCCGGGCCAGGTCCACAAGACCGCCGGGAACTTCAACAACCATTTCGGCGTGCCCCGCACGCTGCTGGAACTGCGCCCGGAACACCGCGCCGCCGTCATCGAGATGGGCAGCAACCATCCGGGCGAGATCGCCGCCCTGGTCCGCTTGGCGGAACCCGGAATCGGCGTGGTCTCCAACATTGGCAGCGCCCATCTGGAGTTCTTCCACGATCTCGCGGGTGTGGCCCAGGAAAAGGGCGACATCCTGGCCGGCACGGCAAGCGCCGGCACCTGCATCCTGCCTGCGGAGGCCGCCTATGCCGACGTGCTCCGACAGAAGGCTGGCTCGCGTCGGGTCCTGACCTTCGGCAGCAGCGCGGAAGCCGACGTCCGCGCCACCTACCGGGGGCTGGTCGGCGAGGACTACGTGGTGGAACTCGCGAATGGAACCGAGCACGCCACCCTCCACTGGCGGATCGGTGGTGCCCACCAGGCCCTCAATGCCGCTGCCGCCGCCACCGTCGGCTGTGCCGCCGGTCTGCCTCTGGCGGAGAGCGTGGCCGGGCTGGTCGCCTGCGAGTTGCCCGGCATGCGCATGAAGATCATGGAGATCGACGGCGTACGCTGGGCCAACGACGCCTACAATGCCAACCCGACCAGCATGAAGGCCGGGCTGGAGTGGTTCGGCGACCTCCTCGCCGCCACGCCCGATGCTCCTCATATTCTCATCCTCGGCGACATGCGGGAGATCGGCGACGGTGCCCCTGCCATCCACTGCGACCTTCTGGCCTGGGTCAAGGAACGCTTTCCCCACGCCCGCATCCTGCCTGTCGGCCCCTTGATGACTGCCGCCGCCGCCACCTGCGGCTTGGTTGGCGTTTCCGATTCGAGCGCCGCCGCCGAACTCCTCCATGCGTGGCTCACTCCCGGCAGCCTCGTCTTCCTCAAGGGCTCCCGCGGCATCGCCCTCGAACGCTGCCTGCCGCCGGGAACCGCCGAGCACTGACCATGAAGCGCCGGACCAAGCGGGTCCTTTTCGGGATCGCTGCCGGGCTGGCGGAACAGGATGCGGCACATGGCGTTGCTCCTTTCTCCGACTGGCCCGGGTTGTCTACGCAGCCTGTTGACAACCTCCCGGCTACCGTGTATGTGTGAACCCGTAATGTGTCTTGGTACACTCGGCGAGAACGGGAGACCTCCACGGCTTGTGGCTGCATCCCGCCGCGGGTCGGGTCAAGGCATGTCCCGGTTCCTGGAGTGAGGGACGGGACTTGTGGCGGTCCCAGTATTGGCCAAAGGAGAGGCGACACATGATCAAGCAGTACAACAACATCAGTCTGGCAGTGGGGATTCCGGGGCTGATCGTCCAGCTCTACGGACGTTTCCAGGGGATGCCTCTGGTGTCCATTATCGGGACGGTTCTCTTCATGGTCGGTCTGGCCTACTACGCGAAGGCCAAGGGAAGAAACCCGGCCTGGTGTCTGATGGCACTTCTCTCGATCATCGGCCTGATCGTTCTGGCCTGCCTGAAGGACCTTGAGAAGGAAGAATAGCCGCACCGGCGGTCCTCCCGCCGCCTGCCGCACCGGACACTGTCTGCCTCGGCACCCACGGTGGGGCAAGTTCTGGCGGCAGGAGGGCATGATGCACGTTGGCCTGCGGGAACCTTTGTCTGGGTTACCTCGGGCTGGGGGTTCTGGGATTGTGGCCGGGCTGGACGAATACGGATACGTGGTTCAGTCTGGTCTTGGGCATCTGCCTCCTGGCCGGTGCCGTTGTCCAGCTTTGGTGGTTGGTCCGGAGTTTCCTGCCGCCGTCGTGGCTGCGTCCCCCGCAGCCTGGGGACAAGTGGAACGATCCGTACTGGTGCATGTGGATCATCTCCCTGGCTCTGGGCCTGGTCGGGGGCCTGGCCGGGTGTCTCCAGTGGCGTAGGGTATGGGAGATCATCCACCAGTGCCCGCTGGCCTTCTGCGCCCCCTTCTGGCTCCTCTCTGCCTTCTTCGCGCGCCAGTCGTGGCGCCAGCGGCAGGAGTTCCGGAAGGCTCTGCTCGCCCACCTCCGCCAGGAACAGACAGCGGAGGAATAACCCGGCGTCCGGCTTCTGCCCAGGCTTGCGGGAAGCCCGGAAGGGTCAGTCCTTTGCCGGGCGGAGCCAGGCCTTGGGAGCCAGGACGAGATTGGGGTGGCGTCCGAGGTAGTCGCGGAGGGCGTCGCGGGTGGCGATGCCGGTGCCGCGGAGCTGGCTGGCTGGTTCGGCCAGGATCTTGCTCAACTCCGGGAAGCGCCCGCCGCCCCCGGCGGCGGTATAGCTGTTGACGGCCACGAGCACCCGGCCCTCCTCGTCCAGCATGGTCAGCGGGGCCAACTCCGCCGCGTTGTCGGGACCGAGCGTCGCCTCGGCCCCGTAGAGGCCGCAGTAGACGTAGCTCTTGCGGTTCTGCCATTGCTCGCCGACCACGGTGGCCAGTTGGGCGGCCGTCAGGCGGGCGGTGAAGATCTCGTTCTCGTAGGGCACGAGGTCGAACAGGTTGGCCTCCAGGATCGTGCCAGCGGGCAAACCGAGCGGCGAGAGGCGGCCATGGACTACGACCGGGCTGTGGACGGCGTCGGCAATCGCCCCGCACAGAAGCTCAGAGGTGCCGCAGTCGACGCCGGGGGTGCCAGAAGCGGCGATGGGCTGGGCGAGGCTGCCCACAGGCTTGGCAGCGGCGGCGCGGGCGGCTTCGAGCATGGGGGCAACGGCCTTGGCCGTCGCTTCGTCGAGGGGGACCTCGGCGGTGGCCTCCACCAGCTTCGACTGGACCTCCACCACCCGGTGGGCGGCCAGGTCGATGCGCAAATCCACCTGGACGAGGCTCTCGCCGTGGCTCGGCGGCTGGGCGTACCAGGTCTTGACCCCGAGGCGCTGGCCCGGACGGGGAATGTGGGTGTGGGCTCCGAGGATGAGGTCGATCTCCGGGAACTGGCGGACGATCTCGGGAATCTCGTTCACTTCGCGATGGTCCACCTCCATCCAGCCCTGGTGGATGGCGAGAATGATGGCGTCCGGCTTGGCCTGGAGCACTTCGGGCATGACCGCCGCGAGCTCCTTGGTGGCCAAGTCCACCTCGAAGCCGGCGGCTTCGCCAAGGTACCAGTTGCGCAGGTAGCTGGCATTGGCCCCGATCACGGCCAGCCGGGCTCCGTTGCGGACCACAAGCTTCCAGGCGGGCCAGGAATGGAGCGTCCCGTCGACCGGTACCCGGACGTTGCCGCAGAGCAGGCTGCCGTGGAAGGCGTCGGACAACTCCACGTAGCGTCGCGGGCCGAAATCGAACTCGTGGTTGCCCGGCACCCAGATGTCGTAGCCCATGGCATCCAGCATCGCGGGGCCGATGGCACCGCGGGTGAGGACGGCGGCCAAGCTGCCCTGCGAGGTGTCGCCGCAGTCGATCACCAGCGTATGGTCCGCCCCGGCTTCGTCCCGCAACTGCCGGATGAGAGTGGCGATGCGCAACATGCCGCCAGACCCGGCCTTGCGCCCCTCTTCGATGGCAGCGTGCTGGTCGGAGGTCTGCACAATGCGCACCTCCACCGTCTGGGCGGCCAAGCCCAACGCAACCAGGACGAGAAGGCCAACCACACGCAGGCGGACAAGGGCGCTATTCATTGATCCGGTTCAGATCCTCTTTGCTCAGGAACTGCTCGAATTCCTGCTTGTTGGAGGCCTTCATAAAGGCTTCGAAGCCACTGATACGGCCTTCGTTGAGCAGGCGCATGAGGTCGCTGTCCATGCTCTTCATGCCGCGCCCGACGGACTGCTCGATGATGCTGCGGATGTTCGAGATCATGCCCTCGCGGATGGTGGAGCCGAGAGCTTCGTGGTGGAGCAGGATTTCGTGGGTGGCGACGCGCCCCTTGCCGTCGGCCGTGCGGCAGAGGAGCTGGGAGATCACGGCGCGGAGGGATTGGGCGAGCATGGCCCGGATCTGGGGCTGCTCGTCGGCCGGGAAGGCATCGATGATGCGGTCCACCGTCTTGGGGGCGTTGTTGGTGTGCAGCGTGCCAAAGACCAGGAGACCCATGGCCGCGCAGGAAAGGGCGAGACCGATGGTCTCCAGATCGCGCATTTCGCCCACGAGAACGATGTCCGGGTCGGCGCGCATGGCACCGCGCAGGGCGGCGGCGAAGGACTCGGTGTCGGAGCCCACCTCGCGCTGGACGATGATGGACTCCTTGTTGCGGTGGACGAACTCGATGGGGTCCTCGATGGTGATGATGTGCTTGTGGTGGCGGGTGTTGATGTAGTCCATCATGGCCGCAAGGGTGGTGGACTTGCCGCTGCCCGTAGGGCCGGTGACCAGCACCAGGCCCGAAGGGTACTCGCAGACCTCGCGCAGCACGGGCGGCAGGTGGAGGTCGTCGAGGGTGAGGATCTTGGTCGGGATAACGCGCATCACGGCGCCCGGTCCGAAGTGGTTGAACATGAAGTTCACGCGGAAACGGGCGAGATTGCGAATCTCGTAGGCGAAGTCCTGGTCGCGGTTCTCCAGGTACCATTCCCACTTCTGCTCGGGGCAGATCTCATGGAGGATGTTGCTCATCTCCTCGGGGCCGATCGGGGGCTCGTCGAGGGCTTCGAGATCGCCATGAACCCGGATTTTGGGGGGCAGGCCGCTGCACAGGTGCAGATCCGAGCCGCCGCTCTCCACCATCTTCCTGAGGAAGTCGTCGATTCTGGGCATCGTCGGGTATCCTTGTCGGGGGGGGGTTACTTGCGGCCGAAGCCCCAACCCCGTTTCTTGTTGAGATCCATGCCGGCGGCCTGGGCGTTCAGGCGGGCCTCGTTCTGCTGCATCTGGCGGATCAGTTCCTGGCTGGTCATCAGCGGCATGGTCTGCTCGAAGCTGCGCTGTCCCGACATGTAGAGGTCGAAGTAGGACTGCTCCATGGTGGCCATGCCCAGATTGCGCCCGGTCTGGATGGTGGAGGGCAACTGGAAGGTCTTGCCCTCGCGGATCAGATTGGAGACGGCGAGGGTGCCGAGCATGATCTCGGCGGCGAGGGCGACGCCGGTGTTGTCCCTGTTGGGCAGCAACTGCTGGCAGATGACGCCCTTGAGGCTCTCGGAGACCATGGCGCGGATCTGTGCCTGCTGGTTGGGCGGGAACACGTCGAGGATGCGGTCCATGGTGGTGGCGGCGCTGCCGGTATGGAGGGTGCCGATGACCAAGTGCCCCGTCTCGGAGGACCGGATGGCCATCTCGATGGTCTCCAGGTCGCGCAGCTCGCCGATGACGATGATGTCGGGGTCCTCGCGCAGGGCGGCGCGCAGGGCGTTGCCGAAGCTGCGGGTGTGGGTGTTGAGCTCGCGCTGGGTGATGTTGCAGTTGATCGGGCGGTGGATGACCTCGATGGGGTCCTCGACCGTGATGATATGGTCGTGCCGGTTCCGGTTGATGAAGTCCACCAGCGAGGCGAGGGTCGAGGACTTGCCGCAGCCAGCCGGGCCGGTGACGAGGATGAGGCCCTGGTGGTGGGTGGTCAGCTTCTCGATCGTCTCGGGACGTTTGAAGCCGAGGTCGCGCAGGCTGCGCACGTCCTTGTCGATGAGGCGGTAGGACCCGGCCACGCCGAGCCGCTGGCGAAGGACGTTGGTGCGGTAGCGGTCCTCCTCGCTGATCGAGTAGCTGTAGTCCAGATCGTGCTCGCGGTTGAATAGGCCGCGCTGCTCGTCGTTGAGCGGCGCCAGGTTAATGGCTTCCGCCACCTCGGGGGTAACCACCTTCTGGCCGGGAACCAGATGGACGTTCTTGAACCGGCGGACGAAGGGATAGGAGCCGGAGGAGATGTGGACGTCGCTGCACTGGGTCTGGCGGGCCTTGTGGAGGAAGGCGTTCAGCAGCTTGAGCGCCCCCTCGCGGCCCAGTTCCTCGGCCTGGGACAGGTCGGGCCAGCCGGCCAGCCACTGCTGGCCAGCCTGCACCGTCAAGGGCGGGCGTTCCTCGATGGGAGGCAGCTCGCTCTGCTCGAACGAACTCTCGAAGTTCACCGGCTCGGCGCTGGCCGAGGCGTCGTCGAAGACGCTCTCCGGGGGAAAGCCGATGCTGCGGGCCTCGTCGGTGGCCATCTGCATGAACTGCTGGATGGTATCGACATCGCTACAGAGCTCGTTGTCCACAACGGCCTGGGCGAAGGTCTGGAGATCGACCTTGTAGCCTTGCTCCTCGATGGCCTGGGCCACCGCGATGCAGGTCTTGGCGTCGAGCAACCCATCCTCGACCACATGAAAACAGAACCAGTCTACCGCTTTGTCCATGCCGGGCGCCTCGTTCGGGATGCCATGCTGATGCTCGTTGGTTCCCCCTACCCGGTGCCGTGCGGCACCCTCTCCAACGCTATGGAAACGTGGCCTGGGAACCGCCGAATTGCAAGTTCGGGCACCCCCGGAGATGAGGCGGGACGAGACGGAGAACCCCGGTCGCGGCGGTGGCCGCGCCGGGGTCCGATATCCTGCTGCGGGAATGCCCGCTCAGTCGCCGGCGGTGATGGTCCAGATGCCCTTGGCGGCGCTGCCCGCACTATTGGGCTGCATCCCGCCCTCGTTCCGCCACTCCACATGCCAGTCGCAGAAGAGGGCGTTGGCCCCCTGCTTGTGACGCAGGCTATAACCCTTGTTGCCGCTGGTGATGGAGCCGTCGCAGGGCCAGACATCGGGCGGGGAGGCGACAACGCAGTGGCTGTCGGCCACGGCCAGCGTGCCGGAGGGGTCCACGATCTCGGGCAAGGCCCGGCCGCCGGGGACCGGCCAAGGAGTCAGATAGGTGCTGGAACCGTAGTTCGGACCATAGCCACCGCGCAGTCGCCAGTAGGTGCCCGAACAGGTGCAGTCCGTAGCGCTGATGTTGGCATCGGACCGCGCCTGGGAGGTGCCCTGCAGGCTGGTGTAGGAGGGACAGATGAAGACCTTGTAGTTGTTGATGTAGGGGTTCAGGAACCAGGGCAGCCAGACGGTCCCCAACCCAGTGAAAGTGCGGGCGTTCTCGGCGATCCGCCCGTAGTCGTCGGAGTACATGGCCTCGCCCAGTCCGACTTGCTTCAGGTTGGCCACGCAGTTGATGGAGCGGGCCCGTTCACGGGCAGCCGCCAGAGCCGGCAACAGCATGGATGCCAGAATAGCGATGATCGCGATCACCACAAGCAGTTCGATCAACGTGAAACGCCGGGAGCCCTTGCTGGGTACCATGTGTGTCCCTCCTTCGTGGTTTCTGGACCGGAAATGCAGGCAGAACTCTGCATGCTGCAAGGACAAATAGCACGGGGACGCGGAATCACCAATTCTTCACAGCTGTTTTTTCTCAGCTTTCGCGCCTGGCTTTCTACCATGTCTTTTGGCGCGATTCCCGGCCCAACCGGCGGCGGTTGCCCAGACACAGAACACCCCCGGTCACGCAAGGTGCCCGGGGGTGCAGCAGGGGGGGCTTCCAGGGAAGCACCCCTCCTTGGTGACGCCGACTCAGTCGCCGGCGGTGATGGTCCAGATGCCCTTGGCGGCGCTGCCCGTGGTGTTGGGCTGCATCCCGCCCTCGTTCCGCCACTCCACGTGCCAGTCGCAGAAGAGGGCGTTGGCCCCCTGCTTGTGGCGCAGGCTATAGCCCTTGTTGCCACCGGTGATGGAGCCATCGCAGGGCCAGACACCGGGCGGGGAGGCGACGACGCAGTGGCTGTCGGCCACGGCCAGCGTGCCGGAGGGGTCCACGATCTCGGGCTGGGCCCGACCGCCGGGCACCGGCCACGGATTCAGGCGACCGGTGTCGCCATAGTTCGGGCCGTAGCCGCCGCGCAGCCGCCAGTAGGTGCCGGAGCAGCCGCAGTTGTTGCAGCTGATCCCCGCGTCGGACCGGGCCTGCGAGGTGGCCTGGATGCTCGTGTAGGAGGGGCAGATGAAGACCTTGTAGTTGTTGATGTAGGGATTCAGGAACCAGGGCAGCCAGGCGGTTCCCAACCCGGGCACGCCACGGGAATTCGCCGCGATCCGCCCGTAGTCGTCGGAATACATGGCCTCTCCCAGCCCGACCTGCTTCAGGTTGGCCACGCAGTTGATGGAGCGGGCCCGTTCACGGGCCGCCGCCAGAGCCGGCAACAGCATGGATGCCAGGATCGCAATGATCGCGATCACCACGAGCAATTCGATCAAGGTGAAACTGCGAGAACCCTTGTTGCTTGCCATGAGTGCCTTGCCTCCGTCGTGGCTGCTGGATGAGAATGAATGATTCCGAACATGTCCCTATTTCCTACATACCACGGAATAGTGCAATCATCAATTATTCACATCCAATTTCCGGACCAGTAGCACGTTTTTGCGGATTGCATGTCTGCCGGAAGATGGCTGGGGCACAGCCAACCACGCCCGGCGCGCCCGACCAGTCGGGCGCGAGGGCGCGAGACAGCTTCCCGGACAAGGGGAAACAGGCTACGGCAGGGCGGCGCGACGACCGGTGTCCGTTTTCTCCACCGGACAGATGACGCGGAAGCCCACGTTGAAGACCCGCTGCCAGGCGGGATAGGGCAGACGGTAGGCGGACCGGGCCTGCCGGGGCCGGTCGTGCCAGGAGCCGCCGCGCACGGTGCGCTCGGACTGGGTGTCGGTCAGATCGTTGCGCCCATCGCCGTCCCGGTAGGGATAGGGCTGGTAGAGGGAGCGGGTCCACTCCGCCACATTGCCATGCATGTCGTAGAGGCCCCAGGTATTGGACTGGTAGGTGGCGGGGGGGGCGAGATGCAAGACCTTGTCGTCCACCTCGTAGATGGCTGGCAGATAGGCCGCCAGCGGATGGGGATTGCGCACGGGCTGGGGATTCACGCCGGTGACAACCAGTTGCCGGGTGGTGACGTCAGCCAGGTTGGCGAAGGTCCCGAAGTCCGTTTCCAGACTGCCGTAGGACATTGGCGTGTCGGTGCCCGCCCGGCAGGCCCACTCCCACTGGGCCTCGCTGGGGAGGGTGAAGGCCCGACCGGTCTGGGCCGAGAGCCACTGGCAGAACGCCATCGCCTGGTTCCAGGATACCCGGATCACCGGCTTGTCGGGCTGGTTCACATAGTAGCCGCGGTCCACCTGGTCCTTCCAGCGCATGTCGTAGACCCCGCTGTCATGGTCGGGATCGAACAGGTTGTACTGGGCGTTGGTGATCTCGCCCTGGAGCATCCAGAAGGGCTGGTCGATGGTGACCGCCGCGAGAGGCTGCTCGTCGGGATAGCCGGCGGCGTCGCCCATCACGAAGCGGCCGGCAGGAACCCGCACCAGCCGAAGATCGTTGCCGTTGCCGAGAGGAATCACCAGTTCCCGGTCGCTCCCCTGGATCTTGGTGGCCTGTTCGACCGTGAGGGGCCAGCCGGGAATGGTGACCGGGGCCGGGGCGGGCGGGCGGGGATTGGCGGGCTGGATGAAGGCCTCCTTGCCGTCGTAGGGATCGGGAACCGCTTCGATGTCCTCGTCCACCGCCGAGTACTTGCTGCGGTTCTCGCGGCGGAGCTGGACCAGCTCGTCCTTGATCTGGGGAGTGGCCTCCTTCCAGGTACCGTAGAAGGGAACGTTGAGGTCGATCCAGGTGATCAGGCGATCCCATTCCTCGTCGCTCAGTTCCACCCCGTAGTGTCCCTTGCGGAGAATCTGGATCAGGGCGCTGGTGTTGGCGTGGAACTCCGCCGGGGTAAGCACGTGGTAGTCGCCTTCGGGACCGTTTCGACGGACGAAGCGGGCCAGTTCGAGATAGGGCTTCGAGTAGCGGTTCTGGGCGGTGGAGAAGCCGACCCGTTCCCCATCGTCCTGGAAGTTGGGACGACCGGGCTTGCTGCCGTTGTGGCACCCCACGCAGCGGCGGTCGAGCACCGGCTGCACCTCGCGCTGGAAGGCGAAACCGCGCACCTTCCCGTGCCAGGGCTTGAGGTCCATCGGGGCCAGCTTCGCGGCCATGGCCAGCTTGGGGACGGCGATGGAGTTCTGCTTCTCGTGACAACCGACGCAGGAGACATTCTCGCCCGGCATCCCGACAAACCAGCTCCGCATGAGGGCCAGAGCCTTGCCGTCCTGGTCCAGCGGCTGGAGCGCGACAGGAGTGTTGGCGGGGATCTTGAACACGGCGGAACCATCCGGCAGCACCGGCACCGTTCCCAGCACCCGGCGCACATCCCAGGGACCTTCGTAGCCGATCACGTTGTGCCCGCCCACATTCCGGTAGGCATACTCGTACTGGTACACGCGGAGCGCCTTCACCATGCCCACGGGAACCCCCTGCAACCCCTGCCCCGCGTAGACGTTGTGGATGTACACGCTGGCCTCGGGATTGCCGGGCTGGACGCGGTCCGCAATGAGCGCGGGACGGGGGCGGGGCTGGAGGGGAATCGGCTCCAGACAGTTCCAGCCCGGAATCGTCTTCAGGGGCACGAGGTTGTCGAACACGTCGGCCAGGTAGATCGTCCACGGGTCGCGCGGGGTGCGTTTGCAGGCGACCAGGAAATAGGGATGGAGGAAACGGGGCCAGACGCTACCGATCAGGTTGTCCAGGATGACTGGTTCCACCGGCTTGCCGTAGCCGGGGATCTTCTGGATCGCGCCGCCTGCCTCGTGGCGGTCGCGGGCGGCGTCGAAGAGGACGAACTCGCCGGCCCGCGCCACCCCGTGGTGGCCGGAGACGATGGCGACGAACTTGGTGGGCGAACCGGGAATCTGACGGGCGTAGAACATGCTGTTCGGCCAGTAGGAGTTGCTGCCGTAGAACTCCATCTGGTTGGTGCCGTCCGGATTCATGTGCATGAGAACACGGGCGAAGTAGTGGGCGGAATCGGTGTATTCCCAGCGGGTGTAGAGCACCCGGCCGTTCTCCAGCACCGAGGGATTCCAGTTGTTGTCCTGGTCGTAGCACAGCCGCCGGATGCCGGTGCCGTCCGCGTTGGCGATGTGGAGGTTCCCCACGTA
>QKCY01000462.1 GCA_003245525.1 Victivallales bacterium | reverse complement strand
CTTCGACCGCCACATCCACGACACCGATCTTGTGCTCTGGCTGCTGGGCCGTCCCCAGGCCGTCTACGCCTTTGGCGTGGAGAAGTCGCGGGAAGACGGCGGTATCGTCCACAACTTCACCCAGTACGTCTACCCCGGCATGGCCGTCTCCGCCGAAGGTAGCGGCGATATGCCGAAGGGCTCGCCCTTCACCATGAGCTACACCGCCGTCTTCGAACAGGCCTGCGTCGAGTACTCGAACCGCCAGAAGCCGACTCTTTCCGTCTACACCGGGGGCGAGCCGATCCATCCCGAACTGCCTTCCCCCATCGGCGAACTGAAGAGCGGGCTGAACATCAGTTCCAGCAGCGGCTACTTCCTCGAACAGGTCTACTTCTTCGACTGCATCCGCCAGGGGCGGGCCCCGGCCATCGTCACCCCCGAGAGCGCGAAGGAGACCATCGAGGTGATCAAGGCCGAGATCGCCAGCGTGCGTTCGGGCAAGGCCGTCCAGCTCTAGCGTGAAACCCCGCCTGCTCGTCACCGGTGCCTCGGGCTTCCTCGGCTGGACCCTCTGCCGGGAAGCCCTGGCTGCCTGGGACGTAACCGGCGTCGTCCACGAGGGCGACGCCGTGTCGCCGGGTGCGACTCTGCTCCGGGCCGATCTGGGCCGGATTGGGGAGCTTCCCCGGTTGCTGGATCAGGTCGCCCCGGATGCCGTCGTCCACCTCGCGGCGATCGCCGACGCCGGTCGATGCCAGCGTAACCCCGGCGGGACCTTTCCCCTCAACGTCAGCGCCTCCGTCCATCTCGCCCGGCTCTGCGCCGAACGGGACCTGCTCTTCGCCCTCGCCTCCACCGACATGGTGTTCGCTGGCACTGCCGCCCCCTACCGGGAAACTGCCGTCCCCGATCCCGTATGCCTTTACGGCAACCAGAAGGCACTGGCCGAAAAGCTGGTTCTGGCAACCTACTCTGGCGCGCTGGTCTGTCGTCTGCCCCTCATGTTCGGTGAACCCAGCCCCCGCTCCGGCTCCTTTCTGGGCGGCATGTTGCGCGACCTGCGTGCCGGACAACCCGTGCGGCTCTTCACCGACGAATTCCGCACCCCAGCCGCCGCGTCCTGCGTCGCCCGTGGTATTCTCGCCCTGCTCGGCAACGCTCACGGCATCTACCACCTTGGCGGCCCCGAACGGCTCTCCCGCTTCGCCTTTGGCGAACTCGTCGCCGCCCGCTTTGGATTCGGCACCGAGCTCCTGATGCCCACCCGCCAAGCCGACCTCGCCCTCGCCTGTCCACGCCCCCCCGACGTCTCCCTCGACAGCACCCGCGCCAACCGCCTCGGCTACGCGCCATTGCCCCCTGCCGCCGCTCTCCAGCGCCTGGCGCTGTAGTCCCAGATCGGTGGTACCAAAGGACGAAAAGGACCAAAGGGACCGAGGGACTGGCGCGGAAGGAGCCCCCCCCTGGGAACGCCGAGCACCAGCTCGGCGGCATTCCTCCTTCCCACGCATGACCAGTCGCCGAGCTGGTTCCCGGGGTTCCCCGGAAGCTGGCAGAGAGTAGGGGCAGGTTGCGATCCTATTCGCCCGTGCTATAATAGTTCGTGTTCAAAGTATTTGAAGAAGAATCATTTCAATCCAAATGGAATATCCTGCCATGATCGAACCTTCACCTGTGGTCGAAGACTTCTTCGGAACCTGCGGCCTGCGCATCTTGCGCGCCCTGCGCCGGATTATCCGGGCAGTCGACATCCATTCGCGAGAGCTGAACAGCCAGTTCCACATCACGGCTCCGCAGATGATTTGCCTCTATTCCGTGGCCAACCAGGACAGCATCACCCTGTCCCAACTGGCCCGCGAGGTGAGCCTCGGGGCCAGCACCGTAACCGGGATCGTAGACCGCCTGGAGAGCAAAGGGCTGGTCGAGCGCCATCGGGACGCCAAAGATCGTCGGAAGATCGTGCTCGCCATTACCGAGGCAGGACGGGAACTCACCAAGGCCGCCCCCACCCTTCTCCAGGACCGTTTCTCCGAACGCCTGCAAAAGCTCCCGCAACAGGAGCAGGCCACCATTGCCCTCTCGCTGGAGCGGGTTGTCGAGATGATGGAAGCCGACCATCTCGACACCTCGCCCAATCTGATTCCCCATGCCGACGTGCAGGTACCACCAACGAGCAGCGAATGACCTTTACCGACACTCAGGAGCATATCGCCCAGGCCATCGAGACCACGGCCTGTCAATCCAATTGGCGCGACTGGAGATGGCAGATGCGCCACTGCATCCGCGACGCGGAGACGTTCCAACGGCTCCTAGGCATCCGGCTGGACAAAGAAGGTCTAGAGGCCTTCACCAACACCACCCGCCGATTCCCCATGTCGATCACCCCCTACTACCTGTCCCTGATCAACGTGGATGAACTCACCACCGACCCGATCTTCCGCCAGTCCTTCCCCTCTGCGCAGGAACTGGAGATCCTCTCCAGCGACATGTCCGATCCGCTCCACGAGGACCGGGACAGTCCCGCGCCCTGCGTGACCCACCGGTATCCCGACCGCGTGTTGCTGCTGGTCAGCAACACCTGCGCGATGTACTGCCGCCACTGCACCCGCAAGCGCCGAGTCGGCGACCGGGACAGCATTCCGGACCGCAAAGCCATCTCCCAGGGCATCGACTACATCCGGCGCACCCCCCAGATCCGCGACGTGCTGCTGAGCGGCGGTGATCCCTTCCTGCTCAGCGACGAGTATCTGGACTGGATTCTCGGCGAACTGCGTAGCATCGACCACGTGGAAGTGATCCGCATCGGCACCCGCACCCCGGTGGTGCTTCCCTATCGCATCACCAACTCCCTCGTCGCGGTGCTCCGCAAGCACCATCCGCTCTGGATCAACACCCACTTCAATCATCCCAAGGAACTGACTGCTTCCGCCCGCCAGGCGCTGGCCAAACTGGCCAACGCTGGCATCCCTCTGGGGAACCAGTCGGTGCTTCTGGCGGGAGTCAACGACTGTCCCCGGATCATGCGGGCCCTGGTGCAGAAGCTGGTGGCCAACCGGGTTCGTCCCTACTACCTCTACCAATGCGACCTTTCGGAAGGCCTCAGCCACTTCCGCACTCCGGTCGGCAAGGGCATCGAGATTCTGGAGAGCCTCATCGGCCACACCAGCGGTTTCTGCGTGCCTACCTACGTGATCGACGCTCCCGGCGGTGGCGGCAAGATTCCGATCATGCCCAACTACCTCATCAGTTGGTCCACCAACAAGGTGGTACTCCGCAACTACGAAGGAGTCATCACCACCTACCGCGAGCCCGATTCCTACGAACCCACCTTCTGCGACCGCAACTGCGCGTCCTGCGACCTCCATCTGGAGTTGGACGACGCGGACGAGTGCAAGTCCCTTGGGGTCGAGAAACTGCTGGCCGACAGCGAGGCAACCATCTCCCTGGTGCCCCGCGGCAACGAGCGCCACCAGCGGCGCGACTGAACGAGGAGAGGATTCCATGTCTGTCCTGGACTATGCGATCTTTGGCGTCTACATGCTCAGCGTGCTGGCTGTGGGCGTCTACCATTTCTTCCGCAACCAAAGCGCGGAGGACTACTATGTCGGCAACCGCTCCATCAAGGCGCACCACGTGGGCCTGTCCATCGTCGCTACCGACGTGGGCGGCGGTTTCTCCATCGGCCTGGGCGGAGTCGGCTTCGCCATGGGGCTGGCCGGTAGTTGGCTGCTGTTCACCGGGTTGGTCGGGGCCTGGCTCTCGGCCGTGCTCATCATCCCCAAGGTCAAGGGGGTGGATGCCAAGCATGGCATGATGACCTATCCCGATTTCCTGCGCCACCGCTACAATGGCTCAGTCGCCGTGGTGGCGGCCATCATCTCGGGTATCGGCTACCTTGGTTTCACGGCGGCGCAGATGCTGGCCGGAGCCAAGCTGGCCTCTGCCACCATCCTGCCGAAGAACCCCTTCGGCATGAAGCCCATCCTCTTCGCCCTGCTGGTGATCGCCGTCATCACCATCGGCTACACGGTGATTGGCGGGCTCAAGGCGGTGATCTACACCGACACAATTCAGTGGGTGATCCTCCTGGTTGGCCTGATCTTCATCACCATCCCGGTGACGGTCTGGAAACTGCACGGCTTCGGGGCTATCCGAGACGCTCTCCCTCCCAGCCATTTCTCCCTGTTCAACATCAAACCCGTCACCTTCCTGAACTGGATGGTAACCATCATTCCCATCTGGTTCGTAGGCATGACCCTCTACCAGCGGATGTACGCCTGCAAGGACGAGCGCGAAGCCAGAAAAGCCTGGTACCTGGCGGGCCTGTTCGAGTATCCGGTCATGGCTTTCACCGGCGTGTTCCTGGGCATGTGCGCACGGGTGGTCTTCCCCGAGGCAGATTCCGAGATGGCCCTGCCGATGCTGATCCGCGACCTGCTCCCCATGGGGGTCACCGGGATTGTCATCGCCTCCTACTTCTCGGCCATCATGTCCACTGCGGACAGTTGCCTGATGGCCTCCTCGGGCAATCTGGTCAACGACGGGATCGAGCGCTATGTCTGCAAGAACCTCTCGACCCGGAACTCGATCCGCCTGTCGATGGTGGCGACTTTGCTGATCGGGGTGGTGGCAGTCTGTCTCGCCGCCTGGTTCACGACCGTGCTCGATGCCATCCTCTATGCCTACGCCTTCATGGTATCGGGCCTTTTCATTCCTACGGTCGGCGCCTTCTTCTGGCCACGGGGTTCCTCGACCGGAGCCATGGCCGGGATGCTGGCCGGAGGCGGACTCACCATTTTGCTCATGACCAAGGTGCTGGCTTTGCCCAGTGCCTTGGCTGCCTGGAAACTCGATTTCAGTGTCTACGGCATCCTAGTCTCCGCGATCGGCTACGTGGCCTTCTCGCTGCTCGTACCCGACCGCGAGGAGGAAACCGCCGATCTGGAAACGGCGGAGGAATCCGGATGAATCTCCAAGCCTGCCAACCCGACCGTGTGGAATCCCTCGGCGGGGCCCAGATCCAGCACGGCCCCTACAACCGCCGGGTCTACCTGATGAAGCTGGGGCAGGCCTCGCCCACCGAGTTGCTTCCCCGGTTGCTGGGGCTCTGCGAGCGCCGTTCCTATACGAAGATCTTCGCCAAAGTTCCGGCCCGCCACGAGCCTGCCTTCCGGGAACTGGGGTTCCGGATCGAGGGCCGTGTTCCCCGCTTCTACCGGGGCCACGAGGACGCGATGTTTGCCGGACTCTACCTGATCCCTACCCGTCGCCAGGCCCGGGAGCCGGAACGCATCCGGCAGATCAGGGGCCTGGCCGAGAGCAAGCGTCCTCTCCCCGCTCCCCAACCGACCGGCGAGCTGGTTCTCCGCCGATGCCTCCCCGGTGACATTGCGGAGATGGCCCCCCTCTACCGCCAGGTTTTCGCTACCTACCCCTTTCCCATCTCCGATCCGGCCTTCCTCGCCGAGACCATGGCCAGCCATGTGATCTACTTCGGGGTCTGGAAGGACGACGAACTGGTGGCCTTGTCCTCCGCCGAAACCGACCGCCAGGCCCGCAATGTGGAGATGACCGACTTCGCCACCCTGCCCGAGCACCGCGGCAACGGCTACGCCCGCATGCTGCTGGCCCGCATGGAAACAACCATGCGCCAGGAAGGCATGCTCACCGCCTACACCATCGCCCGTGCCCTCTCCCCCGGCATGA
Source organism: Victivallales bacterium (assembly GCA_003245525.1). Lineage (GTDB taxonomy): Bacteria > Verrucomicrobiota > Lentisphaeria > Oligosphaerales > Lenti-02 > Lenti-02. Next base: position 9,148 of record QKCY01000462.1, on the reverse strand, counting down.
ACATCACCTTCGCCCGCCAAGGCTACTACTACGGCGGGTGCCTGGTCAACAACACCAACATCTGCGGCACCATCGAGAGCATGAACATCTGGCACCGCCACCTGTAGCCACGCCCCGGGAACGCGGAGAGCCAACTCGGGGGAGCCAAAGGGCGAGAAGGACCAAAGGGACCCAAGGGACTGGCGCGGAAGGAGCCCCCCCTGAACGCCGAGCACCAGCTCGGCAACCTGCTACACGTGGTAGGGAGTACCGCCGAGCTGGTGCTCGGCGTCCCCAGAAAGATGGCCTGCGTCCTGTGGGTTGATGGCGGATTCCGCGCTACGGTATGGTCGGCTCTCCCACCCTATCAGCGCGAGGAAACTCCCATGGCTTTCAACGGACTTGGCCTCCATCTCGGCAATCTCTCCCGGATTTCCTCCGCCAAGACACGTTCCATTTCTCCCGAGAACTTTTCCGGCGAGAAGGGGTGCGGCGGCATGGCCACGACCGGTACGGGGGCCAATTGCGCCCGCGATCTGGGACAGGGGTGGAAGATCTCCCCGTCGGTCCAGATCGATGCGAAGCAGACCTTCGTGATGGCGGATATCGAGGGCAGCGGTGCCATCCAGCAGATTTGGCTCACCCCCACCGGCAACTGGCGGTACAGCATTCTGCGCATCTACTGGGACGGGCAGGAGCAGCCGTCGGTGGAGTGCCCGGTCGGCGATTTCTTCGGCATGGGCTGGGGGCAGTACGCCCAACTTACCTCGCTCCCGGTCTGCGTGAATCCCGGCAGCGCCTTCAACTGCTACTGGGAAATGCCCTTCCGCAAGCGTTGCCGGATCACCCTGACCAACCTCGCGGACGAGGGCATGCGGCTCTACTACCAGGTGAACTACACCCTCACCGAGGTGCCCGAGGATGCGGCCTATTTCCACGCCCAGTTCCGCCGGGAGAACCCCCTGCCCTACAAGGACGTCTACACCATCCTCGACGGGGTCAAGGGCACCGGCCAGTATGTCGGCACCTACCTGGCCTGGGGCGTGAACAACACCGGCTGGTGGGGCGAAGGCGAGATCAAGTTCTTCATGGACGGCGACAGCGAGTTCCCCACCATCTGCGGCACGGGGACCGAGGACTACTTCTGCGGGTCCTACAACTTCGAGAACCAGAAGACCCACCAGTACCAGGAATTCACCACGCCCTATGCCGGGCTGCACCAGGTGATCCGACCCGACGGCGTCTATAGCAGCCAGCAGCGCTTCGGCATGTACCGCTGGCACATCATGGACCCCATCCGCTTCGAGCAGGATCTGAAAGTGACCATCCAGGCCCTCGGCTGGCGCAGCGGCGGTCGCTACCTGCCGCTCCAGGACGACATCGCCTCGGTCGCCTACTGGTACCAGCAGATCCCTGCCGCGCCCTTCCCGAAACTGCCGGACCGCGACTACCTGGAAGTCCGCTAGAGCATCCTGGCGGTAGGGTTCCCCCCTGCCAGAAACCCATCATACCCACCGTGGCGAGTCTCCCGCCGACGGCTGGGTAGCTTTGCCTTGGCCCTTGGGGACTTGCATGTTGCCAGCAACGGATACATGGTAACTCTACCGTTTGGAATGATACGGGTTGCGGCACCGCGCAGGCGGTCGCAAGTCGGGGGGTCCGTGGTCCCAAAAACCAGGACAGAACCATGAACCGACACCTGCTCGCGGCCTGTGTGCTTGTCTGCCTCGCTCTCCTGTCTGGGATCTGGCTCCCGGCGGGTGACACCTATGTGAACATGGGTTCCGGGGCCTTTCTCCTCGGCCAACCCGTCGTTCAGATCCAGGTCTACACTCCCGACGATCCGGGCACAGCCGAGAACGAGGAGGTGGTGTACTACCCCGATGGGGGCGACCTGGACTTCACCAGCAATAGCTTCGTCCTGGACACGGGGGCCAATGGTCTCATGCTGGCCCAAGGCACCTATGGCTCGGTGCTGGACGTCATGATCCCCTTGGGCTTTGTCGCGGACGAGGCCCAGTACGAGGAGATGGGCGTGAGCGGCTCCACCATGTACGGCGTCTCCGCGCCCTATAGTCTGGACTATGCGGGCAGCGATGGGGTGCCGCTCAGTCTGGCCGATGTCCGGTTCATGTGCAACGCCGAGGCCTACATCGAGTACGACGGCATCATCGGCATGCCCGCCATGGCCAACCGGGTCGTGCATCTGGACATGAGCGTCTGGGATACGGGCACGGCCCTGCTCATGAACACGTTGTTCGTGGACGCGCCGCCCACCGACTCCGCGCACCGCTACACCATCCCCCTGCACATGACCCATTTCGCGCAGGACGGCCAGCAGAATCCGGGCGATCCCCTGCCCACCTGGGCCCCCCTGCCCTTCCTCGACATCCAGGCGTACAACGGCAGCAACGCCGCCAGCGGCAACTTCCTGCTGGACACTGGTGCCCAGCTCTCCATGATCAATACCGCCACCGCCGTGGCGCTCGGTCTCGACACCAACGGCAACGGCGAGATCGATATCGAGGAGGCCAGCGGCAGCACCCAGATCGGGGGCGTAGGCGGCACGCGGGATGTCCCTATCGTCAGCATCGGCGGTTTCCGCCTGGCCACGGCCGAGGGGACCGATCTCGTCTGGAAGGAGTTCGAGGTCATCGTCCTTGATATCGCACCGGGGATCGACGGCATCGTGGGCATGGACCTGCTGCATAGCGGCTGGATGAACAAGGCGCTGGGCGACACCACCGCCGACCCCGGCATGATCAACCACATCTATCTCGATTTCCGGGACATCAGCGACGATACGGCCGAGATGATCTGCTACCTGCATCCCAACATGGATGCGGTCCTGAACAACGACGCGCCACAGGTGACCGTCGTCCCCGAGGACGGCCCGCTGAGCCAGGTGGAAACGATCCCCTTCCTCGTCACCTTCGACCAGTCGGTGACCGGCTTCACCCAGGACGACGTGGTGATCGCGAACGGCACCCTCCTCGGCTTCACGGAAGTCACTCCCGGTCTGGTCTACCGGATCAGCGTGCAGGCGGTCGCCCCGGTGGACGATGGCTCCGGCGACTGGGATTGGCTCTGGCGTGACACCCCCGCGCGGGGGCTGTTTGACGGTCTGGGCACATCCTTTGCGGTCCGGGTCTCCGTCCCGGCCCTGGTTGCCGAGAATGCGACCGGCAGCGGCAACGACCGGGGGGTGGGAGAGGCCACCTACGATCGCGACGCCATGACGCCATGACCAGCACCCTCGACACCACCGCAACGGCCCCGACCGACGCTACCCCCATCCCCTTCACCCTCACCTTTTCCGGGACGGTGCTGGACTTCACCGAGGACCGCATCCAGGTCGAGAACGGTACCCTCGTCGACTTCCAGCAGTTCGTCGATCCCGACGACCCGTTCGGCGGCCTGCTGTCCGCCAGCGTCTTCACGTTCGCCGTCACCCCTGCCGACAATGGCACGGTGACGGTCACCATTCCCACCTGTGCCGCCGATGGCTTCACCACGCTCAGTTCCTATCAGGGCACGGAGTCGGACATCGAGTTCAACGGGTTCCCCGTGGCAACGCTGGAGACGGAGGTGCTCTCTCCGACCGATGCCGATGCCGTCGTGGTCACGGCTTCCTTCAACCGCCCGGTCACGGGCTTCGAACCGGGCGATGTGCTTGCGGCCAATGCCACGATCACTGGTTTCCAGGAGATCACCCCCGGCCTGGCGTACGAGCTGACCGTGGTGCCCACTGCCCCCGGACCGGTGGCGGTCGTCGTGCCCGGGGGGGCAGCCCTGGATGCCGCGAACGGACTGGGCAGTCTTGCCGCCACCTGCGGGTTCGAGTCCATCGCCTCCTTCACCATCGAGCGCGTGAACCTGAACACGTTCCGTGTGCGCTTCAACCGGCCTGTCGCCAATCCCCTCAGTGTCTTCTCCTACACCTTCTCCCCGGCCCTAGACGTGCTGGGAGTGGTGGAAGAGAGTCCGGGCGTCTACCGCGTGCAGACCAGCGACCAGACCTTGGGCACGGCCTACTCTCTCACCGTTGGCGGCGTGGAAGGCACGGACGGCGTGGTCGGGGACAAAACCGAGGAGTTCCTGCCGGGCGAGTTCACCGTCGCGTTCACCGACGGGGACGGCAACCCCATCTTCATTGGCCAATCCACCGCCGCCGACGATGGTCTGGGCGACGGATTCGACCAGGAGGGCGATCCCGGAGACGGCGACCTGCCCATCGTCCGGATTCTCAATACCACCGGCGACGGGGGGGCCGATTTCCTGACCTGCGACATCCGCCTGGACGATGGCAGCACCGAACGCTGGTTCATCGAGGTGATCTTCCCCACGGCCCAGCGGGGTTCGTGGACCTTCTCCTGGCAACTCGGGGCGGTGGACGGCAATCGCCTTGTCCTTCTTCAGGAACTCCGCGACAACGCGCCCTATGGGTCGCCTGTGGACATGACGGGCCTTGACCAGATCGAGCTATCGACCGATACCGTTTTCGAGATTCTCTCCGGTCCTGCCGAGGAGATTCCGTTGCAGTTCCGGAAGGGCTGGAACCTCGTCGGCACCCCCCTGGTGACGCTGATGAGCGCCCGGGAATCGGCCACCGGGGATTCCCAGGACTGCCTACTGGGTAGCTCCGAGATCCTGCGCCTCGTCCAAGGGGCGTACGAGACCGGTTCCGCCGACGAGCCCCTGCTCGCCGAGAGCGGCTACTGGGTCCGGGCCGCCGCCGACGGTGTCGCCCAGGCCACCTGTGGTCTGCGGGACGATGGCACGGTGCAACTCCATCAGGGCTGGAACCTCATCAGCCCAACCACCACGTGCGCGCTCGGCGATCTTTCGACCAGCCTCACCGTCTGGCGCTGGGATGCGGCGGCCCTCTGCTATCGACTGCTCGGGGCAGAGGACGAACTCGTTCCGGGCACGGGGTACTGGGTCTACACCACCGAAGCGCAACTCATCCAGTTCCCCGATCCTGCCACGCGGTAGCTACAGGGGGGTGCTCCCGACCTCGGCGATCCACCGTCGCACCCACGCGACCGTCTCGAACCCGAGGTCGGCGCAGCAATTGGAGCAGAAGATCATGCCGTCGAGGCTTCCTTCGCCCAGCCACTGCAAGCCCTGTTCGCACTGGCGTTGCAGGCGGTCCAAGGGCATGGGACAGTTGTTGCCGTAGTCGAAGAGGTAGACGCCCATCAGGCGGCGCTTGTCCGGCGTCATCTCCCGCACCGTGGCGTAGTTGGCGGCCAGATCGGCCAGATGTTCCGAGCGCCAGGTCCAGAAGGTGATGACGTCGCATTCGTCGAGATACGGCTGTACCGCCGGGATCAGCTCGTGTTCGTAGAGCACGACCCAGAGAGGCAGAGGGCGTCCGGCACCAGTGTCCAGGCGATGGCGGATATCGCCGACCCGTTCCGGTGGAAAGATCCGGCGACGGTGTTCGCTCAGGAAGTCGTCGAAGATCGCCCCCTCCACGTTCGGATGGTTCCGGGCCTGGCGAGCCACCTCGTCCACGTCTCCCCAACCATCGTCGTTGCTGGTCGATCCCCCGGAACCGACGATGGACCAGACGACCCGGTCCAGCGAATCCATCGCCATGGAGTCCTGGTCGAAGGGCGGACGCGGCTTGTCGGCCATCACCACCCGGCAGCAATTGGGAACCCCCAGATAATAGGCCCCCTCCACGGCGGTCATCTTGGAGGAGCCGCCCAGAGCGTACATATTGTGGCTGTTCGCCTCCTGCCCCCAGATCCAGAACCGGTCTCGTACCGTCTTCATTGCTGCTCTCCGGCAATCAACTGACAGATCGGAACCCGACCCGTAGAAGGTGGTGGAGGAAACCGCCAGTGTCCAGCACCCGGCTGGGAATTCATTCCCGTATGCAGGAACCTTTGCAGGAACCACGGTCATGGCCATCGAGAGTATTGATCCCAACTTCCGCCTGGAGTCTGTCGACGGCCAGGAACTGGCTTTCCTGGACGCGACCCTGCCGCCGTTCCATCTGACTGGATTCCCCTTCTTCGCCCAGGAGAAGGAGTTCTGCCGTCTGCCTAAGGCCGAGATTCCGGCCATGAACTCGGGCGTGCAGGGCCTGGCCTGGCACACGGCGGGCGGGATGGTCCGGTTCCGTACCGATTCCCCGCGCGTGGCCGTGCGGCTGGAGCTGCGCGCTCCGGGCGAGATGAACCACATGCCGCGCAGCGGCAGTTCGGGCTGCGACCTCTATCTCGGTGCCGGCACAAACAAGCGCTTCCGCAAGACCGCCATCCCCGGCCCGGGCGTGAAGGAATTCGCTTCCCTGCTCTGGACCGGCAAGGCGGGCGAGTGGCGCGAGTTCACCCTCAATCTGCCCCTCTACAACGGCATCCGCTCGATCCGCGTGGGCCTGGCCCCCAAATCCGAGGTGGCAGCGCCCACGCCCTTCGCGGTTGAGCAGCCGATCCTCTTCTACGGTTCCTCCATCACCCAGGGCGGTTGCGCCTCGCGGCCCGGCAATGCCTACACCCACATCCTGGCCCGTTGGTTCGATGCCAACCTCGTCAACTACGGGTTCAGCGGCAGCGCCCGCGGCGAGCAGGAGATGGCCAAGCTCATCGCCAGCATTCCGCAGAGCGTCATGGTCTATGACTACGACCACAACGCGCCCAATGCCGACCACTTGGCCGCCACCCACGCCGCCTTCTTCGCCACCATCCGTGCCGCCCTCCCCAAACTCCCCGTCGTCATGGTCAGCCGCCCCGATTTCGACAACAACCTGGCCGATAGCCGGGCCCGCCGGGACATCATCAAGCTGACCTTCGAGCAGGCCAAAGCCGCTGGCGACCGCCGCGTCTTCTTCGTGGACGGCGAGACGCTGTTCGGGACCAGCGACCGCGACGCCTGCACGGTCGACGGCTGCCATCCCAACGATCTCGGCTTCATGCGCATGGCCGAGGCCATCAAGGCCACGCTCGGACGCGCCCTGGCCATGCAGTAGTCACGGGCTTCCGAAGGCCCCGCCGGGATTCACCAGCTCCACCTTGCGCAGGAGGAGCCCGACCAGCCACTGCTTGGTTGGGCTCCGTTCGCCCAGTCGCCGGTGGCAGTCGGCGGCAATCTCGCTGGCTGGCTCCGCGGCGGCGAGCCAGGCACGCAAGCCGGCGGCAAAGGCCTGCAGCCACTCCCTTCTGTCGGCCATATTCCGGTAGGTGTCCTCGCATTCGAGGAATCCGGGCACCGTATCGCCGTCGGACAACGGAAAGCCGGGCGTAGCTACCACCCGCCGTCCCTTGCCCACGCACCAGAGCACCCGTTCCAGGAAACGGAAGGCCTTTGGCGCGCAGAGCCAGGAACCCTGGATCACATCCCTGAACCACGCCCAATCCGGACAGATCGCGGCCAAGCGCGCTTCGAGTTGCTTGACCTCGGGCACCTTCAACTCGGCGAAGTAGGGATCGCAGAAGGGGGGATTGCCGTAGTGCCCGTAGCCATCGCCGCCGTCATGCACATCGCCGAGGTACTGATCCCGGCAATAGACATCCCGCCGGTCCCCGTCCCAGATCACGGCCTTGAGCCACCAGCGCTGGCGATGGACGATCCGGCGGACGAGCAATTCCTTGCACTCTGTACGTTCCCCCAGCACCTGCCACAGCGCCGTGCAGACCCGATCCCAGTTCATCGGACTGCGTCCGGCCAGTTCCCGGGCCTCGACTCCTGCCAACCAGGCATCGAGACACAGGACATAGTCCTGCAACCGTTCCTTGCGTTCGGGCGGAGCGGTGTAGCAACCGTGAACGGTTTCCTGTACCCGCTGCGCGCCAATGGCATCCAGCGCCTCCAAGAGAGGAGTGGGGAAGCAGCAATGGGGGCAGAACGGAATGAAGTTGATCGTTCGCTCGACCACCTCCTTGGCCCAGGGGGCGATGGGGGCCAAGGCGTATTCCTGGTCCACAAGGTCCTGCAGTACCTCGTCCTGGCGCAGTTCGGCACAAGCATCCCAGCCCGCGTCATAGGGCGTATAGACCCAGCAATGTCCGGAGAGACCCGGAGAGACTCTGGTCGAAGCGTTCTTTGGTCCACATCGCGCGCAAGCTCCTACAAGAACCAGGATAAGAGGATACGTTCTTTCATCATCCCTGTCCATCCGTTCCCGTGGAGCCGGACCATGACCACCGAATCGATCCATATCGTCCCGAATTTCCACTACGATGTGGCTTATCTCAAACCCCATGCGGGCTATCTGCCCGAGTGCATGCGCAACATTGTCGAGGCCCTGCGCATCCTGGACGAACATCCCGAGTACCGTTTCCTGATCGAGCAGGTCATCCTGCTCGACATCTTCTGGCAGCGCCACCCCGAGCACCGCGAGACCTTGGTCCGCCAGGCCCAGGCCGGGCGGCTCGAAGTGGCCCCCGGCCTCTACGTGATGCCGGACATGAACCACCCCGACGGCGAATCCATGTTCCAGCAGGCCAAGCATGGTTTCGCCTGGCTGCGCGAGCACCTTGGCGTGGTGCCGCGCGTCTGCTGGATCGCCGACTGCTGGGGCCACCACGCGCAACTGCCCCAGATTCTCCGCCAGTGCGGCTACGAGTTCTACGTTTTCTGGCGCTGCATGAGGCCCGAAGTCATGCGCAACGAGTTTGTCTGGCAGGGATTGGACGGCACCGGCATCCGTACCCATTGGCTGGCGCGCGGCTACGGCAACATCCGGTTCCCGAGCGACGCGGAAGTGGTCAACGCCCCCGACCTCGACCTCGCGGGCTGCGGCTCATCCCAAGTCATGGCGTTGGTCCACGAACTCGGCACCTATGGCAGCAACCAGCCCCTGCTGCTCTGCAACGGCGGGGACTTCATGTTCCCGCAGGCCTCGGCACCCGCCGTAGTCCGCCGCCTCAACGGCGAAGGCAAGACGCCCCCGATCCAGTTCTCCACCCCCAGCGAGTTCCTGGCGGCTGTGGACTGGGACGCCGTCACTACCGTCGATGGCGACTTCAACAGCGCCTTGCAGGGAACCTTCACCAGCAACATCCGCATCAAACAGCGGAACCGGGAGCTGGTGAACCGCCTGCTCGGCATCGAGGTCCTGGCCGCCGTCACCGACCAGCCCCATGAGCGGCTGGACCCCATCTGGCGGTTGCTCCTCAAACAGCAGTTCCACGACATCATCTGCGGCACCATCACC
>QKCY01000080.1 GCA_003245525.1 Victivallales bacterium | reverse complement strand
ATCTGGTCGAGGTAGATGCCGGTGACACCGCATTCGGTCATCAGACGGTGGCAGATCTCCCCCATCTTGTCCTGCCAGACCTTGGTGGTGGGGCACATGGGCGCGAGCTTGCGGCCCGAGCCGTAGACCTCGGTATAGCACTCGCCCGAGGGCTGCTTGCAGGAACCAGCCCGGCCCCGCGCCGGAAAGCTCGGGATGTCCTCGTCCCAGAGCCGCCCGTTGATGTAGGGCATGATGAGTTGGCCCTTGCCGACCAGATCGCGGGTGGCTTCGGCGAAACCGGGTTTGGTGGGGAAGTACTCGGGATAGCTGTTGTCGAAGGGAATCTCATGCCAGTTGTACCAGTGGAGCCCGATGGGCAACGGACAACGCTCACCGGCCTTGAGCATGAAGGAATGCACCCCGTCCGGGGGGCCGCTGGCGATCCACCACAGCCCGAGGTCCTCAAGATGCTGAGGATAGTCGGCGCGGTCGCGAATCCAGCCTTTGGCGGTCCAAGCCTGCTGGCTTGCCCAGGCACGATAGCGGCGCGCCGCCTGCCACCAATCGCCCTGGTAGGCGGCAACCACCACCGGGAAGGGCGCAGCAACATGTGAGCCGGGTACGCCCATGTCCTCGGCGCTGGTCGTAAACGTGGCATCCTGATTGGGCATGAGCCGGACCGATTTCGTGCGGGCACCCGGATCGTGCGCGCCAAAATAGAGTCCGGCGGGACCCAGATTGAAAGCCATGAACTGTACGGGGCAGGCCCCCGACGGATAGGGCACATTGAGGCTGCCCTGGCACTTCCGCCAGAGTTTGCCGCCCCAGTTGCCGCTGGGTACCAGCACATCCGCCGTGCCCTTCGGGGCCACCGTGCTGAGCAAGGGGTAGCTCGCCTCCCACAGCCCGTACTTCTGGCTGCGGTTGGCGATCTCGATCCGCCACTCGCTCTCGCCCTGGCCGGGTTGGAGCAACACCGTGGCGGTCACATCCACGACGCCCGTCTCTTCGCCCAACGCCAACCCCTTCCAGGACAGGGTGAGAAGCTGACCGGCAGCGGAACGGGTCAGTGCGGCTTCGCGGGTCCCCTCGGCGCGGTTGTCCAGCAGGATCGTCTCCTGGGTCTTCTGGTCCGAACCCTCCGGCACCGCACGATAGGGCGTGCGGAACTCCAACTGCCAGAGTCCAGGCGCATCGTCGCGCTGGTGGACGAAGCGCGTATTCCCCACCAGCCGGTTCTCGATCCCCAGGCAGGAAAATCCCTGGGCAGCATCGGCAAAGACGAGGCGCAGGGCGTCGTTCGCCAGTTCGTAGGCCCCGGTCGGCGGCGGCACCGTTTCGGGTGCGGCGGCAGCCGAATCTGCCGTGACGAGTCTGGCCTTGAGGGAAGGGCCAGCCAGCCAACGCGAATACTCCGCCGGATCAGCGCAGGCGGGACCGAAGTAGAGCGCCCCCGCCCAGTCCATCGTGCGGTCGGTCCACGGGCTGCGGGACCGGCAGACGTAGTAGTAGAACTCGTCCGAGGCGTCCCAACAGTTCACCCCGCCATAGCCCACCCCGGCGGCATCCGTCTCGGTGGCCATCACACCCCAGCGCGAACCGCTGCGCGCCACGCTCTTTTCCCCCGGCGTGTTCATGGGGTAGACCTTCGCTTCGTCGCCGGTGACGAACTGTGTGTAGTGGAACTCCTGCCGGGTCAGGTGGAGGAAATGCAGCTCGTTCCAGGGATCGTCATCATCCTTCTCCATCCGGGCGGTCACCGCGATCACCGGCGAATAGGGGCTGTAGACGAAGCGGTAGGTGACGCGCGGCGTTCCCGGCGCGGGCTCGCCGCCCAGGCAGTAGCGCGCCTTGGTCTCCACCACCACCCGCAGCGGACTCTGAAACGCCAGCGTGGCCGTGGCCTCGCGGTCGCCGGAAAGCAGGTACTGGCGCTTGGTCTCCCGCCGGTAGATGCGGTCGAGCAGGTAGAGATCGGGATCAGCCCGACCCGAGAGCCGGAAACGGACCCCCGTGGGGAGGCCGCCACCGCCATGCAGGGGATGATGGACCTCGAAATAGGAGTTGCGGATCACCAGTTCCGTGTCGGTCGTCTCCACCTCCAGATCGCTGGAGGCCGGGATGGCAGGCTGATCCGGGACCACGAGCAATTGCCGCATGGCCCCCGCTTCGGTGATACCGGGCAACATGCAGACGAGTTCGGGAGCAGATCCCGAGTCGTCCACGACACAGGGAACCGCCCCTGCCCGCTCGCCGCCAGGGCCTATTTCCACCAGGGAAAGCGTAGTCAGATTGGCAGGCAGAGGCACGCTGGCGACCGCCTGGAACTGCTCGTTACGCCCATTCTCCACCTGGAGCACCGTTCCGGCCGCCATTGCCGAGACTGCGGTGGCCAGCCAACATCCGAGAAAGCGAGGGATCGTCTGCATGCGTGTCTCCTGGTTGCCGTTCCGTCCACGACCGACAGGCAACATGGCTTGCAGATGGGGTGGCTGCAACCGAAGAAGCGGAGAACCAGACTGGGGAAACTGCGGCAGGACAACACGGCTTGCGAGCGGCTCAGGGCTAGAGAACAGCTCTTCTCACTCCCAGATCATTTCCCCTCCGCCAGCTCCATCGCCGTCAAGGCATGGTTGTGCAACCGCACCCGCTCGATCAGGCCGCGGAAACGGCCTTCCTTGGCGACGGGGTCCACGGGAGTCATGAGGTCGGCCCCGATCTGCATGCCTTCCTTGGGATCGGAGAGATTCCGGAAGGGCAGCGTCACCTTCCCGGCTTCGCTGCCGTTCACGTAGAGGCGGGCGGCATTGCGCTCGAAGACCCCGACTAGATGCACCCATTCCCCCAACGCTGCCTGATCGGCCTGGGCCACGAAGGACCGGCCTTGGTTGCGGATGCCGAAGGAGGGTTTGCCGTCCTCGAAGAAGAGAACCAGGCCGAGATTGTGCCCACCCCGCGCCAGCACCACACCGTCGGCGTCGGCCTTCACCCAAGCCTCGCAGGTCCAGAAGCGATCGGTCAGCTTGAGAGCCGGTTGGGCCTCCACTTCCACGCAGCCGTTGCCATCCAGTTGGAGGGCCTGCCGCCCGTCGCGTCCGGCAACCAGCTTGCCCTTGACGATACGTCCCGGATTCCCGGTCGCGGAGTCGTCGGGGACCTGCTCTCCGCCGGCCTTGGCGAAATCGTAGTCCAGCACCACCTTGCCATCCGTCTTCGTCTCTCCGCCCAGCGGAAAGAGGGTCCAGTTGCCGGCCCCGTAGCCGGTCTCTTTCAGGAGGCGATCCAGTTCCGCCTTCAGCCTGCCATAGATCTCGGCAGAAGCCGGGTCCTTGACCAGGTTGTGCAGCTCGTGCGGGTCCTGGCGCAGGTCGTACAGCTCGTCGATGTCGCGCAGATCGGGATAGCGAACCAGCTTCCAGTTCTCGGTCCGCACCCCGAGGATGCGGGGAATCGTCGGGGTCAGGTCCACCCAGTACTCGTAGAGGAAGGACCGCCGCCAGTCCGCCGAGTCGCCCGCAAGGAGGGGCCGCCAGGAACGCCCCTGCATATGGGACGGCACCGGCACTCCGGCCAGGTCAAGGAAGGTGGGGGCCAAGTCGATATTGAGCGCCATGCGCTCGATGGTCGAGCCGCGCTTCACCAGCTTCGGGTAGCGGATCAGGAGAGGGATGCGCAAGGCTTCCTCGAACATGAGCCGCTTGTCGCCGCGCCGGTGTTCGCCCCAGAAGTAGCCGTTGTCACCGGCAAAAACGATCACGGTGTTGTCCAGCCGTCCCTGCTTCTCCAGCAAGGCCAGAATCTGGCCGACGCCCTCGTCCACCGCCTCGATGGCCCGGTAGTAGTCCAGGGCCGGTTTGCGCTTGCCATCCCACGGCGGGATGGGACGAGCTTCGGCGTTGGTCCCCGGTCGGTCGTTGACCACCCGTTCCGAGGTGACGCCGTAGGCATTGCGCATCCATTCCGGCTTGTCTTCGAAGGTGTCGCGGTAGTTCGGTGGTTCGGGCAACTCTGCCTTGGGCCAGAGTTCCGCATGGCGGGGCGCAGGCGTGAAGGGCTGATGCACCGCCTTGTGGGAGAGATACAAACAGAAGGGCTGATCGGCCGGGGCCGATTCGAGGAAGGCGAGCGCCTTCTCGTTCAGCAGGTCGGTCATGTACCCCGTGGCCTTGTACTCCTTGCCGTTCTCGTTGAGGACCGGGTCCGTGTAGACCCCCTGCCCCCGGAAACTGAGCCAGTAGTCGAAGCCGGGACGCGGTTCGGACGTTCCTGCCATGTGCCATTTGCCCAGGAATCCCGTCCGATAGCCCGCGGGCTGGAGCAACTGGGCGAAGGAAGGCGTGCCCTGGAAGTCGAAATCCCGCTTTTCGTTCTGCATCACCCCGTGCGTGTGGGCATAGCAGCCGGTCAGGAAACTGGCCCGGCTGGGACTGCACAGGGAGGTGGTGACGAAGGCGTTGGCGAAGAGCGCGCCATCCGTCCGGATGCGGTCGAGATTCGGGGTCTTCAGAAAGGGGTGGCCGAGACAGCCGAGAGCGTCCCAGCGCTGGTCATCGGTGAGGATGAACAACAGGTTCGGGCGTTCGGGCCCGGCCGGTGCCGCGAACGTCCGGCCCAGGGTCCAGGCGAATCCGGTGGCGGCCAGCCCGCGCAGGGCCTCGCGTCGGGTCAATGGCATACTCATGGCTCACCCCTTGGCAGACACCCCGGCGGGGTTGCCGCCGGGGCCTATGTTACAGCAGAACTACTTGCCGACGGCGCGGATCGCCTTGACGCAGTCGGTGAGCGCGGGCACCGGGTTGTCCGGGTCCGCCTCGTACTCGATGACCGCGTAGCCGTCGAAGTTCTCTTCGTCCAGCGCGGCCACGAAGCCGGGCAGGTCGAGATTGCCGGCCCCGACGATCACGTCTTCCCACTTGCCGTTGGGGGCAAAGGTGAAGTCCTTGTAGTGAACGCCGTAGATACGGCCCTTGAAGCGGTTCTTGACCCACTCGATGGGCTTGCCGAGGTTCGGGCCGATCTGCATGCACCAAGCGGTGTCCAGGCAGATGCCGATGTTCTCGCCACCGAGGTCGAGCAGGCAGCGGAGCACGTCGGGGGAACCGCCGAAGCAGTAGCCGCCGTGGCAGTGGATGGCGATACGGATGCCGAACTCGGCGCAGAGAGCGGCCACCTTGGGGACGACCGTCTGGAAGTTGCCGACCTGGAAGTGGGCGCTGATGTACTTGGCCCCGGCGACCTGGGCGCACTCGAACCAGCGCCGCGCCGCCACCATGTCCTCGCCGAAGGTCTGCACGCCCATCGAGACGATCTCGATTCCGGCATCGGCGAAGACGGCCGCTTGGTCTTTCCAGACCGCGACGTCGGCGAAGTTGCCGCCGTGAATGCCACAGGCCTCGATCTTGTTCACGCCGATCTGCTTGACCTTGGCGGCCACGTCGGCGTTGTCCTTGAAATTCCGGAAGCAGTAGCTCTGCACACCGAAATCCATTGCCTTTGCCATGGGGATGTCTCCTGGTAAGGGATTGTGGGTAGGGAACGATGTCTCGGGCAAAGCTCGAACCATACCCCAAAACCGGCTCCGGGCAATGCGTCAGCGAACGACTCGCCTATTCCCCGGCGGCTTTCGCCGACGGCCCAATGCGGAACTCCTCGAAGAGACTTGACCGCGGATTCGTGGCATCGCCCTCGATCTGCAGGCAGGAGATGTGCAGGTCGGGCCCGTCCACCTCCACCTGCACCACGTGGTAGCCGTTGAGCCGGGCCTGCGTGAAAGCCGCGCCCGGCGTGTCGGTCCGGTAGCCACCCCGATAGAGGGGACCGCCCCCGCCGCCGGTCACGATGTAGTGGATCGTGTCGTCCCCGTTGGGCACGGCAAAACGGTCGTAGAGGTGGGCGTGGCCGGAGAAGACGAGTTGTACCCCGTATTCCCGGAACAGGGGCTCGTAGTAGGCGCGCACCGGTCCGGTACACTCGCCCGAACCCGGTTTGGCGGGATCGGGCGGGTTCTCGTTCATGATGCTGGAGTAGATCGGATGATGCATGATGACCACAACGTGCTCGATCGTCTGGTCCTCGTGTGCTTGCTTCAGATGCCGCTCCAGCCAGGGACGCGGGGTGTTGGTCCACCAGCGGGTGCCCTGCTCCAGCGAAATCACGTACACATTCCGGTAGCGGAAGGCGTAGTAGGTCTTCTTGGTGAAGCCGGAGGGAATGTCTCGGCGGTTCGCCGCTCCCTCGGTGTCGCCGGGCTTGCTGGGATAGACGGTCGGATCGTCGGCGAAGAACACCTGGCACTCGCGGGCGAAGCCGGGAGCGACGCGGGGGTTCACCTCGGTCAGTTGCTCCTTCAGAAACGCCAGATAGTTGGACCAACCGATCTTGGCCGCGTCATGATTGCCCAGCGTCGGAAAGAAGGGGGAAACCTCCAGCATGGGCTGGTAGAACTCACGAAACTTGGCATAGGCCGTGGGTTCCCAGCCGTGGTCCATGATATCGCCCGTATGGAGGACGAAGGTGGGCCGAAGATCGCGCACGATCAGCGGCAAAGCCTGTCGTTCCGGCACCCCGCTGGTGGGGCTGGTGATGGCGCACTGGTTGTCGCCGAACACCACAAAGGAGAAGGGTTCCGCCGCCCGCCCAACCAGGCAGGCCACGACCAGCAGGATTCCGGCAAGCCGCATCGTCAGTTCTCCAGACTAGGAAGCGCCGGGCCGATCCCGACGCCCCCACCTTAGCCTGGGCGAAAGCCCTGTGCCACTACTTCGCCAACTCGATGGAGACGGCGTCGAAGAAGGCGGCGCACTGGGCCATCTCCGGCATCGAATCGAGCCAGTCGTAGGAGAACTCCAGCCCGAACATGGTCGGTGCCACGCCGGTGTCGCGGATGGCCTGGAACAACTCCCGGCTGCCGCCCGCGCCGGTTCCCCAGGGCACGTCATGGGCGTCGAGGGTCCGTTCGTTCAGGTCGTGCATCTGGAGGGTGACGAGCCGGTCCCCCAGGGTGCGGATGCCCTGGACGGGATCGACCCCGTTGCGCAGCCAGTAGCCCACGTCGACGCAGGCCCCAATCCGCTTGCTGCGCCCTTGGCACAGCTCCAGCACCTTCTCCGGCGACCAGGTGTTCGGCGATTCCTTCGGACCGTGATTGTGAAGGCCGAGCTTGATGTCGTACTCGTCGCAGAACCGCTCGATGAGGTCGAGGTCCTTGGGTGGGGGTTCGGAAATCAGCACCTCGATACCGAGCTTCCGGGCGAACTCGAAGACCTTGCGGCAACCCGCCTCGTCGCCGGGGATCTTGCCGATAAAATGGGTAAGCAGGCGGACATGCCCCTCATCCATCTTCAGCCGGATCTGCCGCAGTTCCTCGTCGGTCAGATCGGGACCGAACATCTTCGGAATCCCGTCGCTGACCTTCTGGAAGGACAGGGTGTTGATGTACGACAGACCGAGTTCCCTCGTCTTGTCGATGGTTTCGAAGAAGGTGTACTTGTGAAGGCTGTAGGCGGTCATGCCCAGCCGCCAGCCCAGCTTCTCCTGGGCCTGGGCCGCCGGAGTCAGGCGATTGCTGGGCAGCGTGGGAGCGGGAAGATCACCGAGCACGAACTGGATGGCACCCAGGTAGAAGGCCAGCATGGTGGGGTCGGCAAATACCCGCTCGTTATGGCCGATGGTGCAGTAGCAGACCCGGCCTCGCCCGTAGTTGCGCACCCAAGCCAAGGGATAGTCCCCAGCGGGCTTCTTCAGTTCCTCCGACAACGGGTGGGAGGCCAGATCGGTCTTGCTGCCGTCGATGCTGAAAAGCACCCGCACGCGATCCCGCGAATAGGGAGCCTGGACCCGGAAGAACTCGTCCCGGTAGTCGAATCCCTGGCCGCCGAACACGGCGTTCAGGGGATGGGACGGGTCGTCGAGCTTGACGGTTACCAGCTCGTTCTGATCGGCATGGGAACCGCCGCGCGCCCCGAGCATGGTGCCGAACTCGGGCCAGGTATCGCCCCGGGGACCACCCCAGTCGATGAAGGCAAAAGTGGAGGCGTGGATTCCAAGCAGACCGCCGCCAGCATAGACGAACTCCGCCAGGCTCTGCTGGAGGGTCGGGTCGTCGAACTGGAGACCGACCGTATTGTTGAAGCACACCGCATCGAACTGCTTCAGGCTTTCGGGCCGGAAGATCTCGGGATCACGGCTGACCACCGCCTCAAAGGCACCGGTGCTCTTGCCCATGAAGGTGAAGGCGTCGTTGGCGGCGAACCGGGACGGATGCCCGCCATAGGTCACATTCACGTCGAAGAGCAGCAACCGGCGGGGCTTCTGGGGAGTGGCCGGGGCCTTGGCGGGAATCTTGCCCGCCAGGTTCGCCGCCACGCTGGCGACGGCGGCTTGGTGTTGGGCAAGCACCTTCTCCGCCCGCGCCCGGATTTTCGCATCCGGGGCCAGTTCCACCACCTGGGCCATGGCCGTGCCCACGTCGCTGTCGCCGGGACGGGGGAGCTTCTCCGCGATGGCCACGGCGGCGGTGCTGGCTTCGTTCCGCAATTCGGGATCGGCCAAGGCGCGGGCCGCCAGTCCCAAAGCCGGACGACTGGTGATTCCTCCCGCGACACCGAGGGCCAAACGCTTCTCGTCGGGCCGCTGGCTGAGCCGCATGGCCTCGTTCAACAGGTTGGTATCGGCCTCCCACGCACCGGCACGCGCCCCTGCCAGCCGTACCAGACCCCGAATGGCGAGAATCTGATCGTGCTCGTTGCCCTTGCGGGCCATGTCGAGCAGCGGGCCGACTGCCGTACGGTCGCGCCACGCTCCCAGCGTACGCCGGGCTTCCTGGCTGACCGGCTCGCGGGGACTCTCCAGCCGGGCGACCACCAAGGCCAAGGCCGGTTGGCCACCAATCGTGCCCAACGCTCGCAGCAGAGTCGCTTCGTTCTCCTCGGAGGCTCCGGCGAAAGCGGCGTCGATCGGTTTCACCGCCGCCTCGCCACAACGGGAGCAGACGGCCCCCAAGGCACCCTCCGCGGCTTTCCGTTCCGCCGCCTCGGTGGTCTGGCTCAGCG
>QKCY01000564.1 GCA_003245525.1 Victivallales bacterium | reverse complement strand
GGCCCTCGCCGTCTACGGCGACGAGATCGTGGTGGACCAGGCGGGCAAGGAGCATCCCTGGCGGGCCGAGTTCATCGACCAAGTCCTCGCCATGCAGAAGCCCGAGGGGTTCTGGGTGAACGAGGCCAACAGCCGCTGGATGGAAAGCATGCCCGAATTGGTCACCGCCTACTCCATGATGGCCCTCGAAATCGCCGCTGGCGACGCCCTCAAGTAACCCCACTGGGAGCGCCGGCTTGCGGTCGGCCCCTCCCCTTCCTCCAGGGCCCCTGTTGGCCCATTGCGCGTTTGCCTCCGACATGCTATGGAACGACGAACTGTGATTGCCTGTTCCAAGCCAACCGGAGGAGCGGTCGATGCGGAGCGCATGCTGGGTTCTGGGAGCCTTGTTTTTCGGCCTGGGGCTTGCCCAAGCCCAGCCCTTGCCCGACCGGGAGGCCTTGGCGAAGACTCCGCTGGACGCTGCCATGATCCTCGATCCGACGGGACCGTGGCAATGTCGGCATCTGATCGGGGTGCCCGGATTCACGCTGGTGACGGGATTGGACCAGGAGGGGGGATTCCCCCGCTTCACCGTGGCCGAGGCAGGGAAGTTCCCGGAATGGTGTCGGGACCTGGCCGTGCCGGTCGATGCCCTGCGCTATCCAGTCGTGGTGGCGACCTACCGCGCCAGCGGCATCCAGCCAGACGATAGGTCTGTGCTGTACCTGGGACGGACGAAGCGGGCTCCGCTGGCGATTCTGGGCAACCGGGAGCTCGTTGGCGACGGCCAAATCCACGAGGTCGTCGTGGACCTGCGCGATGAGGTGCAGGACACCGATGCCGAATTCACGTCCCTGCTCGTGAGTCCCCGCTGCCAAGGTCCGGAACCCGCCGTCTTCGAACTCCTCGGCCTATGCTTCGAATCCGACCAGCAGCTTCCGCCCCTGGAGAAGACCGAGGAGGCCGAACTCTCCGTCCAGGCGCTGGACGCCAATGGCCAGCCAATCGCCGGAGCCACGGTGACGGCGGACCCCGACTGGCTGAACCTGGCCCGGACTACCACCACCGATGCCGAGGGCAAGGCCACGTTGGCGGTGGCGGACACCTGCCGCGCCGCCCATTCGCTGCGGCTGACCAAACCCGGCATGGCCATTGCAGAGATCGTCACCGACGAGGAGGGCCACCTGTCCCCCACGGTCGTGATGTATCCGGGCGCGCGCTACGGCGGCGTGGTACGCAACGAGGCAGGGGAACCCATTCCGAACGTGGCAGTCAGCGTCTATGTTCACCTCCCGGGCCGCGGCAGCCGCGGGGAATGGTGGTCGAGCGCCGTGCTGACCGATGCGGATGGACGCTGGGCCACCCCGGTGCTTCCCGCTACCCGGCGGCCATCCATCCATCTGGAACATCCCGACTACGCCGCGCAGGACGCGAAGGACCTTCCCCCGAACGAACTGCGCGAACAGCGCAGCGAAGTCGTGCTGGGCCGGGGAGGCAGGCTTACGGTCCGCGTGGTCGGTCCCGACGGCAGCCCGGTGCCGGAAGCGCAACTCCGGCTGAGCCGGAACTGGAACCGAGTCGGAGAGCCAATGAAGACGGGCCCCGAAGGAACCGCCGCGTTCCCTGACAGGCTATTGGGTCCACACGATCTGCTGGTCCAAGCTCAGGGCTTTGCCCTCCAGCAGACCAGCGTCGACGTCAAGCCCGACCTGCCGCCGGTGGAAATCCGCCTCGAACCGGGCGGCGTTATCCGCGGCCGGATCGTGGACACGGCGGGGAATCCGGTCCCCGAAGTCCGGCTCATCATCGAGCACTGGCGGAACTACTACTCGGGCATACTGTGGGAGTCCGCCACCGATGCCGAAGGCCGCTTCGCCTGGCGGGAGGCACCCAGTGGCGTGATCCATTTCCATCTCGGCAAGCCGGGGTACATGACCCTGATGAGCTACCCTCTCTACGCCCACGAGGAGGAACAGACCATCGTCCTCCCGGCTCCTCTCGTCGTCCGGGGCAGAATCACCGATGCCGAGACCGGCCAACCCATCGCCACCGCCACCGTGGTTCCCGGACTCGTCACCGACGGCAACCCCCTGGCCGAACGCCCGCCGAACTGGATGGACGAAAAGAGAGGGAAGGCGGAGGACGGGAACTACCAGGTCAGTCTTACCTATTGCTCGGGCCTCGATTCCGCCGTGCTGAAAGCGGAGGCGGACGGGTATTCCTCCATGACCTCGCGCACGATCCGGTTCGACGAGGAAGGAGTGGTCTGCGATTTTCCGCTCCGCAAGGGAAAGGAGTTCGCGGGCACCGTGCGCCTGCCGAGCGGGCAGCCAGCGGCCGGAGCGAGGGTGTTCCTGCTGCACCCAGGCCAGCGGATCATGATCGCCAATGCCCTGGAGGTAGACCCGGGTACTGTTCCCTCCGCGACCACCGGGCCGGATGGCCGCTACCGGCTCTCCGAACTGGAACGCGGCGGGATCATCGTCGCGCTCCATCCGGAAGGCTACCTGGAGATCTCCGCAACCAGTTGGGAGGACGCACCCAGTCTCCCGCTCCAGGCCTGGGGACGCGTCGAGGGCCAATTCCGGCTCGGCCCCGATCCCGTCGCCAACGCGACGGTGAGATACGAGCCTAACGACGCATCGTGGCCGCCCGACTTCTCCCCGGTCCGCCACAGCCTGCAGGCAACCACCAACGAGCAGGGCCAGTTCGTCCTGCCCAGAGTCCCTCCGGGACAAGGCCGGATCACAGGAACGCGGCGTCCGCCCGATCCCGGCGGCACGGCCGCAACCCACTCCGAGCCCTTCGAACTGCCGCCCGGCAGCACGTTGACCGTGGACCTCATCGGGGGAGGCCGTCCGGTCGTCGGCCGCATCGTCCCGCCCCAGCGGGACGGCCTTCCCATCGCCTGGAAGAGTGGGCGCTGTTCGCTGAACACCAGGGCGAAGCTCGACATCGAGGAACCGGCCCACCCGGACTTCGGCAAGGATCTGACCTCCACGGAAGCCCGGAAACGCATCGACAAGTGGGGGGAGAGCACCGAGGGAAAGGCCTACGTCGCCGCCATGATGCGCTACTACAAGGCTCGGGCGGAAGCCCTCGCCGCGATTCCTCAGAATGGCTTCTTCCTTTCACTGGCCGCCGATGGCGCATTCCGCTTCGACGGTGTGCCAGCTGGCGACTACGACCTCCGCGTCTTCCTGTACGCCGAGGATTCGCCGGGGTTCAGCGTTTCCCCCGTGGGGCAAGCCCAACTCACCATAGCCGTGCCCGCAGACCACAACGAGGAACCCCTCGACCTCGACCCCATCCAGGTAGAGGCCGTGAAACGATGAACCACATTCGCCCGGCCCTGTTTCTGGCCCTCGTGGCCTGCCTGCTCCAAGCCCAGCCGCTGCCGGACCGGGAAACGTTGGCCGGGATTCCGCTGGACGACGCCATGGTCCTCGATCCGGCGGGGCCGTGGTGGTCGCGGCACTACGCCAACCAACCGTCCAGTGCCGGGGTTATCGGTCTGGACCAGGAGTCCGGTTTTCCCCGGATGACCGTGGCCGACCCCGGCAAGTATGGGATTTGGCGTCGTTCGCTGGTGATCCCGATCGATCTCCCGCGCTACCCGGTCCTGGTCGTAGCCTACCGGGCGACGGGCATCCTAGCCAGCGACCGGACCGTGCTCGAACTGGACCGGCAACACCGGGCCGGCCTCGCCATACTCAGCAACCGCGAACTGCAGGCGGACGGCGAGATCCACGAAGTAGTCCTGGACCTGCGGGAGGATGCGGAGTCCCATAGGGAGAGCTTGTCCTCCATTACCCTCATGCCCCAATGCCGGGGACCCGAACCCGCGGTCTTCGAGCTGCTCGGGCTGCGGTTCGAGTCCGACCGCCAACTCCCTCCGGCGGAGAAGGTCGCGGAGGACCAGATCACCATTCAGGCCATCGACCGGGACGGGAAGCCGGTCGCCGGAGCCACGGTGACGGCGGACCCCGACTGGCTGAACCTGGCCCGGACTACCACCACCGATGCCGAGGGCAAGGCCACGTTGGCGGTGGCGAACACGCCCGGCGCCGCGCATTCGCTTCGGCTGACCAAACCCGGCATGGCCGTCACCGAGATCTCCACCGAAGAGGCGGGCCGTCTCGCCCCGACAGCGAGGCTGTTCCCCGGCGTCCGCTATGGTGGCGTGGTACGCAACGAGGCAGGGGAGCCGGTCCCGAACGTCTCGGTGAGACTCGCTTGCGAATCGACCGTCTCTCCAACCGGCTGGATGATGACTGCGCTGCTGACCGATGCGGAAGGACGCTGGCTAGCTCCGGTCCTGCCGTCCACAGGGGGCAGCCTGCAAATCAGTCTGACCCATCCCGACTATGCGCCCCAGACGGTCGGCAACCTAGCCCTCGCCGAGTTGGGCAAACAGCAGGCGGTGCTCGTGTTGCGCCGGGGAGACCACCTGGCCGTCCAGGTCCTCGGTCCCGACGGCAAGCCGGTGCCTGGCGCGAGGGTCTCATGGGACAAAGAAGGGGAGGACGGTATCCAGGGCCAAGGGACGACCGATGCGGATGGCAGGGTCACCTCGCCCCAGGCCTTCGTGGGACGCCTGCAAGTGGCAGTCCAAGCCGAGGGACTCGCCCCGGCGCTGGCGACGGTGGATGAGGGCTCCGGCCAACCGGAACTGACCGTGCATTTGGGGCCGGGAGGAGTCGTCAAAGGACAAGTGGTGGATGTCGCCGGCCAGCCAGTGCCCGGCGTGCGGGTGACGGCAGACCAGCGGCAGCGGCACCGGACACTGTCGTGGGGTGCCACGACCGATGCGGCGGGGCGCTTCGTCTGGGCTGGTGCCCCTCGCGAGGGGGAGGTGGAGATCAACCTGAAGAAGACTGGCTACCTCAAGTTGTATTTCTATCGCCTGCGGGCAACCGACGAGGAACAGACCATCGTCCTGCCTCCCCCTCTGGTTATCCAGGGGACCATTACCGATGCAGAAACGGGCAAACCGGTGCCCGACTGCTCCCTGGTGCCGGGCGTAGTCTGGCTCCAGGACGGGGTCTCGCTGGAGGAGTCAACCTTCTGGCAGCCCCGCGACAAACAGCGGGTCACCAACGGGCACTACCGCTTCACCGAGGATGCCTGCAACGCCCGCCAATCCCTGGCTCTCAGGATCGAGGCCGAGGGCTACCTGCCCGCCAGTTCGGGAGTCCTGCGGATCGATGCCGGGGAACAGGTCTGCGATTTCCAACTCCACAAGGGGACGCCGATCACGGGCACGGTCCGGCTTCCCGACGGCCAGCCCGCAGCGGGGGCCAAGGTGTACCTGGTGGAAACTGGCAAGACTCTCATCCTGGCGGCCGGCATGGAGCCGCGCGAATGGGAGGGAAAGACGGCAACCACCGGACCGGACGGGCACTACGAGCTGCCCCCCGCCACCGGCGACTGGTGGCTGGTCGCCACCCATGCGAACGGCTATGGGGATTTGACCGCAGACGCCTGGACACAGACGCCCTATCTGCCGTTGCAGCCCTGGGCACGTATCGAGGGCACCTGCTACCGGGGACCGACCCCGCGGCCCGACGTGCCGGTCTCGTTCTACCTGGAACGACCGCCTTCCGTGCTCCGGCCGGACCTCTCCCGGGAGACACCGCGAGTCCGGTGCAGTCCGCGGGTTCACACCAATGCAGAAGGCCGTTTCGTCTTCGCCCGCGTCGTGCCCGGCAAGGGGCATATCAGCAGTGGCGATATCGGGACCATCCCCCACACCCCGATCCCCGAGCAGTCGACTCACGTGGAACTGGCTCCCGGAGAGACGTTCCGCGTGACCTTCGGCGGCAGCGGCCGTCCGGTGGTGGGACGGGTCTCCCTGCCGGAACGGGGCGGAGCCCCCGTCGCTTGGAACCGCTTGGACGGCACTCTAGACCGCAGCGTCAAGGTCGACCCTCCCAAACCCGAAAGACCGCCATTCGTGGACGACCGATCCTCCGAGGAGGCGCGCAAACGGGCTCAGGAGTGGTTCGAGAGCGCCGACGGCAAGGTCTATCTCAAGACCCTGATGCGGCACCAGGAGGCCCGCAAGAATGCGATGGCGAACGTGGAGAGCTGGCACCGCAACGTCCCGGTGAGCCAGGATGGTTCCTTCCGGATCGAGGACGTGCCGACCGGCTACTACGAACTGCGCATCAGCTTCATGCTCGCCGACAACCCGAATGTCTGGGGTGAGACAGTGGCGGGCGCCCTGATGGAGTTCGCCGTCCCCGAGATACCTGGGGGCCGCAGCGACGAGCCTCTCGACCTTGGCGAACTGCGGCCCTCGGCCCGGTAGTGGCCCCGCACCAACGCAGGGCGGCCCCGCTCGTAGTTCAGGGCTTGGTCTTGCCCCAGGCGGCGAGAGGCAGGGCCTCCAGGACGAGTTCCTGGGTCCAGGCGGTTCCCTTGGCGGCACGGCGGGCGGTGGCGGAAAGGGGGCAGAAGAAGAGGTTGGTCGGCCCTTCGCCGGTGTCGTGGAAGAAGGTGTTCATCAGGCCTTCGGCCCCGGCCGTGATCCGGAACTGGACAACTTGGCCGGTCTTCAGCACCACCCCCAGGTACGGATCGGTGGCCGAGAGCGGTTCCCGTTCGGACTGGTAGGTCCGCCCGGACCGCGTAGCGGCCAGTTCGGAGATCAGCCCGTCGGCGGTGTTCGCGAAGAACTCCCGGTGCGCCGCCGTGGCCAGCACCTGGCCGGCGAAGCCGAACACCGCCTCGCTGTCGAAGTCGGGAATCAGCGACACGGCCAAACGTACCCGTGGACTGTCGTCGAACTGGTAGCGCGCCGCATAGGAGAAGGGGTACTCGGGCGAGACCTGTCCGTCGGCATCGAGCAGCTTCCCCGCCACCTCCACGACCACGGTTCCATCCGCCGTCGTGGTGGCCGTGGCCGGAGCGGCGGCCTTGGCCGAGAAGTTCTTCCGGCCGTTGGGCAGACCGTCGCAGTAGAGCCGGGCGCCACTCAGCAGAGCGGTGCCGTCGGCCAGAGTCAGCGTGCGCAGCATGCCCGAATCGGCGTTGAACGTGGCCACGTAGTGGGCGGTCCGCACCAGCAGGCCTTCGGGACCTTGTTCGATGGTGGGAGCGGCGAAACTGGCAGCGGCCAGCAGGGAAAGCAGGGCGAGAAGGCGGCTCATTGCTGGCCTCCGGCTTGCATGGTGAAGGCGGCCTGCCGCCACAACTGGCGGACATCGGTGGCTTCCTGGTCGTAGAAGGCGACGAAAAGATGAGCCTGCCCCTGGCCGATATGGAGGAACAGGTTCTGTACCTGGCCAGCGGCGATGGCGAAGTCGCCGAACCGGGTCCAATCGCCCGTCTGGCGGCTGCGCAGGACAAGGGAATCCGGCAGATGTCCGGCCGCCTTGCTCTCCCAGACCCGTTGGGACTGCTCGGGGAAGGTTTGCCATTCGCCGCCGTCCACCTGCCATTCGTCGGCCCCCCCCAGGCTGATCTTGTAGGCCAGGAAGGCGGCGGTGTCCAGTTTGACCAGTTGGGGCCGCGTCCGGCAATCGATCCGCACCCCGTCGCCGTCCGGGGAGACCGTGTAGCTGACCCTGTACTCCACCCGGGGATTGAGCAGGGAGCGTCCGTTGGCGTAGGGATGGCGGAAGAAACTGCGGAAGCGCAGTTCGATGGGCGTCCGGGCGTCCTGCCATGCCGCCAACAGTTGGGTGTCCGGCTCGGGGTCCTCCCGGTTGCTGGCATTCATGTTGTGGGCCACGCCGCGCGAGTCCTTCCACTCCTCGAACAGCCCCCGGTCGGTGTAGAACCGGGCGTCGGTGATTGGGAGCCCGTGGCCGGCAGCGTCAGTGAGCCGACAGAGCGCCCCGCCCCGCGAACGGGTCGCCTCGGCCCGGACATTGGTTCCCTCCAGGCGGTAGATGGGGCCGTAGGTCTGCCACTGGGCGACCGTCTGGCGGCAGTAGGCATCGATGGCGGCGCGGCTGGGCGAGGTCCCCTCGCTTCGCACCGCGAGGCGGAAATGGGCGCGCTTTGCCTGGCCGGTTTGCCAGACCGTGGGGCTGTCGCGGTCCAGCAACTGGAGCTCCGCCGTGGCGGCGGCAGGCCCACCCAACTCGGCAGGCGAATCGGGGGCCTTGTCCTCCACCAGAAGAAGATGGTTGCCAAGGCCATCGCCCGGCAGACACTCGACGCCCACGGCCCACCCCCGTTGCGTATCGGCGACGCCGATCTCGCCTCCCGGCGGGGTGGGATAGAGGCTGCTGTCGTGGAACGCCTGCCCCGCCTCGTGCCAGTAGCGACCGTCGAACCCATGGTCGGCCGGGTGGCGGCGCAGGCAGCGTCCCCACAGATCCCCCTCGGTGGTCTGGGCGAACCAGTGGCTGGTGGGAACGAAACGCAGTTGCAGGTCCAGTTCCGATTTGGTGATGGGCAACTCGGCCAGAGGGGTCAGGACGACCTCGCAGTCGAGCCCCGTCGCCTCGGCCAGATAGCGGAGGCGATAGGCCAAACGCGGCACCCCCTCGGCATCGCGCAGTTCGCCCGTGGCGACGATCTCGTTGCCCCGGACGGCGAGGGTGGCGCGGGTCCGGGCCAGGTCCAGCGGATCGCAGCCCACGAAGAGCTTCCGCTGCCCCTCCCGCAGGGCCATACCACGCAGGAGGGACTGGCCGTCGCCGCCCCGCACTTCGCGCAGCAGACCGCCCTGGGCGGCGTCGATCACGGCGGCATAGGACGGAGCGGCGATCACGGCCGTCTCTCCCTCGCGGACAACCCTGACGGTTCCTTCCGGGGATGCGACCGGACCGGGGGTCACGGCAGGCGTCGCTGGCAGCTCCCCCGCCTCCCGGATCACGAAAGCCGCATAGCCGTAGGCGGGCAAGGTGTAGGCCAGTTCCGAGGCGTAAGGCAGCTTCTGGCCGGACACCGCTTCGTAAATGCCGGGTTGGACAAGATCGGATTTGGGCAGGGACAGAGTGGTTGGGGTTGCCTCCCCAGCCAAGTTGATAGCCACCACACTCCGCTTGCCCTGGTACTCGCGCTCGATGGCGAACACATGGGCCGGGGTGGCCTTGACGCTCCGGTAGCTGATGTCTCCGATGCACAAC
>QKCY01000576.1 GCA_003245525.1 Victivallales bacterium | reverse complement strand
TACACCCCGCCCGATCCCGAGGCACCCCACCGCCTGGGGGCTTTGCCGGACCTAGTCAAGCGCTACAAGGGGAAGCGGGCCATCCTGTTCCACCAGCGCGCCGCCTTCATGTGGTCCGCCTACCTGCACGGCATCGACAATCTGCTCATGGCCTTGCTGATCGAGCCCGATTTCGCCTGCGCGTTGATGGACATGGTGCTGGAAGCCAATCTGGCCTTGGCCCGCCGCGCCATCCGGGCCGGGGCGGAGGTGATCGTGCTGGGCGACGACTACGCCGCGAACCGGGGGCCGATGATGAGTCCCGCCCTGTTCGATGCCCTGATTCTGCCCCGGCTGACCCGCATGGTGGAGGTGATCCACGAGGAGGGCGCACTGGCCGTCAAGCACAGCGACGGCAATCTGTACCCCATCCTGGAGTCCATCGCCCGGTCGGGAGCGGACGGGCTGAACCCCATCGAGCCCATCGCCGGCATGGACCTGAGGACCACCAAGGCCAAGGTAGGCGACCGCATGGCCCTGATCGGCAACATCGACTGCGGGCACCTGCTGCCCTTCGGCACGCCGGAGCAGGTCCGTGAGGCCGTTCGCCAGGCCATTGCCGATGCCGCTCCTGGCGGCGGCTACCTGATCTCTTCCAGCAACAGCATCCATTCGACTTGCAGACCCGGGAACCTAGTGGCTATGGTCCAGGCTGCGCACGAATTCGGTCAGGTTTACTGAAGGAAACCATCCATGAAGACTATCCGTACCGGTGACATTCCCGATCCGCGTCATATCGCGAACGGTTGGGAGATTCCCACCGAGTCCTACAGCGACCAACCCTACATCGTGCGCACCGACGACGGGGCTTGGCTGTGCTGCGTCACCACTGGTGCCGGCCACGAGGGCCAGCCCGGCCAGCATGTGGTCAGCATGCGCAGCACCGACCGGGGTCTGACCTGGGAAGCGCCCGTCGATGTCGAGCCCATCGACGGCCCCGAGGCATCCTACGCGGTCATGCTCAAGGTTCCCTCGGGCCGGGTCTATATCTTCTACAACCACAATACCGACCGGGTGCCCGAGGTGAAGTGCCACGACGAGACCAAGCCATACAAGCGGGTCGACTCGCTCGGGCACTTCGTGTACAAGTACACCGACGACCATGGCCATACCTGGTCGGCGGAACGCTACGACATCCCCATCCGCCTCTTCGCCTGCGACCGTGCCAATGTCTATGGCGGCGAGCTCTGCTTTTTCTGGAATGTCGGCAAGCCCATTGTGCACGACGGTGCCGCCTTCGTTTCCCTGCACAAGGTGGGCAAGATGGGCAAGGGGTTCTTCCTCCAGTCCGAGGGGGTTCTGCTCAAGAGCGACAACATCCTGACCGAGTCCGATCCCGCCCAACTGCGCTGGGAGACCCTGCCCGACGGCGAGGTGGGGCTGCGCACGCCGCCCGGAGGCGGACCGGTCAGCGAGGAGCAGAGCTACTGCGTCCTAAGCGACGGTTCGTTCCACGTGGTCTACCGCTCCATCGATGGCTACCCGGTGGAGGCCTACAGTCGCGATGGCGGCCATACCTGGACCGAACCCCGCTACCGGCGTTATGGCAACGGGCGTCTGATGAAGCATCCCCGCGCGGCCAACTTCGCCTGGCGTTGCACCAACGGCAAGTACCTCTACTGGTGCCACAACCACGGCGGCGTTTTCATCGGCAAGAACCCCAATGCCGCCAACATGGCCTACGAGGACCGCAATCCGGTCTGGCTCTGCGGCGGCGAGGAGATCGAGACGCCGGCCGGGCGTGAGATCCGCTGGTCGCAGCCGGAAGTGGTGCTCTACGACGACGACACCTTCATCCGGATGAGCTATCCGGACCTCGTGGAAGAGGACGGCAAGCTCTATCTCACCGAGACGCAGAAGGACGTGGCCCGAGTCCACGAGATCGAACCCAGCCTACTCTCTGGGCTCTGGAACCAGTTCTCGGCTGCCGAGGTCGCCCAGACCGGTCTCGTGTTGGAACGAGCCGGTGGCGAGACGGAATGCCCCATGCCTGTCTTGCCGACCTTCCTGGCCCGTGACAGCAAGCGGGCCGACTATGGCACCAAGGATTTGCGGGCCGGGTTCACGGTCGATACCTGGCTGGAGTTGGCCGACCTGTCTGCGGGGCAGTGCATCCTGGACAGCCGCGATGCCAGCGGCCAGGGGCTTGCACTTCAGACCGCCGCTGGTGGCACGGTCGAGATCGTGCTCAACGACGGGCGCACCGAGAATCGCTGGGATTGCGATCCGGGTCTGCTGCAACCGGGACAGCGGCACCATCTGGTGGCGATTGTGGACGGCGGTCCCAAGCTCATCCTCTTCGTCGTGGACGGAGTCCTCTGCGACGGCGACGAGCATCGCCAGTTCGGCTGGGGCCGGTTCAGTCCCAATCTGCGGCATGCCAACGGCGGTGGCACTCTGAGGCTGGGCCCGGCGGTACGGTCGTTGCGCATCCACAACCGCGCCTTGCGGGTCTCCGAAGCCATCGCCGCCTGGCGGGCTCGGTAGCTCCGATCCGACCACAAAAGAACGCGGCGGGGTGAACACCCCGCCGCGTTTCATTCGCTGTCGTTGGCTTGCCCGACTACCAGTCCCAGATCCAGTAGAGGGTGTTCGATGCGTCGCGGTTGGTGCGGATCGCCTGGATCCAGTTGAGGCTTTCCCCGTGGCCATCACAGAAGGCCACATTGCCAGCACTGGCATGGGGGGCGGCCCAGGTGCTGTTGGTGATGCCGCTGCCGCATGAACTGATTTGGCTGCCGGTGATCGTGCCGATGGTTTCCTTGTTCACCGAATCGACGATTACGGCGGTAGTGGAAGGAGGATAGGCCGTCGACGAGCTGGCGTTGATCCAGCTAAGCTTCTGGCTCTTCCGGACCGTGGCGGTCCAGTAAGGAATGGCGGGGTACTGTTTGACGTCGTTGTAGGTGGTGCAGAAGAAGACGTTGTTGTCGCCAGCATAGGGGCGGACCTGCTCGGCGAAATCCTGGCCGTTCGCGCGGTAGCCCGAATTGGTGGGGTAGTAAATGGCCCAGCCGCATTTCTGCCCGCCGCAGTTATCGAAGGTGCCGCTGCTGTTGGTCCGGTTCTGGCTGCCGCCGCTCGGGCCGCATTCGTTGTTGTCACCGATGTACATGATTGTGCCGAGCATCACCTGCTTCATGTTGGCCAAGCAGGAGATGCCGCGAGCTTTGGCCCGCGCCTGCTGGAGGGCCGGGAGGAGCATGGATGCCAGAATGGCGATAATCGCAATCACCACCAGAAGCTCGATGAGAGTGAACCCTTGTCGTCTGTTCATGGCGAACCCTCGAGTAATTGCCGGATGAGTGGATGGTTTTCCTGACGCAACCCCGTTGTTTGAAGAATACCGTGAAAGCTCTCCCGTGGCAAACCCCCCGGAGGGAATTCCGAGCGTTGGCATCACCGGAACTCCACACATTGGCACTGCCCCATGGACTCGGGGAGCAGGCGAGCAGAACGGTCCCCCACCTGCATCAAAGGGGCAGCAGCCGCATCCGGATTGTCGGCCAGTGGCGCTAGAGCTGGACCGTGGTGCCGCCTGCCGCGAGCGACGTTTCGATCGCGTCCATGATCGCCTGGACTTCGAGCGTCTCAGCGAGAGACACCGGCGGGACGCCGGTGTCCAGGAACTCCCTGATCTTGAGCAGCAGGTTGTAGTAGAGCACATCGCCCCGGCTGTCGAAATAGGCCAGGGAATTGCCAGCCTGGAGGCGACCGCCGTAGGTGTAGCAGCCCCGGTTGTACTCGGCCACCCCCCGCCGGTCGCCGGGGTAGTTGACGATGGCAACCACACCGTTGGCGTCCTCGCGGGCGGTGACCTTGGCTGCACCTGCCCCCATGACCGCCACCAGCATCTCGGTCACATGCACGCCGTACCAGACCACGTCGCTGCCTGCCGCCGCCTTGCCCAAAGCGCCGAAGACGTTGCAGAAGGAGGGAAGGGCGGTGATCTCCCGCTTGGCCGCCTCCAGCTTGCGCAGGAAGCGGAGGCTGGACGCGCTCCACATGCTGGTGCCCTTGGCCTTGGCGATCTCGACGATCTTGCGCCCTTCGGCCAGGTTGGCGGCGAGGGGTTTGTCCAGGAAGATCGGCAGGCCGAGTCCGGCCACCTGCTCGAAGAACTCCAGATGCAGGGCCGGATCGTTGATTTCGAGGAAGAGGGCATCCATGCCCTCGGCCAGTTCGGCGACGGTTTGCTTCATCGTGACGCCCATCGCCTCAAGCTGGGCTTGGCGTTCGTCCTGGCCCTCCTCGGCCTGGAAGGGGGAGGGGAAACGCATGGCGTTGACGACCCGCATGCCCGCGATCTTCTGCTCGGGAGGGGCGTCCCCTTGGAGCAGCTTGGTGAAGGCTACGGTGTGGCTGGTGTCCAGTCCGATGATCCCGATCTTCCGTTCGCTTGCCATGTGCAACTAGCTCCCGATTTGCGAGAAGGACGACGGATGCCGAAGCGCTGCTCTGTCGAGCTAGCGCGAGTATATCCGCTCCTCGGCTTTCCGGCAAGGCATGCGACGGGCCAGAAACGCGAACCTGTGCTATGGTCTGCCCAGGGTCGGTCTATTCTGGAGAGCACCACCATGCTACGTGTGTTTCGCAGTCCTAAAGCGCATTTCGAGCACGATGCCGAGTTCGCGGACCGGGTCTATACCCCGGAGACCATGCGCGAGTTGGCGGCGGCGGGGTTCAACGCGGTGTGGATTCGGGTCAAGGGGTTCGAGGTCGTACCGAACCCGAAGTATCCCGAATTGGGCAAGGACTCCGCCCGGTTGCTGCGCAATCTGAACCTGGTGGCGGAACGCGGGGCTCCCTATGGGGTGAAGCTGGTCGTCTACTGCCAGGAGCCGCTAGGCCTGAACCAGGACGATCCCTTCTGGGAGAAGCATCCCGAGATGGCGGGGGCCGAATGGGGCTACAACTACGGCAGCGCCGAGCATCCCGAGTACATGCGCGCCTTCTGCATGAGCAGCGAGCCGGTTCGGGAGTACCTGGCCGATACCATGGGTACGCTATTGCGCGAGGTGCCCGGGATCGCGGCGGTCATCACCATCACGTTCTCCGAGTTCCAGGCCCATTGCTTCAGCCACCATGGCCGCGGCAGGGGGCCGATTCCCTGCGCCCGCTGCCTGGAACAGGGACGCACGGCGGCGGATACGGTGGCCGACGTGCTGAACACCATGCGCCAGGGCATGGACCGGGTGAATCCCGCCACTCCGCTCATTGCCTGGAACTGGTCCTGGGTCGGCTTCGAGGACGATCCCCAGCCGAGCGTCCTCGCCGCCCTCGACCCGCGTATCGAGATCCTGGCCGATTTCGAGCGGGGCGACGTGAAGGTGGACCCCTTCGGCAAGCAGGTGGACCAGAACGAGTACTCGCTGAGCTACATCGGCCCCACCCGGCGGTTCCGCCTGATCCGCGATCTGGCCCACGAGCAGGGCCGACCAGTCCATGCCAAGCTGCAGGTGGGTACCACCCACGAAATCGCCACGGTGAGCAACCTGCCGCTGATCCCGAATCTGTACCGCAAGACCCGCAACTTCCGGGAACTGCAACTGGCCGGGTTCATGGGGTGCTGGAACTTCGGCAACGAGCCCAGCCTGAACACCCGCGCCTTCAACCGCTTCCTGGGCGAGGATTGCCCGGCGACCGAGGCGACGGCCCTGCGCGAACTGGCATTGGCCGAGTTTCCCGGTGCGGATGCGACGACGGTCGTAGCGGCCTGGCAGGCCTTCAGCCAGGCCTTCGACTACTATCCCTTCAGCATCCCCTTCCTCTACATGGCTCCCACCAACTACGCCCTGGCCCTGCCCGTCCGCCCCGGACCGCTGCATGCGGACCGCATCAAACGGAGTTGGCTGATGGATCCCCGCGACGACCGGGACGATCCGGCCTGCTGCTTCGGCCCCTACACGGCGGAGGAGATCCGCGAACGGGTCGAGCGGCTGTGCGAGCTCTGGCAGGAAGGACTCGCGCTGTTCGAGACGGCCATGGCTGGCCTCTCGGGACGGACGGTCCGCGAGGAACTGAGCGCCGCCCGCACCATCGGCCTGAGCCTGCGGAGTCTGCGCAACTACTTCCGGCTGTACTTCCTCAAGCGTGATTGGCGCGACGAGCATCAGCCCGCGTTCCTGTCCATCGCCCGCGATGAACTGGCCGCCGTGGAAGCGGCGATCCCCGTCTACGAAGGCGATCCCCGCCAGGGCTTCCACATCGAAGGGCACGGCTACATGGTCAGCCCCGAACTCCTGCGCGCCAAGCGCGACGAGCTGGTGGCCATGCTGGCGGGAACCCCGGCCTCGTGACGAGGCGGAGCGTCATTCTCGGCTTGCTCGGTGCGGCCTTTGTCTGCGGCTTCTGCTTCTTCAACGATTGGATTCTGCGGCAGACCTATCTGGTGGGCAACAACATGCCTGCCGCCATCTACGGGATTCTGCTGCTGACCGTGCTGGTGGTGAATCCCCTGTTGCGGCGGTGGGCGTTGAGCGGTCGGGAACTGGCGGTCATCATGGCCTTGACCCTGGCCGGAGCGTCGATTCCTGGCGGCGGGTTGCTGCGCACGCTGATTCCCTCGCTGGTCATGCCCCATCATTTGGAGAAGACCCAGCCGGGCTGGCGCGAGAACCACGTGGTCGAGGCCGTGCCGCCCCATCTGCTGGTGGATACGAGCCGGGACGAGGACCATGTGGTGGGCGGTTTCGTCCAGGGACTGGGAGTCGGCGGCCAGCACATCGCCTTGTCCCAAGTGCCCTGGCGGGCCTGGATTCGCCCGCTGGGGTTCTGGTTGCCCCTGTCGCTCACCCTTTGGGTAGGGCTCATCGGGTTGGCTCTGGCCATGCACCGGCAGTGGGCGGAGCACGAACACCTGCCCTATCCCATCGCCCGGTTCACGGACTCCCTGCTGCCGGAGCCGGGGGAGACGACCTGCCCTTTGCTCCGCGACCGACAGTTCCTGGTCACAGCGGGGATTGTCTTCTGCATCCACTTGAACAACTTCGGCTGCACGTGGTGGCCGGACTACCTGATCCGGGTGCCCACGGACTTCGACTTCCGGGCTCTGGGCAAGCTGGTCCCTTGGCTGATGAGGGGCGACGGGGGCATGCTCCTGCGGCCCCATCTCTACCTGATTATCATCGGGATCGCCTATTTCATCCCCAGCGATGTGTCTCTGTCCTTCGGTATTGGGCCGTTCCTCTGGCACCTGCTATCGGGCTTCCTGATCGGGTACGGTATCGACCTGATGTCGCCGGTGGAGGGCTGGAGCTACTTCTCGGTCAAACCGCAGAGTTTTGCCCTGTTCGGAGCCGCCGTGGGCGTGATGGCCAGCCTGCTCTACACCGGACGGAACTACTACGGAGCCGTGCTGCGCCGGGCCTGTGGCATGGCGTCGGGCGAGCGGGTGGGGGACGATGCCATTTGGGGCTTGCGGGTCTTCCTGGTCACGATGCTCCTCGTCGTCGTCCAGCTTTGCCTGATCGGGGTGGACTGGACGCTGGCCGTGGTGGCCACGGGAATCATGGTCATGGGCTTCGTGGTGTTGGGACGGATCATCGCGGAAACGGGACTGATCTATCTGAAGTGCTACTTCTGGCCCTGCGCGACCCTGTGGGGACTCTTCGGAGCGATGGCGGTCGGCCCCCAGCAGCTTCTCTTGCTGATGCTGGTCTCCACGGTCCTGTTCATCGATCCGCGCGAGGCGCTCTATCCTTTCATGGTGAACTCCCTGCGGGTTCTGGATCTGCGTCAGGTACGGCTGGGCCGGGCCGCGGTGGCTTGCGCCGTGGCGGTGTTCCTCGGCTTGGCCGTGGCGGTGCCGGTAACGCTGTACATCAAATACGACATGGGGAGCGCCACCGGAGACAGTTGGTCGACGGTCTCGGTGCCCCGCACGGCCTTCGAGAATCAGGTGCTGATCCGGCGCAAGCTGGAGGCCCAGGGTGCCAGCGTGGACGAAAGCGGCTCCTTCCTCGGGAGGCTGGGGGGCACGGCCAGTTCGCCGGTATGCGTGATTGTCATGCTAGGGGCGCTGACCCTCGTACTGGGCTTCACGGCGGCCCGGTTGCGCTTCGCCTGGTGGCCCCTGCATCCCCTGATGTTTGTGACCTGGTGCTCGACGCCACTCCGCTGGATGGGGCCGTCCTATCTGCTGGCGTGGCTCATCAAGTCGGCGGTGGTGCGCTACGGCGGCACGCGGGTCTACAACCGGCTCAAACCCGTCTTCCTCGGCCTGATTGCCGGGGAAGTGCTCGGGGCGCTGTTCCCGGCCCTCTTTGGGGCGGTGTACTACTTCATCAGCGGCAACCAACCCCGTCTGTTCAACGTCATCCCGGGCTAGCGATGGCTTGATCGCGTGGTCTTCCGAGGTAAGGTTTCAGCCTGGCAGACGGCTCCCGGTTGGGGCCGCGAAGGGTTGTTCAACGATAGGTCTCATTCATGCTCCGCTGTGTCGTCCTTGTTTTCGTTCTGCTCCTCCCCATCCTGGTGCCACTGCGCGCCCAGGTGCCGCCCTCGACCGTAATGGCTGTCACCCAGGAACAGGGCAAGGCCGACGAGGCGAAGAGCGAAGCCCAGGCGGCTCCCGCCGAGACGCAGGCCAGCGCAGAATCTGACCTGTCCCGCCTGGACGAGGTGGGCGAGAGCGTGGCCCAGAATGCCACCGCCGTGATCGACCGGATCTTCGGCGGGCACTGGCAGTACAAGGTCGTCGGCATCTCCCTCTCCCGCTATCTGATCTCCTTGCTCTGTTTCATGCTCACTTTCCTGCTGTCGCGCCTGTCCCGCTATATCCTGCAAGGGAAGTTGCTGCGTCTCTCCAAGCTCACCAAGACGGAGTTCGACGACCTGGTCTTCTCCTCGGCCGTGCAGCCCGTGGCGCTGTTCATCCAGTCGCTGGGCATCTATGCGGCCCTGATGATCCTCTTCGTGGGTACTCTGCCCAAGGCTGCGGTCGGCTGGGTAAGCCGGGTCGCGCTGGCCGTGGCGGCAGCGGCGATCTTCTGGTACATCTACCGGCTGATCGATGTGCTGGACCGCTATCTGCGGCGG
>QKCY01000308.1 GCA_003245525.1 Victivallales bacterium | reverse complement strand
CCGCGCCGGTCCACCGAGTAGGAACTGTCGAACCACCAACCCTTGACTAGGGCACCGTAGCGTTCGCCCAACTCGCCGACAATGGCGCAGAGATTGGCGAAGAAGCGGTCCTTCGGCCAGTCGTGGTAGCCCACCGCCTGTTCCCAGGCCGGATCATCCGCCGAATTGCACGAGTGGTTGTAGTAGAGGATGAGGCCGATGCCGTGGCGGTCCAAGGCAACGGCCAACTCGCCGAGCAGATCGCGTTCCGTCGTCCGTCCCGGCAGAGCCGCGTCGAGCGCGGCACTGGGCGCGGGGATCATCTGCAGGGCATGGGTGATGGTGAAGATGACGTAGCGCGCCCCGCTCTCCACCACCTGGCCGACGAAGTCGTCCAGGGCGAACCGGGCGACCGCCTCGGCGAAGGGGAGGGGGGAGCCGTGCCGGGGTTTGGTCTGGGCGGTCCAATGGACGGAGAGACCGTAGGGACAACGGGACAGCCAGGCGAAATCGGCCCGCTGGTAGCTCATGCCGAGGCTCCTTGCCAGTCGATCACCATGCCGACCACCGACCCGTCGCCTTCGATGATTCGGCGGTAGCCTTCCGGGGCGTTGTGGTAGGGACAGACGTGGGTCAGGTTCTCGCCCATGGTGATGTTGCCGTTGGCCAGCGCCGCCAGGGTGGCGCGGGTGGCGGTGGCCCCGCCGCTGCCCGTGGGGAAGAAGGCCGTGACCTGGTGGTTGTGGAAGTGGGCGAAGTCGAGGGTGATCTCCGCCGGGTACCAGGAGAGGAAAACCATTTTGCTGCCTCGGCGGAGGAATCGGGTGGCGCTGTCGATGAGCCATTTGGCCCCGGTGGCCTCAATGACCACGCTGGGGCCCTTGCCTTCGGTGATCTCGGCCACCATCCGCTCCACGTTTGCCTCGCCGGGGTCGAGCGCGTACTGGGTGACGTATCGCCGGGAGAGAGCACGCCGCACCGGGTCTGGCTCAAGGGCAATGACCCGGGCTCCCCGGTTCCGGCACCACTGGCCGCAGAATTGGCCGATCAGGCCCTGGCCTTGGATCAGCACCGTATCGGCCATGGCGATACCCGCCATGTCCACCGCATTGAGCCCCACGCCGGGGAGGACGAACATGGCTGCCTCGCGGGAGGAACACCCTTCGGGAACCTTGGCGGCACTAGCCGTCCGCACCACCTGGCGCGAGCTGTGTCCGCCCCAGACGCTGGTCATTCCTTCGGCCAGCCTGGCTCCCGAGCAGACCACGCGGTCGCCCACGGCGAACCCCTTCGTGTTTGTGCCTGCCTGGACCACGGTCCCGCAGGCCATGTAGCCGCCCACCAGGGGGAAGGTGCCATTGTGGGTCCGCTCGCCCATGAAGATCGAGCGTTCGGTGCCGATGCTGACACCCGAGTAGGCGATCTCCACCACCAACTCGTCGCCCGTGGGCTCCGGCAGGGCAAGGGTCTCCAGTTCCGGCTGGCCGGGTTTGCGGAAGACGATGGCGGTACATTCCATCGGGATTACCTCGTCGTGGCTGCCAGCACCGCAAGGTGGCCGAGTACCGGCAGCCGATCCAGTTCCGTCTCCGTGAGGCCGTTCACGCAGACTTGGGGGCAGAGTTCGGCAAGCGCCTGGCGGTAGTGCTCGCCCCGCCGTCCGGTCGCTCCGATCAGGACCCGTTGGCCGGGGGCCAGGGCCAAGCCCCGCAACTCGTCGCCGAGCAGGAGGCCGTCGAGGAAGGCGGCGCTGTCGGCGGCGGAGGCCCCGGCCAACAACGTGCGGACCCGCACCTGGAAGAGGGCGGCGCAGAGTCCGCAGT
Organism: Victivallales bacterium; assembly: GCA_003245525.1. GTDB lineage: Bacteria > Verrucomicrobiota > Lentisphaeria > Oligosphaerales > Lenti-02 > Lenti-02. The sequence goes on along the minus strand of QKCY01000308.1, from coordinate 7,279 downwards.
CCGCCACCTCGCGCAGACCGGCGAGAAAGGCGTCGGGATGGCTCGTTCCGTCGGTCCCCGCGAAGCTGTGGCGCAGGACGCTATGCTCCTTGAGCAGGGCGAAGAGCTCGCCGCTCATGGCGGTGCGGAAACCGACCAACTGGCCGTCGCGCAGACGGACATGCTTGGCATGGGTTCCCGGCAACAGCACCAGCACTTCGCCCTGGCCATAGGCGGGCTGCGAGCGAAGCAGGCCGAGGAGCTCGCACTCCTCGCCGCGCATCACGTCCCGGTCGGTGCGGATGCCCGAGACTAGGGTAACCGGATGGCCCAGCACCTCGCGACGCGCCGTCACCAGGCCGGTTCCATCCAAGGGCAGGGGGGCGATGGCGTAGGGCAGTTCCACCCAGCCATGGGCGGAGGTGGTCATGCCCGAGACCACGATAGGCAGGTCGGCAAAGTCGCTGCCCGCCGTCTCCGCCAAGGCGGCGATCTCGGTCGCCAGCCGTTCGGTGAAGCGGGCCTCGCGTTCGGCGGCGGCGAGCCCGGGGGCGCTCACGGCCGAGGTGCCGTGGGCGGTCCGCCGTTCGGCCTGGACTTCGCCGGCGGCAGTGACCGCCCGCAGCCGGAAGGACGTGCTGCCCCAATCGCAACTTAGCAGACAGGTATCGCTCATAGTGATCTCGGCTAGCCTTGCGCAATTCTCTCCCAAACCACACAATCTAGCTCTCTCCGCCCCTCCCGCCAGGCTCCGCTCTGTTAGTCTTCTGCTTGGTCCAGCAGATGCTCGATGGCATCCACCAGCACGGCGACGGAGCATGGCTTGGCCAGGAGCCGGGCGTTGCCCAGCGACTCCACATAGGCGGCGGGGAGGTGTTGGTCGCCGTGCCCGGTGCAGAAGAGGACTGGGCGGCGCATTCCCCGCGCACAGGCGTGCTCGTAGACCTCGCGGCCATTCCGGCCCGGCATGGCCACATCCAGCAGGAACAGATCGGGGGCCTGCTTCAGGTGGTCCAGCTTCTCGCAGGCCTCGTCGCCGTCGCGGGCCGTCTCCAGCACATAGTGGGCGGACTCCAGTTGGTGGACGAGGAGAGTGCGCAACTGGCGGTTGTCTTCGGCGAGGAAGATCCGGGCTTGCCGCTGGTCTCTCCCGGACTGTTGCCGTTCCCGTACTGTCTCCTCCGGGACCGTCTGGCAGGCCGGGAGGAAGACGGACATCCTGGTTCCCTCTCCGACTGCGCTGTGCAGGCGGAGGAAACCGTGGTACTGGCGCGCGATGGCGCAGACCATTGCCAAGCCAAGCCCGGATGCCTGCCCGTCGGGGCGGGTGGAGAAGAACGGCTCGAAAACCAGGCCCTGGACCTCCGGGGCGATGCCGGTCCCGTTGTCCTCCACCTCGACGCACACGTAGTCCCCCGGAGCCGCCGGGAGTATCCCGGTGTCCTCGTCCGCCGCAAGATGGTAGCCATGCACCCGGATCGTGACTTGCCCCCCTTCGGGCAGGGCATCGCGGCAGTTGCTGCACAGGCCCATCAGCGCCTGCTGCAACTGCACCGGGTCGGCATCCACCAGGGGGAGTCCACCGGCGGGCGACAGGTTCAGCCGCAACTCGATGCTCTCGCCGAGGAGATGCCGGAGCGTCTTCGCCAAGCTGCGGACCAAGTCGTCCAGGGCCAGGGGCCTGGTCCCCCTGTCGTCCGGTCGGCTCGCATCCAGCAGTTGCCGGGTGAGGGCGCTGCCGTGTTCGGTGGCGCGCAGAATCTCCTCGGCGAACAACTGCCGTTCGTCGGCGGGCATGTCGGGGTTGTCGAGTAGGAGCTCGCTGTAGCCGAGGGTCACGTGCTGGATATCTCTGAGATCGTGGGCGACACTGGCGGTCAACCGGACGACCGCCTCGGCCTTCTGCGCTTCCCGCAACTGCTCCTGGAGGCGGCGGTTCCAGGTGGTCTCCTCGATCTGTTCCTGGCGCAACAGAGCTAGCCGGAGAACCTGTCCCAGAACCTGGCCCAGCGAAGGTTGCGCCACGGCACGAGCCGCCGCTACACCAGTCACGACCAGAACACCCGTACGCGCCGCGCCAGCCATTAGGGGAACGGCGATCGCCGTCCCATCGGCGAACACGGTCGGACCGACGGCACCAACCGCCTGCGCCAAGGTGGCGGCGGGCAGGGGTGTTCCCGCCGGGCAACTGGCCAGCACGGCGACGGCTCCGGGCGCGCCGCCCAACAGGAAGACCGCTTCGGCGTCTGTCCCGGCCTGTATCTCCGCAGCCAGGGAAGCGAGGAATGCCTCCCCGTGGTCGATCTGCGAGAGAAGTTGCGCGATCCGTTCCAGCGTCAGAGAGAACATTGCGTGGTCCTCTTGGGCTGTACCTACCCTCGTTTTCAATATATACCCTCCGCCCGGACCGCCAGTATTGGCGACGAAGTTCCTGGTGTCCTTGACGACCGGGAGGGAAACGATTACTCTCCCAACCCCAGTTGCTCCCGGTTCCCTCGCTCTTGGCATGGAGTCCGTCATGGTCCCTCAACTTCTACGTTCCTTCCGTCGTCTGGCCCTGTGGTTGCTGGTCTCCCTGCCGGTTCTGGGGGCCGAACCGCGGACCACGGTCCAGGAATGGAGCTTCGCCGACGGTACCCTGGAGGGCTGGCGTCCGGCCCGGCATCTGACCGCCGCCAAGGTCCGGGATGGGGTGCTTGTGGGGACGATCAGCGGGCATGACCCCCAACTCATCAGCCCGCCGCTCGATGTTGCGGCCACGCCGTACCAGGAGATTCACGTACGCCTCAAGTGCGACCGCGACGGCAAGGGCGAGCTCTTCTATACGAACACCTTCGAGGGCCAGTACGGCGGTTTCCGGGGCGATTGGGTGCTCGGCTACGAGTACCGGGGTGGCGGCAACTGGCAGGAGATCCGCATCCGTCCCTTCTGGCAGGGAGCGGAACGCATCCGCCAGATCCGCTTCGATCCGCCACCCGGTTCCCAGTGCGAGATCGACTGGATTCGGCTGGTGACCCGTGCAGTTTCCGACCCCTGTACCGTCACCAGTTGGGAAGCGGTCGGCGATTCCCTGCCCGGCTGGACCACGGGGGAGAATGGGTTCCTGGAATCCCCCGCCCTGGCTGTGCCCTTGGCTTCGCTGCCTTGGTTGCACCTCGATCTGGAAGCCCCCACCGAAGGGCATGTGTCCCTGCTCTGGAGCACCACCAAGGGGGCGGCGGGCAAGACGGATTTCTTCCTGCCCCGCTACGGCGGGCACCATGTCACCGGGATGGATCTGGGCGCTGGCGGCAACTGGCAGGGGACGCTGGTCTACCTGGCGCTACGAGCTACCGCCCAGGATGGAAAACCCGTGAAGATCCACGCAGTCCGCCTGGCTGGCGAGGCACCCGAGAAGGCCGATGTGCGGGTGCTCTACTTTGGTCCCGAAAACGCCGTGAACCGGGTCGGTCAGCCGTGCCGTTTCCTGTTGCGCCTCCTCAACGAGGGGGCCGCAACGGCGCACGTCCGCCTCGGGAAGAGTGGTTCGGCGACCGGAGCCGACGAGCTGCGGCAGGGCGTGGTGCTCGATATGGACTTGCCCTGGACCGGGTCGCTCAGCGTGGTCCCCACCCAGCCCGGCGAACTTAGCCTTTCCCTGTCCCTCCAGATCGACGGCAAAACCGTGTCTCTGACCAGCGAGCCCATGACCGTGCTCGGACCGGCCCCGGCGTTGACGACGGGGACGATTCCCCCGCCGGTTCGCGCCCCGACCAAGTACCGGATCGGCGCCTACTACTACCCCGGCTTTGGCCAACCCTACCAGTGGGGGCAACTCGAACGCACCGCCCCCTGGGCCAAGCCTGTCCTTGGCTACTACGACGAGGGCAACCCCGAATGCGTGGACTGGCAGATCAAGTACGCCGTCGAGCACGGCATCAGTTTCTTCCTCGTGGACTGGTACTGGGTGGCGGGCAAGACCCACCACATGCACTACCTCGATGCCCTGCGTCGGGCCCGTTTCCGCGACCAGTTGCAGTGGGCCGTCATGTGGGCCAACCACAACCCGCCGGGCACCCATTCGGAGGCGGATTGGCGGAACGTGGTCCAATTCTGGATCGACAACTACTTCCGCGATCCCCAATACCTCCAGGTCGATGGTCGCCCGGCGGTGTTCATCTGGGCTCCCAACAACATCCGTGCCGACCTCGGTGGCAGCGACCAAGCCGCCCGGCTGGCCGAGATCGCCCAGGAGATGACCCGGGCCGCCGGTCTGCCCGGCATCAACCTGATTTCCATGCGCCGGGGCGGGGACGAGGATCTGCACCGCGAAGGCTATTCGGCGGTGACCAGCTACCATTGGTGGAACGACAGCGTCTCCCGCGCCGCCGACTCCCGCTATCTGCCCTACAGCTTGGTCGTCGAGCGCAGTCCCGATGGCTGGGACAGCACCGAAGCCCGCCTCAAGGCGGCCAATCTGGGCTTCATCCCGGTGGTTGATACCGGCTGGGACGCGCGGCCCCGCCACGGCAGCAACACCATGGTGATCTACGACCGTTCTCCCGCCCTGTTCCGCCGTTCCCTGGCCGACGCCAAGTCCTGGCTGGACGAACGGGGCCAGGATCTGCTCATTCTCGGCCCGCTCAACGAGTGGACCGAGGGCAGCTACATCGAGCCCTGCACCGAGTACGGCTTCGCCATGTACGAGGCGGTCCGTTCGGTCTTCTGCACCGGTCCGGCTCCGGCCATCGTGGGGCCGACCGATGTGGGGCTGGGTCCCTATGACTTCGATCTCTCCACCCCCGGCGCCAAACAGACCGATTGGAGTTTCGCCGAGGCGGGCAACGCCCAGGGTTGGCGCGCCATGATGGGGATGAAGGACATGCAGGTGGCGGACGGGTCCCTGACTGCTGTCACCACCACCCACGATCCGGCTTTCCTCAGCGACCGGCTGGAGTTGCGGGCGCCTGACTTCACCGCCATCGAGGTGACCATGGCCATCGACCCGGCCCCGGCTCCGAAGGAGATCCTCGCCGTCTTCTGGGGTACCGAAGCCGCCTCCATCAACGGTCGCGCCAACGTCAGCGTCGCTCTGGCGACCGATACCGCCGAGCACACCTACCGGCTCGATCTCGCCGCCCACGGCCTCTGGCGCGGGCTCCTGCGCGAACTGCGCGTGGATCCCTGCCAGGTGGCCAACCGCACCGTCCGCATCACGCGGATTCGGCTGGTGCCGAGCAAGGAATAATGGGACGCATGGGACGTATGGGACTTATGGGAGAAAACCTAGTCCCATCGGTCCCATTGATTTCACCTAGCCATCCAGGCGTTGGCGCAGGAGGTCCACTACCATCTGGGGGTTGGCCTTGCCGCGGCTGGCCTTCATCACCTGGCCCACCAGGAACTGGATGGCCTTGGGGTTGCCAGCCTTGTACTCCTCGACGGGCTTGGGATTGGCGGCGATGGCTGCGTCCACCAGACCCTCGATGGCACCGCTGTCGGTGACCTGCTGGAGGCCCTTCTCCTTGACGATGGCCGGGGCCGGCTTGCCGGTGGCGAGCATCTCGGCGAAGACATCCTTCGCGATCTTGCCGCTGATGGTGTTGGCCTCGATCAGGCCCACCAGTTCGCCCAGTGCTTCGGGACTGACCGGGCTGTCGGCCAGCGTGTGGCCACCCTTGGCCAGGGCACCGAGCAGCTCGGTCTGCACCCAGTTGGCCACCAGTTTGGGATTCTGGCGGCCCTTGGCGGCGGCTTCGAAGTAGTCGGCGGTGGCCTTTTCCAGGATCAGCACATGGGCGTCGTAGGGGGTGACCCCGTAGGCGGCCACGAACCGGGCGCGACGGGCAGTGGGCGTCTCGGGCAGAACGGCGCGGATTTCCCCCAGCCATTCGGGCGAGACCTCGACCGGCATCAGGTCGGGGTCCGGGAAGTAGCGGTAGTCGTGGGCGTGTTCCTTGCTGCGCATGACCGTGGTGATCCCGGCCGCATCGTCCCAGCGCCGGGTTTCCTGGTAGAGCTTGCCGCCCTCGGTCAGTTCATCCACCTGCCGCTCGATCTCGTAGAGCAGGGAGCGGTGGACGGCGCGGAAGCTGTTCAGGTTCTTGATCTCGATCTTGGTGCCCAGCTTGGTCTCGCCCACGGGCCGCACGGAGATGTTGACGTCGCAGCGCATCTGGCCCTTTTCCATGTCGCAGGCACTGACTCCGGCGTACTCCATGGCCTGCTTCAGGGCGACCAGGTACGCATAGGCCTCGTCGGCGCTGTGCATGTCGGGATCGCTGACGATCTCCATGAGCGGGACGCCCGCCCGGTTGAAGTCCACGCCGGAGAACTTGCCGAGGTGGGTGGACTTGGCCACGTCCTCTTCGAGGTGGATGCGGGTGAGGCCGATGGTGCGCTCGGTGAGGGGTTCGCCGGAGAAGCCGATCCCCGAGATGGGCACGCCGCCGCCCAGGCAGAGCGGCAGATCGTACTGGGAGATCTGGTAGTTCTTCGGCATGTCCGGATAGTAGTAGTTCTTGCGGTCCCACTTGCAGTAGGACGCGATCTCGCAGCCGCACATGAGCCCGGCCATGACGGTCTTGCGGACCGCCTCGCGGTTCATGACGGGGAGGCTGCCGGGATAGCCCAGGCAGACCGGACAGACGTTGGTGTTGGGTTCGGCCCCGAACGCGTTGCGGCACCCGCAGAAGATCTTCGTCTGCGTGTCCAGCTCGATATGCACTTCCAGGCCGATGACTGCTTCGTAGTCCATGACAATTCCCTCGCGTCTAGGCCAACGCCGGCTGGGCGTCGGCGACGCCGGAAACCTGCTCGAAGAGATGGGCGCTCTGCAACAACTGGGTCTCGCCCAGGGCCGGTCCCAGAATCTGGAGCCCGATGGGGAGACCAGCCGAACTCAGCGCGCACGGCACACTGATCCCGCAGATGCCCGCGAGGTTGGTGGAGATGGTGTAGATGTCCGCCAAGTACATCTGGAGCGGATCGGTGATCTCGCCCGCGCGGAAGGCCGGGAACGGCGAGGCGGGGGAGAGGATCACGTCGCAGCGCTCGAAGGCGCGGTCGTAGTCCTGGCGGATCAGGGTGCGCACCTTCTGCGCCCGGTTGTAGTAGGCGTCGTAGTAGCCGCTGGAGAGCACGTAGGTGCCTAGGATGATGCGTCGTTTTACCTCGCGGCCGAAACCACCCGCCCGGCTTTGCCGGTAGGTGGCGAGCAACCCCTCTGCGTCGGCGTCGCGGAACCCGTAGCGGATGCCGTCGAAACGGGCGAGGTTGGCGCTGGCTTCGGCGGTGGCGATGATGTAGTAGGCGGCCACGG
>QKCY01000468.1 GCA_003245525.1 Victivallales bacterium | reverse complement strand
CTTTGATTTGCCCCGGACACTGCTCGCGCCAGCTCCTGTCCAGAGGCGGAAACGCCGGCTACGACTATGGCAAGGGTGGATGGAAAGCGGCGCAGAGCGCCGCACTCCAAGGCGGCCTTTGGCCACAGACCGGGAATGACTTCCACTGCGGTTTGTACGAGCATTGGGTTCCGGCAGCCTTTCGCAGGGCAGCACCGGAGACACCCGGTCCAGCAAGTCACGACTCCACGAATGATGGGAAACAGGTATTGCTGGACGGGTAGGAAAGTAGGGGATGGGCTTCCTGGGGCACTCCGTCGTCGCACGGAGGCGACTCCCACTTTGGGGCTGGCAGGAAGACACGCCCGCGATCCGGGCGCGCCCTTCCGGCTCCAGGCCAGAAAGCGCTCCGGTCGTTGCCCCGGAAGGGAAGAGGAGCAAAGCCTGGGGCAATCGCCCTAGGAGGATGGTCCCCTCTCGACCCGCAGGCCGACAGCCTGCGGCTGAGTATGCACGGATCTGCCACTCCACGAAGCCGCAGGCCTGAATTCGGGGACCCCATGTGACCTGGGGCGACGCTTGCTCCCTACCGCAGGCTCTACTCCGGTGGCCATTCACACCCACTGGGCAACAGCCGTAGAGGAATGATGGCTGTCCTTGCCGCTCCGAAAACCAGGAAGATGACCCTCGAAAGGAGCATTCCCTATTCGCACGTCCACTGGTACGGCACGGTCGCTGACGGGTAGTCGCTGGCTCGACGAGCCTGCGACAGGGGCAATCTGCGCGGGCGAGGAACCGGAGGTCGGCAAACAGGGACCGCGCGTTCATCGACCGCGCGGCCACCCGATCGGCAGGACTTCAGGACTCGTGACGGGTAGTCGCTGGCTCGACGAGCCTGCGACAGGGGCAATCTGCGCGGGCGGGAAACCGGAGGTCGGCAAACAGGGACCGCGCGTTCATCGACCGCGCGGCTACCCGATCGGCATGACTTCAGGACCCGTGATGATTGGGGAGAGCCAACAGCACTCCAAGAGCAGGAAAGAATGAACCGCCAGGATGCAGACGTATTGTCCAGACCAGTTCAGTACCCTACGAATGGGGTCAGCTTGGTATCAGCCCAGGTGGACGGCTTCGCCGGTGGCGGCGCTTTGGCGGATGGCGAGGACGACTTCCAGGACCCGGCGGGCCATGTAGGGGGTCACAATGGGGGGCAAGTCCTCGCGGACGCAGCGGATGAAGTGCTCTTCCGGGGTCTCCTGGCGGTCGGCCAGGTTCATGACCGCGTTGCCGCCGGTCCGCACCCCGATGTTGCCCGCCAGATCCACGTTGCTGCTGGCGTTGGTGTCGAGGATCACCTCGTCCTGGCCGTCGAGCCGCTTGCGCAGCTTGCCGGAACCGTCGGCGATCACGCTGCCCTTGGTGCCAACCACGCCGAAGGCGCTCATCCCGGCGGGGGACCACCAGCTCACTTCGCAGGAGCCCATGCCCTCGGCGAACACCAGCATGGCCTGGCCGTGCTCATCGGCCTGGACCCCCTCGCGGATGCGGGCGGTCTGGCCGAAAACGGTGGTCGGGCGCCCGCCGAAGGAGCAGAGCAAATCCAGATCGTGGCTAGCGAAGTCGAGCATGATGCCGCCGCTCTTGCTCTGGTCGCCGTACCAGCGCGGACGCATGTCCACGGGCATGTAGCGCTTGGTCCAGACGCTCACCAACTGGCCCAACTCGCCGCTGGCGAAGACCGCCTTGGCCAGTTTGTAGGGGTTGGTGAAGTGCAGCGAGTAGCAGAAGGAGTTCTTCACCCCGGCTCGCTCGATGGCGGCGATGTAGCGGTCGGCGGTGGGCAGATCGAGGGCGATGGGCTTCTCCGAGAAGATGTGCTTCCCGGCCGCGGCGGCGTCCACCACGATGTCGCAACGTTCCCAGGGCCGGGTGGCGTCCCAGATCACGTCCACCTGATCCAGTCCCTGGTGGAAGTCGTAGATGGCGGGCACGCCCTCGCGGGCGGCCAGCGCATCGGCCTTCTCGGGGATGATGTCGCACACCCAGGCCAGATTCACGCCGGGCATGGCCTTCAGTTTGGCCGCATGGCCCGTGCCACGGCCACCGCATCCCACAACCCCTACGTTCAGCATCGGCTCTCTCCTTGCTCAGATACGAATGAACTCCGTGCGCGCCGTCACCGCCAAGCGGTCGCCGGGACGCAGGACCGCCGGACAGCCCCCCGCCACTTCGAGTTCGACGAAACCGCTGGGATCGCTATAGACACTGTAGCGGACCGGCGCGCCGTCCAGTTCCTGGTCCGGGGGCAGGTCGGCGATATCGATATGCTGCTGGCCGGGGGGCAGCGGTTGGGTGGTCCGCCGGATGCGCCAGCCGCGTTGCGGATCGCGCAACTCGATCCAGGAAGTCGCGGACCCCATGGCAAGCTGGTAGCGGGTCGGGGTATCGGTCCCGGCCTGCCAGAGGCCGTCGGCACAGGTGCGCAGGGCTGCGCTGGAGTCGTAGAGATCCCGCACCGGACTCTCCGGAAAACAGGCCAGGCACCCCGGTCCTCCCTGGAACTGGGCCAGGGACCACGGGGCCAACCGACACCGGTCGGCGGGTAGTTCGCGCGAACCGAGGTATTCGATGGTCTCCGTCACCTCCATGGCCAGTCCGTCCAGATTGACGGCCCGCTCGAAGGCGGTGGGAATGCCGAGCCCGTCGCCGGTGATCAGATCGATCTCGGCCCGAATCGTCAGGCTGGTGTTGGTGGAATGCAGGACCGCATACCGCGCTCCGGTAAGGCCCGGCGGCACCCGCCAGGCACCGGTGGCGTACTCGTAGCCCAGCCGCGAGCCCTCGGGCGCGGGCCACAGGCCATCGCCGCCGGGATTCAGATAGCAGGCCCCGGTACAGGTGCCGAGAAACGCCCCCTTGCGGACCAGATGGACCACTTCGCCGTCCACCGCCGCGAACAGCCGTCCCTCCACGTCCAGTGCCGCCAACACGGCGAAAGAGTCGTTGCCGACCACCTGCCAGCGGCGGCGGCCGTGATCGCACAACACCACCAGGTCCGCGAGTTGCATCGTCCATCCTCCAGGAACGAGCACGCGAGGAACTAGCCCACGCCCACCAGCCCGGCGGCAGTGCTCAGCGCCGACAGCGGGAGTTTGAGGGCCGTGCCGAGAAGGCTGAAGGGCCCTTTGAGGCCGTTGCCGATATTCCTGGCCCCATGGGCCATGCTAAGCCCCGGCAACGGCGACAGGACCGTTTCCGCGACTCCCAGGGGCAGAAGCAGGGTCTGGGCCACATCGCCAGGGACCGACGCCAGGCCACTGGCCAGGGAAGAGAGCACTTTGGGGGCGGATCTCGCGGCAGCCACGCCCGCCACCACTTCCGGCGTCACGGCCCGTGCGGGGCATGCGCAGAAAAACAGGGCGATGGCAAGCACCGCACCGGGGACGAGCCGTTGGGTCATGCATTTGCTCCGGAAGGAGGGTCATGGACGAGAAGACCTTGCACACACTAGCGCCATCCGGACCATATGCAATGTAGCGGGGTCCCCCACGACCCGCTGCCGTTTTGCAGCGGAACGGCGAAAAGTCATGCCAACAATGCCGCCGACAACTTGATATGTCGTCCTATGACATGTATTGGCCATTGCGCGTCATGAGGTACACGATTCCCAAGACGTGTTTCAGGCCCGAAACCAGGAGACTACGCGATGCACCTGCGCGATGTACTGCGGGATGAGTGTCTTGTCCCCAACCAGTCGTTTTCCTCGAAGGACGCAGCCCTGCAGTCCATCGCTCGGTTGGCAGCCGCGTCGCCAGCCCTGGCCGGCACCAAGCCGGAAGCGGTGCTGAAGGAACTCCGGTCCCGCGAGGAGTTGGGCTCGACCGGATTCGGCGACGGCATCGCGATTCCCCACTGCCGTATGGCCAAGGCCAAGGACTTCGTGGTCGGTATGATCACCGTGCCGGACGGAATGGACTTTGCGGCGCTCGACGGCGCGCCGGTCCGCGTTCTCGTCTTCATCATCGCGCCGGACACGGCCACGGACCAGCATATCCGCCTGCTTTCCCGCATCTCGGAGGCGCTGGGCGCACCGGGAGTCTTCGCCGGACTGCTGTCGGCCCCGGACGCCAAGACCCTGCGGGCGGTCTTCCTCCGCACCGCCGAGACCGCCGAGGACACCGCGCCGGAGCCCGAAGCCGAGCCTTCCGCCCTGCTCCACGTGCTGGCCCGGGGGGAGGAGACGTTCGGCGATGCCCTGTCGGTCCTCAACAGCGTGGATCACGGCGGCCTGGCGGTGGTGGACTGCGACAGCGGCGCCCAGTACCTCCGCCGGATGCCCCTGTTCTGCGCCTTCTGGGCCGATACCAGCGAGGAAGTCTACCGGATGGTCGTCGTGGTGCTGCGCAAGAGTCTGGTGAACGAGACGATCCGCCGCCTGGAACGGCGGTTCGGACGGCTGGACAAATGCCCTGACCTGCTGGTCACGGTACAGGATCTCCTCTTCTGCGCCGGTGGTCTGACGGCCTAAGGGGGAGACCGACCATGAACACGCTGTTCCGCGAGGAGATCATCCTGCTGCTGGGGGTCGTGCTGCTTGTCGGGTACTACTCCGGCGGCTTCGCCCGGCGGCTGCGCCTGCCTTCCCTGATCGGCTTCATGATCCTGGGCGTCCTGCTGGGTCCCTCCCTGGCCAACTGGCTGGACAAGGAGACCCAGCACAAGCTGGGCTTCATCACCAGCGTGGCCCTGGGCTTCGTGGCCTTCGGCATCGGGGCCGAGCTGAGTTTCCGCGAACTCGGGAAGCTGGGGCGCGGCATCATCACCATCATCTTCGCCGAATCCTTCGGAGCCTTCCTGATCGTCTGGGGGGCCGTCTGGGCGCTGACCGGAAACCTGCCGCTGGCCCTGCTCTTCGGTTCGCTCGCCCCGGCCAGCGCCCCGGCGGGGACGGTGGCGGTGATCCAGGAATACCGGGCCAAGGGTAGCTTGACCCAGGCGCTCTATGCGGTGGTCGGGTTCGACGACGGCCTGGCGATCCTGATCTTCGGTTTCGCCTTCGCCCTCGCCCGCCTGCTGCTGCTCCGCGAGCTCGGCGTGGCGGAGGAGGCCGGCGGCATTCTGGCAGCCATGTGGCAACCCCTGCTGGAGATCGTCCTGAGCCTGGGGATCGGTACGGTGCTCGGCCTTGGCTTCCGCCTTCTGGCCCGGCGCATCACGCGGGGCGGCTCCGAGATGCTGATCATGACCTTCGCCTTCGTCTTCCTGGGCGTCGGCATCTCCGAGCACTTCCACCTGTCCCTGATCCTCACCAACATGGTCGTGGGCATGGTGGTCGTAAACACCTGCCGCGAGTCCTTCGTCCGCCAGGTCACCAGCCCGCTGAGCGAGATCATGCCCTTGCTCTTCCTGCTCTTCTTCACGCTGGCCGGAGCGCACCTGGAGGTGGACCAGTTGCCGCGGCTGGGAATGGTCGGAATCCTCTACATCGTGGCCCGGTCCGCCGGTCTCGTTGGCGGGGCCTGGGTCGGGGCCTCCCTGGGGAAGGTGGAGACGAAGATCAAGAAGTACATCGGCCTCGGCATCCTATCCCAGGCGGGAGTGGCCATCGGCCGCTCGCTCATCATCACCCGGGACTTCGCGGAACTGGTGAAGGACCCCAAGGTGGCGGAAGCCGTCGCCCGCCACGTGGAACTGCACCAGGGCACGCCCCGGATGCTCTACTCGCCCACGATCATGGGAGCGGCGCTCCTGACCACGGTGACGGCCACCTGTATCGTCTTCGAGATCATCGGGCCGATCCTGACCAAGATCGCGCTACAGAGGGCGGGGGAGATCCGCGCCGACGCTTAGGGGCGCGGATCGTAGGCCTTGGTGCCGGTGGCCAACGCGGCGCGGAAGCGGGATTCCTCCTGTTCCCGCGCCTCGTACTTGGTCTCCCGCGCCTGGTCCACGGGGCAGGCCTGGAAACCGGGCATATCGCCGCGCGGTTGCGCGGCCAGTTGGGCCTTCCCCGCCGCGATGATGGCCAGGGCTTCGGTATACTCGGCAGCCGCAGGATCGGCGAAACGGGCCAGACACGGGCTGATCTCGGGCCGATCGAAGCTGACCGCCGCCCGCTGCTTCCGGTTGAAACTGGCCAGGTCGGCAAAGGGGGTCTTCGTCAGTTCGGCCAGCCGCTTCACCTGGGCATTGTCGAGGGGGCAGCGCCCGGTCAGGTTGGCGGGATAGGCGGAGGCATAGGTGGGATAGTAGGGACCGTTGATATCGATCCAGGAGACGATCCGGTCGAACTCCTCGGGGGAGAGTTTCACGCCCTGGTGTCCGGCCTGGAGGGTCTTCACGAGACGGCTGGCGTGGGAGCCCCAGGAATAGGCGGGCTGGACCTCGGCCGGGCCGCCGCCGATGCAAGTGACCGCCTTGGTCCGCCACAGGTCCACGTAGGCGGCGTTGAAGGTGATCTCCCGGTCGCCAGCCAACAGTAGCTTGTCCCCGGCAGGCTTGCCGAAGTCATGGCAGCGCACGCAGTTGCGGTCGAACACCGGCTGCACTTCGGCCCGGAACGAGAAGTTGCGCGGCTCGCCGTACCAACCCGCCAGGGACGATGGCTCGCGGGTGGTAGCCAGCGGCACGTTCAGCGCCACGCGGGGCGGCGCTTCGAGCCGTCGCTCGTGGCACCCCACGCAGCCGGTGGTTTCCCCCGGCTGCACGATGGTGCCGCTGCGCATGGACTGGATCATCATCCCATCCTTGTCGAGCAACTGGAAGTAGACGTAGGTGTCGGCGGGCACTTCGAAATAGGCCGAACCATCGGCCTCCACCGGCACCGTACCGAGGATCTTCTTCACCTCGAAGGAATGCCAGTTCACCGCCGGGCAATGGATCCCCTGCCCGCCCCAGGAGGGATGGGTCCAGAACCGCTTTTCGGGGGATTCGACCACGCGGAGGTACTTCACGGCCCCCTTCTCCACCCCGGCAAGATGGCTGCCCTGGTAGACATCGTTCACGTAGAGCCGTCCGCTGGGACGCCGGTAGTCGCGGCGGGCGGGGATGACGGCGGGACGCGGTCGCGGGGCCAGGGGCATGGGATCGAAGCAACCGGGAGCATCGCGTTGGATCAGGGCCTCGTTGCCGTGGCTGTCCAGCAGGAAGATCCCGGTCTCCTCGCCATCGTCCGCCGCCAGAGTGCGGGCGCAGAGGAAGAGGTCTTCGGCCAGTGGATAGGGGTCCTCGTAGCGGGGGCGGACGGCCTTGAACCGGTCGTAGTTGCCGGTTCCGGCCAAGGCCTTGGCACTGGCTGGCCAGGTCTGGACAATGGGGCTGGCCCCATCGATCCCCACCCGCCGGTCGATGATCCCGATGGCACCCCACGGCCGGTCGTGGCAGGAACTGAGCGTGCCGACGATCCGCTGGCCGTCGGGGAGGGCACGGGCGTCGAGGACCGCCCCCGGCGAGGCGGTGTTGTTGCCCCAGTAGACGGCATGGTTGGTGCCGTCCGGGTTCACGGTCCACAGGCCCTGGGCATCACCGAAGTTGCGGTCCACGTACTCCCAGCGGTCGTAGAGGATGCGGCCGTCGGGCAGCAGGGAACCGTGCCCCTCGAACAGGGTGCTCTTGCCGATCTGGAGGATGTTGGCCCCGTCCGCCTCCATGCGGAAGAGATTGCACATGATGTGCCGGTTGCACATGCAGTACTTCGGCTCGCGGGTGGAGGAGAAGGCGATGTCGCCGTCCGGCAAGTAGAGGGGATCAATATCGGCTACGCCCGGGGCTCCGGTGAGTTGGCGCAGGTTCGCCCCGTCGGCACCGATCTCGTAGATGTGGTAGTCCTCGTCGATACTCCGCCGCTGGGAGAAGAGAATCCGCTGGCCGGAGAAATGGACCTCGGGATCGCGGATCACGCCGGGACTTTCCAGCAGACTCGTGACTTCGCCCGAGGCCACGTCCAGCACCCGGAGAGCGCTCGGTCCCCGGAACTTGCCGGTGTTGATCTCGCCGGTCTGGAAGATCGTGGCGGTATTGTGATGGTCGCCTGCGTACTGGGCCCGGCGCACGTAGAGCACCTTGAGCCCGGCCAATGCGGGATGCGCCAGCAGAATGCGGCGGGAGAGCGCCTCGGATTCGGCCCGCAACGCCTCCGCCTGCGGGGCCAGTTCCGTGAGCGGAGCGGTGCTTTTCCGCAACGCCGCCAGTTGGTTCTGCAGACCGCCGATCTGGACGGCGAAGCCCTGCCAGGTGGCGGCTTGGTTGGGGAACTGGGCTTGCCGCTCGGCCAAAGCCACGGCCAAGGGGGCCAGATTGATATTGGCGAGGGATTCCTGCCAGCGACGGCGGGCCGCCTCCTCGGCGATCTGGGCCAGCATCCGGGCCGTGGCCGCCTCGTCGATGGTTCCCGCGAGGCGCACGTCGTCCAGCGTCAGATGGCCCCAGCCGCCGGTGTAGTGGTCCACCACCTTCAGGTAGACCGGTTGTCCCACCAGCTCGGGGACCTGCCAGACGCGGTCGGCCATGCGCTGACCGTTCTCACCCCGTGCCTGTTGGTGCTCCTTGCCGTCCAGCGTGCAGAGCGCCACGTAGGTCTCGTCCCGCTTGCCGCCGCCCACCATCAGCTTGATCTCCGGTCCGGCCAGCACGACCACCGGACTCACCACCGTGCCCGTGTAGAGATCGCTCGGTTTTCCTTCCGGCGACTCCAGGGTCGAAAGGAACCACGTCCCCTCCTTGCGGTAGGCCCCGCCGCTATGGTGGTACTCGGCCCGGTCGCAGACCAGCTTGCCGAAGCTGCCCTCGATCACCGACCACGGGGCGAGTTTCCCGCTCTCGAAACCGAACTGCACGGTGGGTTGGGCCAACAACGAACCCGCACAGCACAGCCATACACCAATCAGCCAGGACCGCATACGCCTAACTCCATGGATGAAGGAGACATTCCCACTGCGGAAACATCGCCTTCCTCCTGCAGATTGCCAGGCCCCCATACCGGAGAGTGCGCAGCCGGACGACCGTTAGGCTTCCTCGACACGGTTGCGCCCGTTGGCCTTGGCGCGGTAGAGGCTCTGGTCGGCGCGGAGCAGAGCGCAGTCCTGGTCCTCGGTAGGATCCACCGGAGTGAGTCCCCCGCTGACCGTGATC
>QKCY01000147.1 GCA_003245525.1 Victivallales bacterium | reverse complement strand
AACTCTCCGGACATTGGCCATGTCCAGCCAGCCGGACTTCTGCACCGTGTAGTCCACGTAGCGGCGGCTGTAGTGCAGGTAGCCGAAGAAGCGGCCGACCGGGCCGAACTTCGGCGCTCCCTCCTCGGAATGGATGAAATGGATGCCGAAGAGCGTGGGTTGCATGCTCCCGGTGGGGATCTTGAAGGGCTGGAGGAAGAGCGCCCGCACCCCGCACGCCAGTCCCAGGGCCACGATGGCGATTTCGAGGTACTCGCGGGTCACCGCGCTGGCCTTGGGAATACGAAAGAGCCGGAACTCCGGCACTGCGGCGGCCATTTCACGCAGGGCTGCTTCCAGCCCGTTCTTGTCCATTTCCTTGGCGATGGCCGCGAAACTAGGATCGGCCGCCAGGGGGGCCATGTCCTCCACGTCCACCGACCACCGGTGCCGCCGACCGGTGCGGCAGGAACCCAGCACCTCCGCCGCCCGCCGGACCAGTTCTCTCTGATCCTCCGCCAGGATGTCGCGGTCCCGCCGGAAAAGGTGCCGGAAGTGCCGCTCCGTATCCTGCAGCAGGATCAGCCGCGCATAGGGCTTCGGGGCCAGCCACCGCCGAATGGACTGGCCGAAAAAGAACCAGACCAGGAAGAGATCGAAAAGGATCAGCAACAGCGTGTGCATGGCAGCCTTTCGCGCCGGGAACGGGGGCCCAATCTATTCCGAGGCTTTGAGAACGGCAACGAAGGCTTCCTGCGGGATGTTGACCCGCCCGATCTCCTTCATCCGCTTCTTGCCCTCTTTCTGCTTGTCCAGAAGCTTGCGCTTACGGCTGATGTCACCGCCGTAGCATTTCGCGGTCACGTTCTTCCGCATCTGGCGCACATCCTCGCGGGCTACAATCTTGCCGCCGACGGCCCCCTGCAAGGCGATCTTGAACAAATGCGGAGGAATCACGTCCTTCAGCCGGCTGACCAGTTGGCGGGCGCGGCTGGCGGCACGGTCCTCGTGGACAATGCTGGCGAAAGCGTCCACCGGCTCGCCGTTGACGAGAATCTCCAGCTTGACCAGCGGTCCGGCCTGGTAGCCGTCCGGCTCGTAGTCCATGCTGCCGTAGCCACGGGTGACCGTCTTCAGCTTGTCGTGGAAGTCGAGCACGATCTCGTGCAGGGGCAGCCGGGCGGTGATCATCACGTGGCGCTCGTCGACCGTCTCGGTATGCTGGCAGACACCGCGCTTCTCCATGACCAGGTTCATCACCGCCCCCAGGTAGCTGACCGGGACGATGATCTGGGACCGGATCATGGGCTCCTCGATGCGGTCGATCTCGCTCATGTCCGGCAGGTAGGTCGGGTTCTCGATCTCGCGCATCTCGCCACTATCCAGATAGACATGGTAGACCACGCTCGGATAGGTGAGGATAATGTCCATGTCGTACTCGCGCTGGAGCCGCTCCTGGACAATCTCCATGTGCAGCAGGCCGAGGAAGCCGCAGCGGAAGCCCGCTCCCAGGGCGATGGAGTTCTCCGCCTGGAAGCGGAAGGCGCTATCGTTGAGCTGGAGCTTGGCGATGTTGTACTTCAGGGCCTCGTAGTCCCGCGTGTCCACCGGGTAGATGCCGCTGAACACCATCGGGTGGACTTCTTTGAAGCCCGGCAGCGCGTCCTTGCAGGGGTGGACCGTGCCCGTGATGGTCTCGCCGATGTGGATCTCGCGGGGTTCGCGGATGGCGGTGATCACGTAGCCGACGTCGCCGGTCTGCAATACCTCGCCGACCCGCATCTCGGGCGAGAAGACCCCGACTTCCTTCACCTCGGTATCCTGGCCGGTGGCGAACAGCCGCACCCGGTCGCCGGGACGGATGCTGCCGCTGAACAGGCGCACGTAGGTGATCACTCCCCGGTAGACATCGAAGACGCTGTCGAAGACCAGCGCCCGAGCGCGGTCGTCCTCCCCCACGAAGGGGGCCGGAATCCGCTCCACGATGGCTTCCAGGATATCCTCAATGCCGAGGTCGGCCTTGGCACTGGCCATGATCGCCTCGCTGCGCGGAATGGCGAGCAGCTCCTCGAGCTGGACCAGACAGGTCTCCACGTCGGCCGAGGGCAGGTCGATCTTGTTGATGACCGGGATGATGGCCAGCTTCTGGTTCAGGGCCAGGTTCACGTTGGCCAGGGTCTGGGCCTGCACCCCCTGCGCCGCGTCGATGACCAGCAGCGCCCCCTCGCAGGCCGCCAGACTGCGGCTGACCTCGTAGGAGAAGTCCACGTGGCCGGGCGTGTCGATCAAGTTGAACTCGTAGACCTCCCCGGACGAATGCCGGTAGTGCATCCGGACCGGATGGGATTTGATGGTGATGCCCCGCTCCTGTTCCAGATCCATGGCGTCGAGCACCTGGTCGTGGAACTTCCGGGCATCCACCGTGCCGGTACGCAGGAGGAAACGGTCGGCCAGGGTGGATTTGCCATGGTCGATGTGGGCGATGATGGAGAAATTGCGAATGCGGGCAAGACGTTCGGGCATATGGGTCGAGACAGTTACCGGTTGATCATTGCTTTTCGATTCTCCCCAATGCCCACAGGCCGCCAGCCTGGTACAGAACATTCGGCATCCAGACCAGGAACTCGGGATGGAGACCGGTCTGGCTTTTGATGCTGTCCGTGAGCACGAGGAACACATAGAATCCGAAACCGAGAAGGAGAGACAAGAGCAGACCGACGGAGGTTTCCGAGCGGCGGCTGCGAATCGCGAAAGGGATGCCGATCAGCAGGAAGGAGATGGGGGACAGGGCCATGGCCATGCGCTTGTGCAAGTCCACGTAGAGCGGCGTCACGTTGCTGCCCGCCTCGGTCTCCAGGTAGATGCGCGAGAGCATGCTGCGCAGGTCGAGATACTTCGTCTTCTGGGCCACGGGGCGGGCGTCCAGCTTGGTGCCATAGGGGATGGCGAAGGTCATCCGCTGCATGGCGGCGCGGTCCACCTCCTGCCCCTGGGCCGTGTCCTCCGCGGGGACGAGGTTGGCGACCGTGGCATCCTCCAGTTCCAACTCCAGCACCCGGTCCTCCTCGCGCTCGCGGACCCGACCGCGCCGGGCCGTGACGTCCCGGACCAACTGGCCCGTCTTGCGGTCCAGCACCAGGATGTGGATATCGCCGAGCATGTCGCCGTCCTTCACGCCCACCCGGATCTGGTAGCCGGGAATCTCGGTGATGAAGCGTCCCGGCTCGATGAGCGCCAGAGGATTGCGCACGGCCTCGCTCTTCATCAGCATATCCGCCTTCTCCCGGCAATGGGGGCTGACCGTGGTGCCCAGCCAGAAGCAGAGGGCGCTGAGCAGGACGGCGAACACCAGTGCAGGCGAGATAATCTGCCAGAGGCTGACGCCGCTCGCCTTCATGGCCGTGATCTCGTTGTCCGCCGAGAGGCGGCTGAAGAGCAGCACCGTGGCGGTCAGCAGCGACAGCGGAATGGTGTAGCGGAGCGTCTCCGGGACGATCAGCACCATAAACTCCCCGAACACCACCGGGGAGATTCCCTTTGCCACCAGATCGAAAACCCTGAACAGGTTGCCGGAGACCATGACGAAGGTGAGGATGGCTACGGCAAGGAGCGTGTTGACGAACAGGTCCCTGGCAATATACCAGTTCAGGGTCTTCATCAGAACGAGGTGCCAATATTGAAGTGCAGGCGCCCGCCGTTGCCGTCCAGATGCTCCTCGTCGGTGATCACGGGGAAGCCATAGGCCAGGTTGACCGGGCCGATGGGCAACTGGAGGCGCACGCCCACACCGACGCTGGCGTTGATGCCGCTGCCGATCCGGTAGGCATCGCTCCACACATTGCCGAAGTCGGTGAAGACGCTGCCCTGGATCCACGAGGCGAACGGGCGAATCAGTTCCACCGAGCCCACGGCCAGCGTGTTGCCGCCCATGGGGCTGGTGCGCTTGTTGTCGTCCACCGGCCCCACCTCGTGGCGGTCGAAACCGCGGATGGTGCCGACGCCGCCGGCGAAGAAGCGGTCGAACACGCCGATGTCGTCGCCGGTGACCACGTCCTCGATCCCGATCCGGCCGCGCACCTTCAGTACGGATTCCGCGAAGACCGGGAAGTACTTGGTGCCGTCGAGGTTCAGGATGTAGTAGTTGCTGTAGGCGCCGAGGAGCTGGGTCACCAGATCCACGTCGAGGTCGACGCGGCTACCGCTGGTGGGGAAGAGAATGCTGGGCCGGTTCCGCGTGTCGCGCGACACCGAGAAGGTGAAGCGGTTGGCAAAGACCGAGTCGTTCGCCTGCATGTCGGTCAGCAGGCGCGAGTCGTAGTAGCGCGGGTCGGTCGACCCGTAGGCGGAGTTCGCGTACAGCCCATCGTCGAATTCGTCCAGGGTGACGTGCCGGATGCGCAGGCCGAAGCTCTGCCGCCAGTCGACCTTGTCGGCCTCGAAGGGCCGCCAGGAGCGGGTGACAGCCATGCCGAACCCGGCCTCGGTCTGGTCGTAGTCGTCCTCGCTACGGGTGGTCAGGAAGGCGTCCAGGTCCAGGCGCAACCGCCGCTCCAGCCACCACGGCTCGGTGAAGGAGAGCACCACGTCGCTGGTGGAGGTACCGAGCTGCACCCGCGCCCGCATCCGCTGACCGCCGCCGCGGAAGGTCGGCCAGTTGCGCCAGTCGAAGTTGGACTGGGTGATCTCGACGAAGCCCACCAGGGAGTCCTCGCTGGAGAAGGTGCCGCCGACCATGAGCTGTCCGGTGCGCTTTTCGGCCAGGGAGATGCGCAGGTCGCGCAGGTCGTCCTGCTCGGTGGCGAGGGGAGAGATCTCGACCTTGTCGAAGTAGTTCAGGTTCTTGAGCCGGGCCTCGGACTGGCGCACCAAGCCAGCGTCGCCGGGATCGCCCGGCAGGATGGCCAGCTCGCGCCGGACCACGGAGTCCTTGGTGACGGTGTTGCCCACGATCATGATGTCGCGGATGTGGCAGGGCTGGCCCTCCCGAATGCGGTACTCGACGGCGACGGTATGGGCCTGCGCATCGCGGGTGTGGACCGGGTAGCAGCGCAGATCGAGATAGCCCAGGGGCTCGTACATCCGGCGCAGGGCCTCGGTGTCGCGGTCCTCGGCGGAAGCCCGGTAGGTGTCGCCGGACTTCACCTTCAGCAGGCCGGTCAGCTCCTCGGTGGAGAAGCGTTCGTTGCCGGCCACGCCGAGCCCGGAGACCTGGTACTGGCCGCCCTCGGCCACATGGTAGACCAGGGTGACCCACTTGGCGTTGGCGCTGAAGCGTTCCTCGACGTTGCCCACCGCGAAGTCCAGATAGCCCTCCTCGGTGTAGGCCTGCCGGAGCAGATCCTTGTCCACGACCACCAGGTCGGGATTGTAGTAGTTGCCCCAGCGGAAGATGTAGCGCCACCACGGACGCTTGGTCCGGACGGTCTTGCGCAGCTTGCTGTCCTTGAAGACCGTATTGCCGACGAATTCGACCTTCGCCAGCTTGGCGCGCGGCCCCTCGACCACGTGCATCACCACGTTCACGTCGCTGGTGTTGGCCACCGGCTGCTCCTCGAAGGTCACGCCGGCGGCGTAGTAGCCCGCCATGCGGTACTTCTTGACCATCTCGCCGATGTCCTTGCCCAGCAGACCCTCGTCCAGCGGGGCACCGACCGGGTGGGTGAGAATGGACTGGAGCTTCTTGTCCTTGAAATGCTCGTTGCCCTCGAAGGCGAAGCTGCGCACCATGCGCTTGGGCAGCACCACGAAAACCAGCTCCACGTCGCCGCCGGGCAGATCCTCCTTCTTGACGTTCACGTCCTCGAAGCTGCCGCTTTTCATCAGCGCCTCGATGTCCTGGCTCACCTGCCGCATGTTGTAGGTGGTGCCGGGTTTGCTCGTGATGTGCCCCAGAACCACCTGCTCCAAAGCGCCGGGATCCACGTTCGGACTCGTGGACTGGATGCGGATCCGGGCGATCCGCTCGGCGTGCGCAGCGACGCACATTCCCAGAGCCAGCAAGGCAACACGCAACAGAGGACGTCCGTTGATCTTCATTGCACAATCTCTCCCGGTTGGTGGGTCTTTCGCTGGTGTGGAACGGAGGGGGGGAAATCCCGGAACGGGTGGGTCTATATGGCGTCCGCCGGCACATCCTCGTCCGCGACCCGGGACCGGTCCGCGAAGCGCATGTAGGCGGGGAGAAACGTCAGATTGGCGATGCCCGTCTCGCCGTTACGGTTCTTGGCGATGATCAATTCGGCCTCGACCCCCTTGCGGGCATCTTCCGAACTATACTGCTCCTCGCGGTTGCGGTGCAACAAGGCGACCACGTCCGCATCCTGCTCGATGGCCCCGGACTCGCGCAGATGGCCGAGCTTGGGCTTCTGCCCTTGCTGTTCGGCCTGCCGGTTGAGCTGGGCGAGCACTACAATAGGGATGTCCAGCTCTTTTGCCAGTGCCTTGATGCTGCCGGACATCAAAGCCACCTGGTTCTCGCGGCTGGCATTGCGTCCGGCATCGGCCTGGAGGAGCTGCAAATAGTCGATGAAAAGCGCCTGGATATTGTGCTCGCGCTTCATCTGGCGGGCGCGGTGGCGCAGTTCGAGGATGGTGAGACCGCCAGCATCGTCGATGACGATGTCGGCCTTGCCCACCCGCTTGCCGGCGGTCAGGACCTGCTGCCAGTTGCCGTCGCTGAGGGCACCGTCGCGGATTTCGCTGAGCCCGATCCGGGCCTCGGAGCAGATCAGCCGGATAACCAGCAGACGGGCGGGCATTTCCAGGCTGAAGATGCCCACCGGCACCGGGTTGTCCTCGGACATGGCCAGGGCGGAGGCCATATTCAGGGCCAGGGCGGTCTTGCCGATCGAGGGGCGCGCGGCGAGCACGATCATTTCGGCGGGGCGGAGACCGGTGATCAGCTTGTCCACGGTCTTGAAGCCGGTCGCCAGGCCGCGGGCGCCCGCATTCCCCTGGGCCAGGTCGTTGATGTACTGGACGGCCGGTTTCCAGAGCTCCTTGATCGTCTGGATCGTGCTCTCGCCCTCGTTGGAGCTGAGCCCCATGATCTCCTGCTCGATCTGGTCGGCGAGGCTCTGCGCGTCGTCCACCGGCTCGAAGCAGCGGTCCACCAGGTCGATGCCCGCGCCGATCAGGGAACGGAGAAAGGCGTTCTGGCGGACGATCTCGGCGTACTGCTCGATGTTCGCCGCCGTGGGCACGCTGTTCGCCACCTGGGCGAGGTAGGCGCGCCCGCCCACCATTTCGAGCTGGCCGTTCCGTTCGAGCTGGTCGGCCAGGGTGATGGCGTCGGGCCGCTCGTGGTCGTTGTCGGCGGCGCTGACGATGGCCTCGAAGATGAGCTGGTGGGCCGGATTGTAGAAGGCGTTGCGCTTGCCGCTCGAATCGACCTTGATGCCGACGTTGGCGAGGCGCATCCGGGCGACGTCGAGGGCGTTCTTCGGATCGAGCAGGATCGACCCCAGAACCGCGATCTCCGCCTCCTCGTTGTGGGGCATCTGCCGCCCCTCCAAACGGAGGACCGAGACGCTTGTGTCCGGTGCCGTATCCATCGTGCGCATCCGTAGTTCCCCGTCGCCCCCTTGGGGCAGGAAGCGGCGGCACGATCCTGGAGGACCGTGCCGCCGCCGCAATTCCATCGCAGAACGCGCCGGAAACGGCGCGCGTATCCGGTCTAGGCCCTGACGACCCAGACCTTCACCTTGGCCTGCACTTCGCTGTGCAGGTGGACGTCGACCTCGTAGACCCCCAACTGGCGGATGGGCTCGTCGAGCACCACCGCGTGGCGGTCGATCTCGACCCCCTGGGCGACCATGGCGTCGGCGATCTGGGTCGTGGTGACCGAGCCGTAGAGCTTGTCCTCTTCGCCGGCTTCGGCCGTGATGGTGACGGACGTCGAGGCGATCTTCTCGGCCATGGCGCGGGCGACGGCGATCCGTTCCTCGTGCTCCTTCTGGAGAGCCAGCTTGCGGGCTTCCAGGCGGCGCAGATTGCCCGTGCTCACCGGGGCGGCCAGCTTGCGCGGCATCAGGTAGTTGCGCGCATAGCCTTCGGCCACTTTGACCTGGTCGCCGATGCGACCGAGATCCTTGACGTCTTCGAGCAGAATCAGTTCAACTGGCATGGTGTGCTACCTCCTTGACTCCGTTTAGAGAACCAGAGCCAGAATGCGGGCACGCTTCACGGCCGCCGCCAGCATCTTCTGGTGCTTGAAGCAGTTGCCGGTGATGCGGCGGGGCAGGATCTTGCCACCCTCGGTCTGGTAGCGGCGCAGCAAGTCCACGTCCTTGAAATCAATGTATTCCACGCGGTTCTCGCAAAGGCGGCACACCTTCTTGCGCACGACTTTCCGGCGGCGTTTCCGTCTTACTCTCGATGCCATGTTCGATGACCTTTATGTTCGGGCTGGGTGCCCTGGTTTGCTCACGTGATTCGCGGACCCCTAGAACGGGATGTCGTCCAGCGTGTCGCCCTCGCCTTCCGGCTGTTCGAAGGCCGGCATCTGCTGGGGCGGCGGGGGCTGCGCCTGGGGCGGACGGGACGGACGGGCCGCCGGCTGGCCGTAGGGCCGCTGCTGCGGCTGGGCCTGGCGCGGAGGACCGTACGACTGCGGCTGCGGGGCATACTGCTGGGGCGGCGGGGGCGCATACTGCTGCGGGTAGCCACCGTCGCCGGGCTGCGAGTCGTAGGCACCGTCCTCGTCGGAACCGCCGCCAAACTCGCCGCCGCGCGGCGTGCCGAGGAACTGGACGCGTTCGGCAGTGACAGTCAGGCGCGTGCGGGTCTTGCCCGACTCACGATCCTGCCAACTGTCCATCCGCAACCGTCCCTCGATAAACACCGGGGCGCCCTTGCGCAGGTAGTTCTTGCAGCTTTCGCCCTGCTTGCCCCACACGTCGATGTCGACGAAGCACACCTCCTCGCGCTGTTCGCCCGAGGCGGTGCTGTAGCGGCGGTTGATGGCCAGGCCGAACCCGCACACCGCCGCACCGCCGCTGGTATAGCGCAGTTCGGGCTCGCGGGTGAGGTTGCCCATCAGAAAGAGCTTGTTCAGAGAGGCCATGTGCCGAATCTCCCGTTCCGGCGGGTACCCCGCTCAGGCGGAGTCACGCATCTAGTCCATGGGCAGGATCACGGGCGTGGCCGGGTGATCCGTGTAGG
>QKCY01000200.1 GCA_003245525.1 Victivallales bacterium | reverse complement strand
GATCGTGGGCGACCTGCGACGCGGCCTGCACGAGGGGCGCAAGCTCTCCGGCCTCATCCGCGACCGCGGCCGGATGTTCCCCAGCCTCTACTCGAACGTGGTGGAGGCCGGCGAGGAAGCCGGTGCCCTCCCCCAGGTGATGTCCCAGTTGCGCGGGTTCCTCAACGACGCCCGCGAGCTGCGGTCCTTCGTGCTCTCCGCCGCGATCTATCCAATCTTCGTCCTCTCCGCCGGGGCGCTCATGCTCTGCGTGGTGATCGGGGTGATCGTGCCCCGCTTTGCGCTGATCCTCAAGCAGACGGACAAGCCGCCGACGCTCTCGATGGAGATGCTGCTGAAGCTCTCCGACTTCGGACGCGGCTTTTGGTGGCTGATCCCGCTGGGACTGGTTGCCCTGATCTGGCTGTTCCGGCAGACCCAGCGCGAAGGCACGCGCCTCCGGTCCTGGTACGACGAATGGGTGCTGCGGGTGCCGCTGCTGGGCCGGGCCGTCCTCTACGCCAACCTGGCCCGCATGTGCCGGACCATGGCGATCCTCATGAAGAGCGGCGTCCATCTGCTGGACACGGTGGGCATCGCCAACCGGGTGATCCAGAACGAGACCCTGCGCTCTTCGGTGGCGGGGGTCTCGGGCGAACTCCGCCGGGGGCAGAAGCTGTCCCACGCCCTCGCGCAGAGCTCCCGCATCCCGCAATTCCTCCTGCGCATGCTGGCCGTGGGCGAGGAGACCGGCGAAGTGGACGTGATGCTGGCGCGCATCGCCGACCGCTACGAGGAGGACCTGCGCCGCCTCGTCAAACGGCTGCTGGCCGTGTTTGAACCCGTCGTCATCATCATCCTGGGCATCGTGGTGGGCAGCATCGTTCTGCTCATGTTCCTGGCGATGATGGACATGCAGGATGTCTTCTAGAGAAGCGGGACTCCCCCGCCGGAACCAACCAGGAGTAGAGCCATGTTCCAGACCAACCGCAAACGCCGCTACCGCCGCCATTGCTTCTCCCTGATCGAGATCATGATCGTCGTCGCCATCATCGGCCTCCTGTCCGGCATCGTGGGCGTGAACGTCCTGCGCAAAATGGACAAGGCCAGGAAGAATGCGGCCAGAGCCGAGATCAGCACCCTCAAGGACTGCGTGGGCATGTACTACGCGGACATGGGCGAGTTCCCCAGAACCCTGGAGGACCTCGTCCGCAATCCAGGCGGGTCGAACAAGTGGGACGGCCCCTACCCCAACAAGGACACGATCCCGAAGGACCCCTGGGGCTCGGACTACGTCTACCAGTGTCCCGGCCAGCACGGGGACTTCGACATCTACAGCGTGGGCAAGGACAGGTCTCCCAGCGACGACGACATCACCAGTTGGGGCGAGTAGCCTGGTAGCGACGGCATGAGACGGCGGTTCACGCTCATCGAGATCCTGACGGTCCTGGCCATCGTGGCCGTGGTCCTGGGAGTTGTCCTGCCGCGCGTCACCCGCATCCCCAAACGCTTGGCGGTGGAGGGGGCGCGGACTAGCTTCGTCTCCGTCCTCCGTGAATGCTCGGTGCGGGCGGTGGCCTCGGGCCGGACGATCCAGGCCCGGCTGGATGCCTCCGGCACCGGTTTCGTGGTGACAGCAGCACCGGCGGAGAAGGACGCCCTGAGCGACTCCAAGCTGCCGGACGGCAGCAGCGGCGAACCAGAGGACGCCGTCCCTGGCCTGGTGGTCCCGAACCAGTCCAACTATTCCCTGCCCAGCGGCGTCGCCTGGGACGACGAGAGTCTTCCCGACCCCGACAACCCGCCCGTCTTCACCTTCTATGCGGACGGCAGCGCCAGCGGCCCCGACCTCGTCTACGTGGTAGCCAAGCGCCGCTTCTTGTTGGCGGTGGACCGCCTCACCGGTCGCCCGGAGATCCGCGAGTTGCAGGAGTAGCGGGCCACGGTGCCCCCGAGTCTACAGGGCTCATTTCTTCGCCTCGGAAGCACTTGCATCGGCGGTTCGGCTGATTAGGTTCCAGTTCGGGGGCCACCCGTAACCTTTCAGGAGAGTCGAGATGCAGCAAGTATCCTCCCGCCTGTCCCGTACCGCCCGCGAGGTCTGCCAGTTCACTCTGATCGAGCTGCTCGTGGTGATCGCCATCATCGCGATCCTCGCCTCCATGCTTCTTCCCGCATTGCAGCAGGCCCGCGCCAAGGCCCGCACCATCTCCTGCGTGAACAACATGAAGCAGATCGGGCTGGCGATCACTCTCTACACGGACAGCAACAAAGAGTACTTCCCGCCCATGATCAGCGCCGGGTGGACCGCCCCCTTCTGGCAGGACACCCTGAGCGACGTCCTCCCGGGCACCACCAGCAGCTACGGGCGCAATGCCGTCTTCTACTGCCCCAGCGAAAGCGCGCACCACGGCATCGCCGACTACGGCTGCAACCAGAAGATCATCGCCAATGCCTACAGTTCGGGCTGGAGCGCCCTGGTCTGCCTGTCCAAGATCAAGCGGCCCACCGAGATCGCCATGGTCATGGACGCCCGCGAATCCAGTGGTACCGTCGGCTCCTGGTACACCAACGTCAGCTCCTCGGCCTTCTACGACGCGCCACTGGCCTACACCGGGGCCGGGCTGACCTACTCCCGCCACAACGACGGGATGAACTACCTGTACTGTGACGGGCACGTCAATTGGCTGGGAGCCAAGCCCATGGCCTCCGACGCCCGCAGCATGTTCGCCATCGACTCCTACTAGGCCAGCCCGACCAGCCGTCGGAAGTTGCCGCCGAGGACCAGTTCGCTCTCGTGGTCGCTCAGGTGTTCGAAGCGTACGCCCTGGAGCAGCAGCGCCGGGTTGCAGATGGGGAAATCGGTGCCGAACAGGAAGCGCTCCGGTCCCACCCGGTCGATCCCGGCCCGCAACATGCCCCAGCGGAACAGGCCGCTGCCCGAGAGGTCGAGACAAGCGTTGGGACGGCGTGCCAGCAGGTCGAAGCGAGCCAGAATCCCCGCCCGCCCCTCGGTGGGATGGGCCACCACAATGGCCAATCGGGGGAAGGCCGCGCAGAGCCGGTCGATCTCGTCCAGATCGAAGGGATGGATGTTGACCACCATCGCCAGATCCTGCGCCAACCCCAGAATCTGGCGCATGCCCGGACTGTCGTAGGTCCGGTAGCCGCTCATGTAGGCCACCAGTTCGCCAATCCAGCGCACCCCCTGCGCATGGAGGGCCTCCAAAGCGACGCAAGACTCTTCGGGAAAGGCCGGATGTACCGTGGCAGCGGGCACATAGGCCTCGCCGAAACACTCGTGCAGAGCCAGCATTTCCTGGTTGAAACCGGCGAGATCGGCAGCGGTCGGTTCCGGCGTGGGCCGGATCGGCGCCCCGCACCACTGGGCAATCCCGGCCCGCCGCAACTCGGCCGCAAACTGCTCGGGCGTGTCCGTACCAGGAAACCACGAGGTGTTGGTGGCTGCTCCCAGGAAGGGATGGACATGGCAGTCGATGACCGGCGGCAGATCGTTGGGCATGGCGGAACTCTCCCATTGCATTGGTGCAATGAGTGTAGCAACAGCCACGCCGATTGCCAGTCTACAGAACTCCGTTCCTAGTACCGCGTTCAGGCGGAATGAACCGGTACCGAATACACAGTCTAAAGCCTGGACTACGAACCAAGGCCAAATCCGCAGGAGGAATGTTGGGTGCCCCATTTTTCCCTGCCTCCTATCCCACAAGCCAGGGGGAAGCTATCTTGTATCAGAGATCACTGCTTGACCGGAGGAATCTGCGCCATGGCGGAAATCAACGGCGAGAAATGGCACGGCATGAGTTGGCGGCTGCCACTGTGCGCCATCTTCCTCTCCCTGTCCTTCTTTCTGGCGCAGATGGGGCTTCGTTCGGGCAACATGCTGACCGTTTTTGCGTGTTTGCTGTTCGCGGCTGCCTCGCTGGTCGCCGCCGTGATCACCATGGCGACGGTCATGGCCGAAGGAGCCTCGAAAATGTTTCTGGGAGGCCTCCTGGGCAATCTCATCTTCCCCGACCAGCACGCAACCCGTCCTCCGCCCGCCTACAGCCCCGCCGAGGCACGCCGCATGGAAGGACGCTTCGAGGAGGCGATCAAGGCCTACGAGGAGATCCTCGCCGAATACCCGGACGACGGGCGGGTCCACCTGGCCCTGATGGACATCGCCTGGCGCGATCTGGAGGATGCCCGCCGGGCCATGCGTTTCTACCAGCGTGCCCGGAAGGTGGTGAAGGACGAAGCCTACCTCAAGGAGATGCAGCAAGCCTACGAAGACTTCGCCCCCATCCTCCTGGATGAGTACCAGAGGCTCATGCCGCCCGCCGCCAAACCGTCGGACAAGACCCGCCGGTACCTGGACGAAGCCGACCTCTGATTCTTGCCGGCAAGAGCCATCCGTCGATGTTGCCTTCCCGCATCCGCTAGGCTACCGCGCGTACTGGACGCCTCGCCCCCAAAGAGGCCACGAGGTCCTTGCCGCAGCCATTGGCCAAGGCCAAAAGGTTCGTCGTGTCCCAACCCGTGCGTCGCGGCGGGCTTTCTATCCATTCCACGTTCTGGAGGAGCGCCCGGCCCCGGGCGCGGGGCGTGACGCTTCTCCCGAAACCGCCGGTCCCTTCCCATCCGGTACGCCTCGCGGCGGAGGCCCGCCGCTTCTCCACGACCTCCTGCCCATCCGACCGTCCGAATCCGGTCTGGGGACGCGCTGCCCGGTCGGAAACCGACCGCCCGCCTCGTCGGAGTCCCGCGTTCACGCGGCAGCCGTCTCCGGTGCTTCAGCGCCGGAGGGAGGCCACCGCCACCGTCATCCTGCATCCGATGTGCACCGCGCTCGCTGAAGCTGCGCACTGGCTTCCGCCTCAAGGCGGGACTCCGACAGCGTTTGCACCATGCCGAATTCGAATGACTTGCGATGCGTTTGCCGCACAGAGAACAAGGTTCGGGATGATGGTAGTACGAAAGGGATCAGCCAGCACGTAGAGTTGCTTGCGGGAAGGAAGGGCATGCGGTGTCTTCTGCTACGGAAGACACACCCCCTATTCGGTTCGTGACGTTCGGGCAATTCGTGGCTTCCTTAGCCTATTTTGCATCCTCGGTGGCCGGTTCGATAGCCACGTCGTCGCAGCGGAACTCGCCGACGGCATCGCGGGAGGCCCACACCATCATACGTAGACTGCCCATGCCCTCGGGCACTTCCAGCCGGGAGCTCTTGGGCTCCCACACCCCTGCCTTGCCGAAGTTGCGCTGGACGCTGACGATCTTGGGCTCGCCCTCCCCGGTGGCATCGGGGTAGAAGCAGACGTAGACCCCCATCGATCCCGCCGACAGCGGGGTCACACCACGGATCTGGGCGCTGAAGGTATAGAGCTGGCGGGGCGTCACTGGAACCACGGGCGAATAGGCCCGGCGGTGGTCCTTGGCGTCTGTTCCCAAGGCAAAACGCAGGGACTGGTGGCCGGACACGGCCTCGCCCTCCCCGCAGGTCACTTCGGCGCAATCCAAGTTCCAGCCCTTGGCCCCGTCCTCGAAATCCCAGGACACGGCCGGCCCCGGCGCGGGCCGGGGCGGCGGCACCGGCTTCGGGGCAGTGATCCCCGCCTGCTCGACCAGGAAGGAAGCCAGGTGATCGGCGATGAAGGCATGGCCCCGCACGTTTGGATGGGCCATGTCGCCATAGAAGTCGTCGAGCTTCTCGCGACCAATGGACTTCAGGAACGCCTGGACATCGAAGCAGGGCAGCCCCCGGCGCTGGGCGGTGGCGCGGACCGTGTCCGCATAGTCGTCGAGCATGGTGAAGCGGGGGCCGCAGCCCGGCCCCGTGGCGAAGAGCAGGATCGCGGTATGCCCTTGGGTGGCCCGGAGCACCCGGTCGATGTAGTCGTTCAGCGACTGCTCGAAGTAGGCGCGGGTCTGGGCGTTGCTCTTGTCATTGTAGCCGTACCAGATGGTCACGAGGTCCGGGGTAGGACCGACAAAGTCGCGCGGCACCCAGGCACGGGCGTCGGTGAGCTTGGCCCCGCCCACAGCGCGGCTGTAGCAGGTGACATCCTCATAGCCCAGCCAGCGCCGGAGCAAGTCTTGGGTCTGGGTGGCATAGCGTTCCGCGTCCCGGTCGGCCAGCCCAGTACCGGCGGTGATCGAATCGCCCATGCACTGGATACGAACCGGCTGCTTCGCCTTGAGCAGAGCCAGCACCTCGCCGAAGGGACGCGGGGCTGGTATGGCAGGCACCGCGGGGGCTTCCTCCACGAGTTCGATCTGGTCGATGGCATAGGAATGGGCGGGAATTGGATTGTTGTTGTGCCCGATGGTCCAGCGCGACCCGAGACGCAGCTTCTGGATGCCACTGGGCGGCATACCGCCGAAGCTGCCGATGGGATCGGTCTGGTTTTCCGGCACGAAATCCTGCCACGGCACCACCAGCCGATGCCACTCGCGATTGGCTAGCGGGAAGTAGGTGACGAAAGGATAGGGTCCTTCCAGAGCCAGGCAGCCGAACTGGTCACTGCCGTCGCCCTTCACCCAGAAGGCCACGCCCGCGTAGTGGTCCCATGCTTCGCTGCCCGGCACGTAGGACCGGGTCAAGGTCCGGGTAACCATGCCCGGCATGGTCACCTGCACCGCCCCCTGCCCCACGGCGGCGGAATCAGCCGCCACCACCGCGGCCGGCTTGCGGGTGACCGTCCATTCCTTGATCGATTCCCCATCGTCCAGCACGACGGGAGCGGCGGACAGCGTCCAGGCAGTCAGGATCGGCAGCAACCACAGGCGCATGATAGACCTCTCTATGGTTTGGGGAAGACTTCACCACGAAGACACGAAGAGCACGAAGAAACAAGATAGAATGCCACGCGCAACGCCCGGAGCTCCGGGCGTTGCGCGGAATTGGTGTTTTCCTATTGTCTTTCCTTCGTGTTCTTCGTGTCTTCGTGGTGAATAGAACGGCAATTAGCGTTGGCTGGTGGCCGTGACGAGGACCGGGGGAACGGGCTGGGCCAGAGGGCCGCGATGGGGCAGCAAGTCGAACTCGGCGAGGACCGTGTCACCGGGATCCATGCTGATGCCGGTAAGCAAGCCAAGATCGGTCCGGGCGGCGCTATGGCGCAGGCCCACCGGTCCAGTCTGCCATTTGGTGATCATGGCACAGCGCCCGGGGCGAACCGCGATGCCAGCGCCGTCGGCGGTCAGGAAGTCGGCCACCGGTGCCCCGCGCATGGGGCCGAACCCGCTGGGCATGACTCCCGTTTCGGTCTTGCCGTTGTTCAGGACCCGTTGCCAGTTGGGCAGGCGGTCGGGGTCGAAGCCGAACTCGTAGCGCAACTCGCCGAAGCCGAGGGGCTGGCGGGTCTCGTTGCTCACCCGCAGTTCGAGGCCCAGGCGACCTGCCTCCAGCCGCCACTTCTGCACCACGCGCAGACCGTGACGCAGGGCGCTGATCTCGATATCCGCCGCCACGGGGGAAGTGGAGATGGCGAGGGAATCCACTTGGGACGTGGCATCGGGGGCCTGCTCCTCGCCACCAGCGGTCACCGCCACGAAGCCCGTGCGGTAAGGCGCGACCTTCTGGCCGTCGAGCTCGATCCAGCGGACCAGCCCCAAGGCGGTGTCGAAGCAGACGCGGTAGTGGTCGCCGGAAACCGCCAGGGCGTTGTCGTCGATCCGCTCCATGCGCACCCGCTGGGGCACGGGCAACGCCTCGGGGCCA
This sequence comes from Victivallales bacterium, assembly GCA_003245525.1. Lineage (GTDB taxonomy): Bacteria > Verrucomicrobiota > Lentisphaeria > Oligosphaerales > Lenti-02 > Lenti-02. The sequence goes on along the minus strand of QKCY01000200.1, from coordinate 1,491 downwards.
CGGGCCACCGTGTAGACGGCGACATCGTCCTTGGGCACATCCGCCGCCAAGGTCACGCTGGCCCCGCCGACTCCAGCGGCCACCGGCTTGCCCTGGGCATCGAACACGGCCACGGAACCCGTTCCGGTGCCGAGATCCACGGGCAGGGAGACCACATCGCCGCAAGCGGCGGCATCGCGAGTCCCCACCCCCACTTCCGCCACCGGCGTCCAGCCCTTCGGCAGCGCCATCTTGGCGGCCTGGCAGGCGGCGGTCACGGTCTCGGCGTGGACCCCGGCGGTGAGCGCGACGGTACAGGTCTCGTCCTCGCACTGGGCCGTCAGTTCGTACTGTCCCGGCTCCGGTAGGAGGAGGGTAAGATCGGCGGTCAGATCGGTCGATCCAAGCACCAGTTGGGCCGGTTCAACGCGGGGCTGGCCGGGACCGGCGACGCTCAGGCGCAGCGTCTTGCCCTGGAAGCGGGGGGCAATGCGCAGCCACATGGAGACCGGAGCCTGGGCCCGGCAGGAAACCGGCGGCGCAGGTGGGGTAATCACCTCGTTGTCCCAGCCCCAGCGCAGGATCGTCGGCTGCATTTCCTCCCAGGGGTTGAGATCGCGGCCCGCGTAGCTCAGGCGGACGTCGAGGGCGGGGAGCAGGAAGGGCAGGTGTTTGACCGCGAGGGTACCGGAACGGCCCGCCGTGAACTCGACGCTCGCCGTCAGGGGATTCTCGATCCCGAAATGGTCGATGGTGGCATCCGCCGGCACGGTCACCGTGTACTCGACCCGGGCACGGGCGCCGGGAGCCAACCCGGCGAAGGCGGGATTGGCACAGACGACCTGCCACCCTTGGGGAACCGAGAGCACGGTCGTGCCCGCGACGGGCACCGCATCGAGGTTGTCGATGGTGATCGTCGCCGTGAAGCGGTCGCCCGCGTGGAGGGTTTTGGGGGCATCTAGACCCACCAGCGGCTGCCAGGGCTGATCGGCGACCAGCGCCATGGCCCCGGGATCGATGCCCGCGAGCGTGAAGGTGCCATTCGTTACCTTCAGCGGCGTAACGGAGGCCGTGCGGGGATTCAGGGCAAAGACCGGCGTCCCCGGCTTCAGATCACGGAGGGAGACGGAGACGGCGCGTTCCTGGCCCTCGGTGGCCATCTCGGTAGCGAAGAGCAGACGGCAGGGACCCGCCTGGAGCAAACGCACGTCGATAGCCGGATCGGCCGCTGCGCCGTCCGCCAGGAAACTGCGCACCCCGGCCTGTTCGGCCAGCAGGTTGGCGTAGTCGGCCACGCCCGCGTCACCGGGCTGGAACTTGGCGGGAAGCTCCCAGGCGCACTGGACGAAACGGCCCTTGCCGACCGGATCCACCACCAGCGGGCCGCGTCCGTCGCGGCGCTGGCGGACCGTCCATACTTCGCCCTTGGTGGACTCGGCCAGGTAGGGTGTCTCGCCACGGGGCTGGCCATAGGCATCGAGGCTAGCCGCATCCGGGTGGAAGATCACCGTG
>QKCY01000199.1 GCA_003245525.1 Victivallales bacterium | reverse complement strand
CTGGTGGAGGCCGGAACTCCGGGGTGCAGGAACCGATTCGGCACACGGGCTTGGCATCCTTCCGATGCCCGGTCCCCCGAATGAGCGGCGAGACGCCGCTCCCACTCTCTGGACGGCGGACAGGGCAGACCGTGGGATGGGGCGTGGCTCTCTGCTAGTCTTCCTCGACTTCCAGGCCGAGCAGCAGGCGGAGGGCGGCGTTGGCCTGATGGGAGGCGGCGATGCCGACGCGCGGGGCCATGAGGCCCATGCCGGGGCGGGCGGCGGTTTCCTCGTCGCCTACCAGATAGAGGTTGCCGAGTACGCGGCGGGTGCGGATCTGGTTGGAGGAACCATAGCCCGCGAGCCCGCTGGCGGTGATCAGGGGGATATCCGGGCGGTGTTTGCGGAAGGTTTTCACAATCATAGCCTTGGCGGCGGGGGTGTCGAAGGCCTCGATCATGACCTGGACCGAGCCGAAGATGTCCAGCAGGTTGGTTTCGTCGAGTTTGACGATCCGGGCGTCGAGCTGGACGTAGGGATTGATCTGCCCCAACACCTCCGTCAGGGCTTCGGCTTTGTACATGCCGATCTGGGCGATGGTGTACTGCTGGCGGTTGAGGTTGCTGGGCTCGACCACGTCGAAATCCGCAAGGACGAGCTTGCCGACTCCCGTCCGGGCCAGGGCGACGGCAATGGTGGAACCAAGTCCCCCCAGGCCAGCGATGCCGACCACTCCCTGCCGGACCCGCTCGTGGACACCGGGCGTGTGGCGCGCCACGAGCAGGGACTCCATGTCGGCAGCCGAAGGAGCTTCGCCCCGCCGGATCAGGTGGACGGCATCCCCTTCGCGCAGGGGTAGGTCGGCACTGGCAATCGCCCCGTTGTAGATCAGGATGTCCGCGTCGGGTTTGACCTGTTGGCGGAGTTGGAAGAGGGTGGTCCCCGGAACGACCTCGGTGGCCCGTTCGTGCAGGAGAATCTTCATGCTTGGTTCCCTTGGTCTGCCGATTCCTCGATGGCGGTTGGGGGAGTGGCTGGTGTCGGATTGCAGGCCGCCCACAACATATGTCCCGCAACTGCCTTCAGGAAGATCGTGTACTCGATCCGTTTTTCACAGTTACTTCAACGCTCGTCGCCGCCCGCCCCTGTTTCGGCGTGCAACTCCTGCTAGAGTGTTGTGTTCTTAATAAGTCAATCGAGATACTTAACTAGTAACCGGGTATTCGTAGTTTGGCAACACGGCTGATTGGCTCGGAACGCAGGTTGACGGCAGATCGGCCCCATTGGGAGTTGAGCATGAGTCCAGGCAAGGGTTGGGTAGGATGGATCGTGGCCGCCGGTATCTCGTTGGGTCTAGGGGCAGGCTGTACGAAGGCCCCGTCGGGCGCGGGAGCGGAGGCGAATGCCCTGACCGTCTACGTTCCCTGCGGGATGGAGCTACCCTTCATGGCGGCCAAGGAGGCCTTCGAGAAGGCTCATGCCGACGCGACGGTGAATGTGGTGCTGGACAACGGGAACGTGCTCGTCCGCCGCATCTTGGACAAGGGCGAGACACCTGACCTCGTGGTCTCGCCAGGTACGCTGGAGGTGAAGAAACTGGAGGATGCCGGGGCGGTCGCAGCCGGCGCCATCCAGCCCTTCGGGCGGTTTGAACTGGTGCTCTTCGCCCCCCGGGGCAATCCTGGCGGCGTGGCGACCATGGCCGATCTGCTGAAGCCCGAGGTCAAGAATATCGCCATCGCCGATCCGGTGGAGAACTCGGTGGGGTACTACACCAAGCAAGCCCTGGAGAAGGCCGGGCTGTGGAACAAGGTGCAGGACAAGATGACCTTCTGGGACCATCCCATCACGGCCTATGGCCACGTGGCCCAGGAGCGGGCCCAAGCCAGCTTCGCCTATCGGTCCTGTCCCCTCAAGACTGCTCCCCAGAAGCTGGAGTACTCGCGGGTGCGCATTCTGGAGAGCGTGCCCGAGGACTCCTATGATCCCGCCTTCGCCTGCATCGCCACGCTGGCCAAGGCGGCACATCCCCAGTTGGCTGGCGAGTTCGTGCAGTTCCTCTTGAGTCCGGAAGGCCAGGACCTGCTCGATTCCCACGACATTCCCCGCCTGGAGCCCAAGGCCCCGGCGGCGACCGCACAGAACAAGTAGGCAAGGAGACGGTACGATGGCAATCGGCAGCAAGCGTTGGTTTGGCCTGAGTGGCCTGGTGGTTCTGGCTCTTTTCGCCGGGGCGTGTGGCAAGCAAGCGCAACCCCCGGCGGCGGCGGCAGCCCCAGGGAGCGATACCCAATACTGCGACTTCAAGGGCGGTCCCGAGAATGCCGTGGTCAAGGTGGTGGCCTACTATCCGGGCGGCCACGAGGAGACGCTCGCCTTGGTCAAGAGCTTGATGGAGACATTCCCCGGCCAAGTCAGTACCGAGATCGTGGACTGGCGGCGGCCCGAGGGGCTCAAGCGCCGGGACGACGACGGGTTCTCCTGCGGCACGGTCGCGATCAATGGCAAGAACGCCTTCGATCTGACCGAGGACGGCAAACAGGTCAAGGTCCTCTTCGTGCGTCGCGTCGACGGCGAATGGACGGCGGAGGATCTCCTGGCGGCGGTGAAACAGGAACTCGCGGCGGCCCAGCAGAACTAGGGATTGCCCAGGAGAACGGCACGATGGCGGGACAGCAGGTCTACCTGGATCACAATGCGACTGGGCCGATGCATCCGGAGGTGGTCGCGGCGGTGCTGCCCTATATTCAGGGCGGCTTTGGCAATCCCTCCGCCCCCTATGCCATTGGGCAGGAAAACCACCGTGCGGTGGACCGGGCGCGGGAGCAGGTCGCCGGGCTGGTGGGGGCGACTGCCGGGGACGTGGTTTTCACCGGCGGCGGGACCGAGGCCAACAATCTGGCGATCAGCGGCGCTTTCCTCGGTCGGTCGGAGCCGATGCGTCGGCATCTGGTACTGTCAGCCATCGAGCATCCCTCGGTTCGCGAGACGTGCGCTTGGCTGGAGGCGGTCCATGGGGCCGAGGTGACGGTGGTGGGAGTCGGGTGCGACGGTCGGGTGCGGCTGGACGAACTGGCGGCGGCCCTGCGGCCCGACACCCTCCTGGTGACCGTGATGCACGCCAACAACGAGACCGGCGTGCTCCAACCCGTGGCCGAGATCGGCCAGTTGCTCCGTGACCGGGGAGTCCGCTTCCACGTGGATGGCGTGCAGGCCGCCGGGCGGATTCCGGTGGATGTGGCCGCCATTGGTTGCCAGAGCTACTCGCTCTCCGCTCACAAGTTCGGGGGGCTCAAAGGAACCGGCGCCCTGATTCTGCGTGACCCATCCGGAGTGATGCCCATTCTCCAAGGCGGACACCAGGAACGGGGTTGGCGTGCAGGTACCGAAAACGTGCCGGGCATCGTCTCGATGGGGGCTGCGGCAGACGTTGCCCGGCGCGACCTGTCGGCCAATATGGCCCACGGATTGGCGCTGCGGGTGATCTTCGACAATCTGTCGGCCCGGATTCCGCAGTGCTGGCGGAATGGGCACGCAGGTCTGCGGTTACCCAACACGACCAGCCTTTGCTGCTACCATGCCGACGCCATGAGCGTGGTTCTGGCCCTCAGTTCCGTGGGCATCTCGGTCGGCACGGGATCGGCGTGTGCGAGCCATTCCCAGGAACCATCCCATGTGCTGTTGGCGATGGGGCTGGACGAGCAGGCGGCCTTCTGCACCATCCGCATCTCGACCGGACCGGAGAACACGGTGGAGGAGGCGAGATGGGCGGCAGACCAGATCGCGCAGGCGGTGGAACGGGTCCGTCTGGTGACGGCACCCGAGGACATCGGCGGCTGTGGCGAGGACTGCCCCTGTTTCGCCCATTCCAGTCGCTAGAGGGCAGGGGAACCATGCAGTTCACGCTGATCCACAACGAACCCTCCTGCCGGAAGTGCCGGGAAACCCAGGCTGTGCTCGAAGCGGTCGTGGCGGCCTGTCCCGATGCCTGCACCGTGCGTTACCTGACCGTGGCCGAAGCTCAGGCCGAGGGGTTGGGCGTGGTGCTCACGCCCACGGTCCTGGTGGATGGCCAGGTGCTCTGCGCCGGGATTGTGCCGCGCCAGGCGGGCCTCCTCCGGCTCGTGCAGGGGAACTGACCCAGCGCAGGCCGGCGTCGCACCGAAGGGCGCGGTGGTGCGAGGCGGCATGGCGTCCGCCGGGCATGACGAACCCGTAGCGTCGGGGAATGGGCAGATCCCGGAAACCAACGTACATTGCAGCATGTTTTTGCCCGCTTGAGACGCCTCTGCACGGAGGGATTGCTGCATGGTGTTCCGTTGTCTGCTTCTTGCTGCCTGGACGTTGGGGATCGGCGCTTGGGCGGGGGTTGACTTGGCCCAAGTCCAGCGGGCCAAGGCGGCAACCGTCTTGGTGGAGGCCAAGCTCGGCGAGAGCTTCGGCAGTGGCTTCCTTATCAGCGACGACGGCTACGTGATCACGAACTACCATGTGATCGAGGACGCTCCCGCACAGTTCCGCGTGGTGTTGCATCCCGGAGAGCCCGGGCAGGAGCTGGCACGGGCCCAGGTCGTCCGCAAGAACAAGGACATGGACCTCGCCCTGTTGCGGCTGTCGGGAGTCAAGGGCCAGTTGTCTCCCATCGAGCTGGGCGACACGGTCGCACTCTTCGAGACCATGCCGTTGATCGCTTTCGGCTATCCCTTCGGCAAATCCCTGGCGGTCACTGAGGACGCCTATCCGAGTGCCAGTGTCAACACGGGCAAGATCACCTCCCTGCGTCGGCTGGCGGACGGCACGTTGCGCGAGATCCAGATGGACGTGCTGGTAAACCCGGGCAATTCCGGCGGTCCCGTGCTGGACGACAAGGGCAAGGTGGTGGGGGTCACCGTGAGCGGCATACCCGGTTCCGGGGTGAACTTTGCCATTCCGGTGGACCAGGTGCGCACGTTCATCGCCATTCCCGACCTGACAGTCACCCCCGTGCGCGAGGTGGACTGGCGGCAGCGTTTCGCGCCGGTATCGGTGCAGGTCAAGGCGAAGAGCCTGCTCCCGCCGACCGGGAGGATGACCTGTACGGTGGCGCTGGTCTCCGGCACCACGTCCCGCCCCATGCTGGTGGAGGAGGGGGTGCCGGGCAGCGAGTGGACGGCAACAGCCCCCTTGCTGGAGCCGCCGGTCCCCGATGGACCCGTGAAGGTCCAGATCGATGTGGGCGACACCGCCATCACCACCTCGATCCCGAGCCGTTCCATCGGCACCGATTTCGCTCTCCTGCCCCCCACCCAGCGGTGGGATCTGCGCGAACTGGCGGAGATCGTCCCCGGCAAGTCGCTCACGTGCCAGGCTGGGTTCGCGATCGGCGAGGAGGGGCTGAAGATCACGGGACTGGCCCCCGTTGTCGTCTGGGTTGCCGGCCAGGACATCACGATCCCGGTCCGGGAGATCAAGAGCCTGCGGGTACTCGACAAGGAGCAGGCGGTGCGTAGCGTCACCTATGAGGTCGTGGTCTCGTTGGACACTCGGGTGCTGGCGAAGGCCAGCGGCGTCATCTCGATCCGTCCCTCGCCGTGGAGCATGAACCGCAAGGCGCAGCCCCTCGCCAGTCTGGAGGAGGTCATCGCCCCCGTCAGACCGTTGCCGCCGCCGGCAACTGCCAAGAGCGTTACGGTGCCGGAACCGCTCCCCGACCAACCGGCAGAGGCGGAGTCGGAGGACGCCTGTGGCGTCAAGCTGCCCGCCCGCTATGACGACTGTGCCCGGGCGGGCAATGGCCGCTATCTCCTGCTGACCATGTCCAGCCTGAAGAGGGTGGCCGTGCTCGATCTGGACGAAAAGTCCATAGCTGGCTACGTGCCGCTGCTCGATGCCGATGCCTTGGTGGCGGGCGGGAGGCAGTGCCTCTTTGTGGCGAACCGCACCAGCGGCCTGCTGGAACGCTGGACGCTCAATCCCTTGGAGCGCGACCGGCGCGTGACCATGCCCGTTGCAGGCCGGGCGATCAGTCTCACCGTGGGAGCGGGCAGCGACGGTCCCTTGCTTCTGTTCCACTCGACCGGAAGCGGATTTGCGCGGACCTTTGTCGACGGGCAGACGTTGGCGCCCATGGACGTGGAGGAGGAGAGAGGCAACAGCTACCACCCGCAATATCCTCCGACTGTCCGGGCGGCGGACTGCGGCACGGTTTTCGGGGCCTGGGTGAACGGGCTTTCGCCGTCAGGGCTTGAGGTGTACGTCCTGACCGACGGCAAACTCACCACCCAGCGCGAGCACACGTCGGTGGGGCATGTGCTGCCCGGTCCGAATGGCGAGTTCGTCTACACTGGTACGGGCGGGGTGTACACCGTCGGCTTGGTGAAGGTCCCCGACTGCCCGGCGGATGTCCGGTGCGTCATCCCGTCCTCCCATCCCGCCTACTATCTCGGCCTGTCCATGTCCGGCCCCCACTACATGCGCGGGGGCGACACTCGGGTTTCGGTCTTTGTCCGGGGCCTTGCCACTCCGGTCCTGACCCTGCCGCCGAACAAGGATATCGCCGCCACCAACATCACGATGGCCCGCAACGGACTCTCCTTCGAGAAACGCTACAACCTAGTTCCTCAACTCAAGCTACTGGCCATCCTGCCGTCCACCAACGACAGCGTTAGGATCCAGACCGTCGATATCGAGCGGAGCCTGCGCGAGCGGGAGATCGACTTTCTGTTCGTGGAGTCCGTTCCCCCTAACCGGGCTCGGAAGGGAGCCGTTTTCCGCTACCAGATCCTGGCCAGGACCTCGGCGAAATCCCTGACCTACAAACTCGATTCGGGACCGGAAGGGATGACGGTTTCGCCCGCTGGCGAGGTGGTCTGGGCGGTGCCGGAGACGGCCGACACGGTCAGTGGCATCATCGTGAGCGTGACCGCCGACGACGGCCAGAGCCTTTTCCATACCTTCAACCTGAAGCTGGTCCCCTAGACATTCCCCGGAATGCGCCCGTGCCGGTGCATCCAGTTCGCGAGATAGACGAAGGGGGTGTCGAGGGCGGCGACCAGCCATTTGAGCAGGTAGGTGGACCAGAAGATCTGCCAGAACACCTTGCCCTCGAACACCCCCGCGAAGGCGATGGTGGTGAAGATGGCGGTGTCGAGCAGTTGGCTCACCATGGTGCTGGCATTGTTGCGCAGCCAGAGAAACCGGGTGCCGGGTTTGCGCCGCTTCCAGAAGAGGAAGGCCCAGATGTCGTGGTACTGGCTGACCAGATAGGCGGTCAGGGAAGCAACCGCGAGGCGCGGCATGAAACCGAAGATCGTCGCGAGGCTCTCCTGGGCGAAGTCCGCATCGGAAGGCGTGAAGCGCAGGGCCAGATTCATTAGCCCGGTCATCACCAGCAGGGCGAAGAAACCGATGCCGACGGCGCGGGTGGCTTCCTTGTGCCCGTAGTTCTCGGCCAGGATGTCGGTGACCAGGAACGAGGAAGCATAGACGATGTTGCCCAAAGTGGCATCCATCCCGAAGAGGGTGACCGCTTTGAGCACCTGGATGTTGGCCACGATGACCGCGATGGGAATCCAGATGTAGAGGCCGAGTCGGCCATACAGCCGGTAGGCGAGGATAATCGCCCCGAAGTTGGCCAGCAACATGCCAGCCCAGAGAAGCTCGTTCATGGCTTTGCCTTTGTTTTGGTGAGGCGGGAACTGCGACCGCCGGGAACGAGATACTATCGCCTGCTAGTGCCGGGGATCAACCCTCCGCCCCGACCGGCAGGAAACCACGGCGGTGAACCCAGGCTTGGAAGGCGAGGGTCCCAACCACCAGGATGGCGGAGATCACGAAGGGGGAGGCCATGCCGAGATGGTCGGCGGAGAGACCGCCGAGAAGGGGGGCGACGATGCCGAGCATGCCCACGACGGCCTCGTTGATGCCGACCTGTTTCGGGGCCTTGTCGGGGTGGGCGATGGCATGGAAAACGAAGTAGAAGAAGAAACAGCCCGCGTAGATGCCGTAGCAGGTCGCGCCGAGCAGGAACACGGGGAGGGTGGTTCCCAGGCCCAGGCAGAGCAGGCCGACCACCCCGAAGAGGCCGTTGGCGATGATCGGAGTCGCGCGGTACATCCAGGTCTTGCTCCAGCAAAGGGCGAGGCCGGTGAAGGCCTGAACGAGACTGAGCACGAAGAAGATCATGCCCTGGTCCTGAACCGGTAGGTCGAGGACGCTCGGATCGGAGAATTTGGGGAACACGGCCCGGAGCATCTGGATGGAGAAGATGCCGACGCCTGCGCCGATCCAGGCGTAGAGGACGTAGTTCGGCTGGCGGGAGTAATCCAGGGCACCGGCGGGTTTGGTCGGGGCCTGCTCGGGGTCGGGATGGGGATGGGCGTGGCGGGCGAGAAAGGCGATGCCAACGACGTTAAGCAGCAGCAGGAGGATCGCGAAGAGGTAGCTAAACTGGCTGCCGTACGGCCCTTCCTTGCCATATAGCGCCGCTCCGAAGGCGCGGATGGCACCCAGGCCCCACCCGGTCTGTCCGGCGGCCAGGGCGCGGTCCAACCAGGCAAAGGCGGCGGCCACGAAGGGACCGGCGGCGAAGCCCATGCTCCAACTGAAGGTGTACATGCCCGTGGAGAAGGTGATGGGCTTGGCCCCACCCTCGTCCACCGCCGCCATGAAGATCTGGAAGGGACCGAAGAAGAAGGCGGCCACCACCCCCATCGTGACCATGCCGGCAAACATGGCCGGCCCGCTTTCGATCACGGTGAAGGCTCCGCACAGCACGCTGGCCGCCAGACAGGAGAAGATGAGCATTTTGGCCGCGTTGTGGCGGTTCATCATCCGGCCCACCAGTGGACAGGTCGCCATGTAGGCGATGCCCCAGGCGGGGACCATGCTGGCCACCAGGAAGGCGTTGAGCTGGAGTTCGCGGGCAGCACGGACCGTGCAGGCGAACATGCTCAGCGACACCACCATGTCCATCAGAGCAGGGAAGACGTAAATGAGAATACGGGTCATGGAGAACCAGCCCCCGGTATTGCACAGTCAAGCGCGGCCACGCCACGCGAAGCCGGGAACCATAGTGTGGCTCGCCGCCCATGCAACTCGGGCAGTGCACCCGGAACGCCGATCTCCTGATCGGCTCTTGGGGACGTTCGGCAACGGGACGGAAAGACGGCCAATCGGGAGATTGGCGTTCCGGATGACGGGCTGCCTGGGAACGCCGATCTCCTGATCGGCT
>QKCY01000091.1 GCA_003245525.1 Victivallales bacterium | reverse complement strand
CCACTGGCGCCACTGGGCGGGGTCCCACTCCGGCGGCAGTAGACAGGGATTGGGGACGATGCGGTGCTTGCGGAAGTAATCCAGGAGGATGGCGAAGTTCAGGCTTGCCTCCGGCATGGGCAACAGCCCTGGCCAGCCGGTGCTGGGCCCGGTCAGGGAATGCGTGGCTGCCGACTCCTGCGGCGGGGCATCCGCGGCTCCGGCGAGGGCCTCCTCCTCTTCCTCCTCTTCGCCGGTTGGCGGAATACGGGTGGACTGCACGGCATGGTACAGATCCATGTCTCCTCCCGCAATGCCGAGCTGGAGCTTGAGGACTCCCATGTTGTTGTAGACGTACGCTTGCTCCCAGGGGGCCCGCACCAACTCCTCCTCCTCGCCTCCGCTGCTTACCCAGGCCAACGCTTCGCCATATTGTTCCAGGGCTGCTTCAGGGTCGTGATCCACCAAGAGGGCGGCACCCAGTATGACGAAAAAGAACCGGGATTGCGTGCTAGTCAGCGCCTGGAGCTTGTCGAGTACGGCACGCACCTCGTGGAAGGGGCAGCCGGTGTCTTTCTCCAACGTGGAGTGGACCAGGCCGATGGCATGGGTTACCAGCAGAGCCATATCGAACAGCTTCGGATGCTTTCTGAGTGGCTCCCACGGACCGCCGATTTCCATCTGCACTTCGTCGTCTGGTGCGATCTCCCCGCGAACCGCTGCCGCGCTGAGCCCGGCCCGGTCCATGATCCTCCCCGCGCAGGCTGCCGCAGTCGCGGTATGGGATCGTACCCTGAAGTGGTCCATGTTGCCCATCCCGTTGCTATTCCTTCGCCAACGATCTATGATCGAGTCGCCAAGCCACCCGCATTGCTCTACAGACGCCTGCCCCGTCCGGACTCTTCCACAAGGAAGGCGTTCTTCCCCTCTTTTCGGCAGGGCAACCGAATCTTCTACCTGCCATTTCGCCTCCCGACCGGCGGCCCGACCACCAGCCGAAACCCCCTTGTTGCCAGGCGGGTCTCCGCCTCCCTGTCCGCAGCGTCAACGCGTGCCTTGCCCTTGTTGTCCGTGTCCCAGCTACCGCCGCGCCAGGCGCCGAATCCGCCGCCGTCATTCGCCTGGCAACACTCTTGCACGTTTCCGCCGACGCCGGCCAGACCGTACTTGTTCGGCCAGGTCTCCGTTACCGGGGCAGATACCGGGAAATCGTCCTGCCAAGTCTCGATGACCCCGGCCAGTCCGCCGCTCTTCCCGCAGATCAGGGGCCTCGCCTCTATTCCGGCAAGATTCACCCCCTTGGGCGGGGGCCACTGGCTGCCCCAGGGGTAGAGGGCGCCTTCGGCGGGACGGGCAAACGCTTCCCATTCCTTCTCCGTGGGCAGGCGGATGATGGTCCCTTCCGGTATCCATTCCGCCCGCAGGCTCTTTGTTGCCCACTTGCAGAACTCGACAGCATCCTCGTAGTTGATGCACGCCACCGGCTGCAGGTCGTCGCAGATCGGATACGTCTCGAGGACGTTCCTGGAGGAATGTTGCGGATCGTAGCAGTGGTAGACCCTGTTGGTCACCTCGTGTACTGATACCCAGAGATCCAGCGAGGGGATCTGTACGAACTTAAGCGCGGCGGAATGGTCGGCAGATTCCCCAGGACGGGTCAGCCACTTGATCTCCTGGGAAAGGAGGCCCGGGGGGGCGGACAGCCCACTAGGCTGCAGAGCCCCATGGTCAGCCCCTGCGACGCTACCGTAGTCCGCAGACCGCTGGCTGAAATCCGACGGCGAGTGGGGAGTACTGGGCGAATGACTCTCCGGAGGGCTTGCCTCCGGATCTTCCTGGTTGACTGGGGAAAGAGGAGCGAGATTGGGGGGGGTAACTGCTGCCCTCCCGCCGGCCCGCTGGAGAATCTCCACCCCGGCCCATACCGACAACACCAGAGCAGCACTGGCCACCACAGCCCAGAGCACATGTCTCCGGGACGAGGCACCCCGTTCCGGCGGCTCTGTTCCTGGTGGGGAAAGCACTTCGCTGGTCCTGCCCTCGCCCGTCGAAGCCACCTCCCTCAACGGGATGTCTAGAACCACCTCGATTGCGCCGGATACATGGGGCGTCTGTTCCTGGCCGCTATGATGCCGGACCTTCTCGTTGGTCGCAATCATGAGTTCCCAAAAGCGGGCATGCTCTTGGCTCCTGAGTTCCTGCTCCAGCGAGTATGCAAAGAGCCCGCGCTTGTGCTTCCCTACCGGGATTTCCCACGCATCGCAATTGTCTGCGCAAGAGAACCAGAACAAAGTGTCATACGGAAGGTCGGTGTCCGTTCTGCCCAGCTCCTCCCGGATGTTTCGATACGCTTGCCACTCCCGCTCCCGTACCTGGGTTGTCCGGCTCTGCTCCCCGTTTCCATCCGGCTTTTCCTTCGCTCCTCTCTGTGACGCCACAGACCCCTTGGGGATGGGGGATCGGCATGCGTCAACTATGTACAGCACACGGCACCGGGCATGATGATTCTTCTCTTTGATATTCCGAATCGCCGTGTTCAGAGACTTCCTCAATTCCCCCGTCCTGATCATGTCCCCATAGGCCGTCTCCGCACAACCATGGGTTGCGAGATAGTTGTCGGCGCCATCCGAGCAACCATGGGTCGCAATGAAGATCACGATATTGATCTCCCGAAAGTCACTATCATCCGGCGTGTCCAAGCGTTTCAGCCAGTCCAGCACATTGTCCTTTCCCACCTGGCCACGGGTGAACCACGGGGCAAGCCATCCCCGTCTGCCGAACACCTCCCGTAACTGTTCCGCATCCCGAACGCAGCCATCAAGATCCGCCAGCCCTGCGCCGAACTTGTCTACTGCGATGCTGACGAAACAATTGAACTCGTCTTTCCTCATCTTTCCCTTCCTGCCAGTCGTAGGCGGATCCCTCTTGATCTCATTCCGGACGACAGAGAGAACGATACCTTTTTTGCATCAAAATGGGCGTGCAGCGAAAAACAAGAGCAACGCCCAAATCCCAGGGCGGGATGGTAACACCAACTAATGGTACATGCCCTGCGTTTCTAGGCTACGGATCTATTCTCTTTTCTCGGGTCAGTGTACATGGGGGGCTCACTCTTCCATTCCGGTGGCCGGTGTAGCGGTTGCTTCTGAGGAAGGACATCCCCGAACGGGGCCTGTCTCTTGGGGAGGGGGCTGCGCGAACAGAATCAGGGTGCGGCTCGAAAAAGAAGCCACAAGAAGGCTGGTAGTCCTGGAAGGCTTTCACCTATACATGAGACTACCTGTCTTGTCCAGTATGGTAGCCCTTGGATTTCGGACCATTGACTAAGTTTTTGTGGATCCAGTGTCGAGTCCCGGAAATGGATCGACACAGACGCTCGACTTTTCCGAGTACCGACTCTGCAGGCGAGACCCATGCAATCGGGAGGGCTAGCGCTACGTCTACTGGTGGGCCGACGGCGTCCACTTCAGCGTTCGCCTCGAAGAAGAACGGCTACCGCGAGAGCGAACTGAGCTGGCGAGACCGGATGCTCGACCTCGAGGGCCGGGGACTTGAGGAAGGCCCGAAGCTGTCCGGAGGCGACGGTGCACCTGGTTCCTGGGCCGCCCTGCGCGAGGAGTTCGGAGACGCCCGCGAGCAGCGCTGCTGGGTGCACAAGACCGTCAACATCCTGGACAGCCAAGCGGCAGCGAGACGGGCTGAGCGAAGCGAAGCAGCGACCAGAGGGAGTGGCAACATGCCCAGAGGCATCCGGGCGCGCGCGAAGTTACGCATCCACGGCATGTGCCTGGCCGAGACCAAGATCAGGCCCTGGTCGCCCACGAGGAGTCTGCGGCCCTCTACGAGGCCAAGTACCCCAAGGCCTGCCGGTACCTGGTGAAGGACCACGAAGTCCTCCTCTCCTTCTACGACTTGTCGGCCGAACGCTGGCGTCACATCCGCACCACCAACCCCATTCAACCCACCTTCGCCACGGTTCGACACCGAACGCGGCGAACCAAGGGTTGCAGGACACGGATCGCGACCCTCGCATGACCTGCAAGCCCGCCAGGGAGACGAAGAGGCGGTGACGCAGGCAGAACGGCCATCAGCTCATCGTCAAGATCCTCCAAGGCTCAGGTTCAAGGACGGGACCGAACAGCCTGCGGAAGCGGCATAGTCATCCAAGCAAGAGGCGGAGACTCGACGGAACGCCCAGAACGCTCATCCGCCGGATCTGGCAGTATCTTCGTCCCGCAGCCGTCCTAGAAGTGGGTCTTTGAAGCAGTCGGGGCCCCAGCTCTCGGGGTAGAGCATCTCCTTCAGGCGAACGCGGACATCGGTACCCTCGCCAAATACTTGCGGGATGCCGCCGGTGTAGGCGCGGACACGGTCTTTGTCGAAGATCTCGAAGGCCGACTCGATGGTCTGGATACTGAGGTCGGTGTCGCCCCTGTTCTTCTCGACGAAGTCCGCCAACTCCTCGCCCATCAGCCAGCGATCCGGCCCATGCTGGCCAGAGACCACGCTGCAGTAGACCTTCTCTTCCCGGGATTTCCGGGCTGCCAGGAAGGCGCGCCAGACGGTGTCGTCGGGCGGCAGGCTGTAGCCAAGAAATACGATATGCCGGGTGCCTTGGAGGCAGGCCCGGACCTCGCGCTGGGTCTCCTCGATGCAGGGGGGATAGTCGCCCTTGAACGACGTCTGCATGATCATCGGCACATGTTGGGCCGCAGTCTGGCTCCCGCAATACAGGCACTGCACGGCATCGTAGTGTCCCCCTTCGCGCTTCTGCTCTTCCTCCCTGGATCTTGGGCTGCTGCCCCATAGGAAACTCTTGAGCAGAGACGGGGGGAACAGAGTGGGCGACCGCACACTCCACTCCTCGCCCAGATGCACGGTGAGCTTCCCGCAGTTGGGGCACTGCCGCCAGCAACATGATCCATGCGGGAAGAAGAACTTCGAAATCCGCGCTCGCCGTCCCGTGGAATGTTCCGGGTCGTTCACCCGCTGTAGCGATGCCTCATTGAACGGGTGCCAAATCTGTCCAGAACCGTCGGCCTTGGCCGGGTTCACGATGCGCCTGACTGCCCAAGGGTGCCCAAGCCCGGAGAACATCCTCAGCGGAGCCGCTGCCGTTCCGGGTGCCGAGACATAGGGCGCGTGATTCTTGTTCAGCTCCCCATTGGCGTTCATGAGGAACCAGAGGAACAGGGGATCGAAGTTCAGTGACACGATGGCATAGGACATCAGAAAGAACCGGCGATCATCCATGGGGATCCCCGCTGCGTGCAACCGCAACCCTTCTTCCTGCATGAGCTTGCCCAGTTCATGCGCCATGGAGCAGTACTTCGACAGCGCGTCGTCTGGGCGTTTCAGCAGTCTCTGGTAACCGCAGGCGAACATCAGGTTGATCAGCATCACCAGGGCGTTCCTCGCTCCGATCAGGCGTTGCTGATGCAGGAACATCGGCCCGTCGCCATGGTCCCGGAACCCGTTTGGAGACACCTCGAAGCCGGACCCGGATTGGATGTGCATGTCCAGAATGTTGAACACGTCACGCAGCAGGTTGCCCTTGTCCTTGACGTTGGGACACGCCAACACAACGCGACGCAAGGCATCCCAGTCATAGTGTCTTCGCAAGCCGACCAACCGGTCGGTCCGATCCTCCGAGCCCAACATCGGGAACTGCCGGTCGAGGGCCAGTTGCTCCTCAGGGAGAATGTCCGTTATGCGAGACTTGAGACGGTGCCCGAGGAGGACAAGCAGATCGTAGACATCGGAGTTATAGGGAGAGAACCACTCATTCTTCTCCAGCAGCTCCTCGAGTCCATCGAGTTCCTCGGTATGCGCCAGCTCGTCGATACATTTGCCTTGGGCCGCCGTCATGGGCATGCCCAGAGAAGCTGTTGCACCCGCGCCGACAAAGATCGTTGTCTCGGGCCACAGTGGTCTATAGGACTTCATCCGAGGCCTAGCTCAGGAGAGTGAGGGATTTGAAAGCCAGTCCACCTTTCCACCGTCTGCCCCTAACCCGGACTTTGCCTCCTTTTTGGTAGGCAGCGAGAAGGAGAGCCGTGCAGCCAGTGCATTCGATTCCTTTCGACACTGGCACCAGGATGCTGCGTTGAGGCTTCTTCTTATCCCGGACGAAAGCCGTATACTCCTTGCCTCTTGCCTTGACGAGGAAGTCGGAGGTCGGCTTGAGGGTGAACGTCATCCCCCCTGGCACTTTCGTGATCTCGTGAATCGCGCCTTCTGCAAGGTAAGACATTCTGGCACTCCTCTTTCATCTGCTGACTGTCCACACTGTGGGTACCATGAACCACTAAGCGAACGCAACCACAACCACTTCCCGGTCTCCTGCTCCATTCGCGTGTCCTCGCTAGGCAACTCATTCGCGACTCGATAGTAGCGCGGCGCAGTTGGTTGTCAAGGACTGGTTGGGGCTGTATGACGGGCCGGCGCCATCTGCCGCACACACATCGCTGGGAAGGACGTCGATCGCCTCCTGGCACCCAGCCACTCGGACGGGGATGAGGTGAAAGCGGGAGCCGTTCCAGGCTTCGCCAGTTGCGCCCTCGAATCGGCCCGAGCCAACGAAGGGGTACAGGATCGCGACGTCAGAAGGCGGGGACTCGTGCCCTATCCTCAGCAGTTCAGCGTACGTGGTGACTTGACGCACGTCGTTCGTGCTGAGTACGCGGGTGGCTGACGTGCCTACGGGGGTGTCGTCGTCATCGTCGTCCGGTAGGCTCTCCTCGAAGCGGAGAGCGTGTTCCTGTCCGGCGGCCAAGTGCTTGTACTTGGCGTCGCCGATCCAGCGCTGCCCGCCGCTCACCCACAGGTAGTCGGGACGCTGGCTCAGGCACGACGGTTTGCGGAAGAGATTGCCGATTCCCTCCTGCGTCCGGATTTCGGTCTGGAAGGCGGCTTCGAGAGCGACGGCGACGTAGTCCTCGAACAGCTTGTTCATGTCGATCAGAAAGACGAACGTTTCCGCCTGCCCGGACCCGGTATCGTAGCCGGAGCCAGCCAGGAGCCGGACGGCCATGTCGAAGCTGGTCTTGAGGCGGCGGCTGAAGCGATCCCAGCGCAGATAGCGGACCTCGCGCAGAGCCGTTCCGGCATCGACGGGAGACACGGAGTCGAGGTAGACCAGGCAGTCGGCCAGCAACCGGGCGGCGGCCGGGTTGCCCACCCGTCCGTGCAGCATCTGGCAGGCGCACCGGAAGAGTCGGTTGAGGGGAGTGTCGGGGGTGAACTCGTCCCATATGCAGGCGATACGGTCCAGCCGGTTCCACTGCCTCGTCACCTGCTGCAGGATATCGATCCGACCCCGCACGGCCGGAATCGTGTCGCGCTGGGTCTGGTAGGCATGGGGTACGCCGGTGGCGAGCTCGTCCCGGAGATTCTTGGCGAGTAGGTAGGCGAAGACGTCGTAGAAGGACATGGACTGCTCTTCGAGATGGGCCGCATCGGTGGGCGAGATGTCCTCGGAGCCGGACACTTCCATCATCCAGAGCAGGTTTCGCATGGCCGTGCCGGCAAGCTCCTCGGATGTGATCTCGCGGTCCCCAATGATCTCTCGGTCGAGTTTGGGGTAGATCTCGACGGCCACCCCGGCGACTTCCACCACGCCCACGTACTGGCGGCTGCCAAGCCGGTCGCCGTTGGCACCGGAGAAGGACAGCGGGCTCGCAGAAAGGCCGTTGGCGGTCTGCCAGACACGCGCCGCCGCCTCGATCCCTTCCCGCTGCTCGACGGTCAGTCTGCCTTCGACGGGGACCGAGGACCACTCCGAGACACGGATGCAGGTCTCGGGTCTCATTCTCCGTTCGTCTCCCCGGAGAGGCCGTAGTTCTTCTGCAACTGGGCGAGACAGTCGAAGGCCTTCTCGCCGGCATCCATGAACCACTGCCACTTGTTCCTGGCGTTCTTGGTACCAGCGCCATCGATTGGGAGGATGAAACCGTCGCCAAGCACGGAGCGCAGGCCATCCCAGTCGTTGTAGAAGTACTCCTGCAACAGGGGGATCACGCATCTGCGGAACATCTCGTTGAAGGCACCTTCGTCAGCCACGTGCAGGAAGTAGGAGTGGCCGATCTGGTGGTCCCGATCACGATACAGGGAAATGCGCTTGTTCAGCTCCGCAAGCACCTGACGCATCTCGTCCGGAAGGTCCTTGCAGACGCTGAAATCGGGCATCAGCTCCTCGAACTCGAACCGACGCCGCAGGGCAACATCCACCAGCGCAATGCTCTTGTCCGCCGTGTTCATCGTCCCGACCACATACAGATTGGCGGGAACCCCGAACTGGTCGCCCGAGTACGGCAGGGACAGGGATAGCTCATGGGCCTCGCCGATGCGCTTGTCGCCTTCCAGCAAAGTGACCAGTTCGCCGAGAATCTTGGAGATGTTCCCCCGGTTGATCTCGTCGATGATGAGAACATATCTCGGGCGCTGCGCGTAGGGCTTGAGTGTGTGCCCGCTCTCTGCGCCCTTGTCGAGGTAGTCCTGAACCACACCCTTCCTGGCCTCGTAGGATGTGGGTTCGGAGGATGCGATATCCGCTGCCGGTCCGACCTTCTGGGCCATGAGCAGCCGGAACACCACGCAGGCCACATGCGAGTGGCACCCCACGCCAACGGCCTTGTAGAGCTCCTGGTTCGTCACCTCCCGGCGAGTCGGGAAGATGCTGAAGACCTTTCGCATGATCCTGGGGCTACACAGGTAGGCCCCGGCTTCTGGGTTCTTCACATTGTGCCCAACCACACTGCCCTTGGAGGAGACCTCAAGCCTGTAGCGCGTCTTCTCCGTGAGGCCATCGTACTCCTCGTCGGGGTTTCGCTCAATCATGTCCAGCAACGCCTCCCAGCGCTGCTCGAAGCTGGGGCCGCCGCCAGTGCCCTTTTCCAGGCTGGCGTGAAGGGCATCGACAGCGATACGCTTGAACACGCCGGCCCGGCACTCGTAGCGCGGCATACCTGTGCCCTGCTCGTCATCGAGCACCGGGCGGATGCCCTCCACGAAGTCCTCGTAGGCGTAGGACTGGTGGAAGGTCACAAAGCACACCCGTCCCTCGCGAACCAAGGCCCGGAACCGCTCTTGGTATCCCTCGTCGCTCTCCGCCTCGCCCTCGATGATGTCCACGGCCCGATGCGTGACGCTGTACGTCTTCCCCGTCCCCGGCGGCCCGTAGAGAATCTGGTTCAGGGGGAAGGAATCCAGCATGGGGGGCGGCGGTGCCTTCTGCC
>QKCY01000263.1 GCA_003245525.1 Victivallales bacterium | reverse complement strand
AGGGTGGAGCAGTTCCATCGCAACCCAGGTTCCTGACCATACTCGAGGTGGCGGACATCCTGGGCGTCTCGCGAGACACCGTTATTCGGTTGATCAAGAAGCGAGTCCTCGGGGCCACGAAGATTGGTGGTCAGTGGAGGATTCCCGCTGAAGCCATCGACCTTTGCAGAGAACAGGCCAAGAGAAACGCGGACCTGAGAACCAACAGGTAGGTGGTCGTTGCTCACCCTTGCGCCCCGGCTGGACACGGCCGGGGCGTTCTCGTCCCTGTATGCCGCATGAAGCGGCGCACAAGAACTGGACAGGGGTTGGAGTCGGAGAGCAGCCCGGAAGCAGACCCCGTGTCCAGACGCGCGCGACGGTCAGTCCAGCCACTGCTCTGAACTGTAGGTCAGATCGACAGCAGGCTCCCCCGTATCGAGGGACTGGCCCAAGGCCTCGTTCTCGGCGCAAAGCCCGTAGCCGCGATGGCGCGATCCGCTCTGTCCATCGTCCGGCTTGTGGTCGGTTGTGGGCGCTGTTTGGCTCGGGCGAAGAAGGGGAGCAACTGCCGTCCCGGCGGGTGTGCCCTCCCCGTGTCCGACAGGTAGCGCCGACCGGTCCGGCTACGTGGTACTCCACCAGCCTCGCCTTGCGGTCGGGCCGTTGCATCATCCGGCAGCGGCAATCCGCTGCTTCCATCCGGGAACCTGGCGTGCGACAGGAAATGTCGTACTCTCCCAGCCGATATTGCCGACATCGTGCTATTGTCCCCCGCCATAGACGCGGTAGTATGGGAGCGTGGATTCTGGATCGTGTCGCGGGAAGTGGAGAAGACAGATGCAGGCGGCCAACCAGCGCAGCAACCGGCAGATCCTGTTCGTCAGTGCCATGAAGCGCGGCGAGTATCCGAACGCCCGCTCCCTGGCCCGGAGCCTGGGTGTCTGCGCCCGGACGCTGCAGCGGGACATCGAGCATCTCCTCCTCGGACTGGACGCCCCGGTTGCCTACGATCCCCGTCGGCGTGGCTACTTCCTGACCGACCCCGAATGGGTCTTCCCTCTGGCCGAACTTCGCGGGGAGCAGCTCTACGCTTCGCTGCTTGGCGAGCGCCTCTCGCTGCCCCTCGTACCGCCGCCCTTCCGGGCGGATCTCGAAGCCGCCCTCCAGGCCCAGTTGGCGGCCGCCGAACCCGACGACGTGGACGCCGACCTGCTCCGCGCCATCGTCTTCGCCACGGGGGCCACCGCGGACCTCGACCCGGGAATCTTCGAGACGATCCACACCGCTTGGCGAGACACCCGTCGCCTGCGCCTCCGTTACGAGGCCGACGACACCCCGGACGGTACCCTCCGCGACGTGGACGTCCACGCCCTCTTCCTCGCCCAGGGCGCGTGGTACGCCCACGCCTACTGCCATCTGCGGCAAGGCTGGCGCAGTCTCGCCCTCCACCGCATCCGCGAAGCCTGCCCCCTGGCTGTTCCCTTCCGCCGCGACCCCGCCGCGCTGGCCCGCATCCAGCACGGAAACGTCTTCGACTACGCCGTTGTCCGCGCCGTCTCCGTCCTCTGCCATCCCGCCAAAGCCCGGCTCCTCGCCGAGCGCGAGTGGTTCTCCGGCCAGCGTAGCGAATGGCTCCCCGACGGCATCCTCCGCCTGGACTTCGCGGAAGCCCCCCGCCCCGAACTGGTCTGGTGGGTCCTCTCCTACGCCGGCCACATCGAAGTCCTCGCCCCTCCCGATCTCCGCGAGGAAATCCGTCAATCTGCCCAGACCCTCGCCGAGCGCCACGGCCCCCAGGCATTGCCATGAGCCCCAATCCACATCACGAAGACATGAAGACGCGAAGGAAGAGACTTGTAGGACTGGGCATCAAGAGCCGACCCTCCCACAATACAGGATTGGCCGGTGGCCGCAACCAAACGGGCACCGAGCATCGAAGGCCCAACTCGCGGGATTTGCAGAACTGGCGGTCTTGTGTCATGTTCTGCTCTGGTTCATTCTTCCCTGCCTTTTGCAATACCGACCCTTCTTACCTCCACTAAGGTTTATTCCGGAACATACGGTTCTGGCTCCATTGCAGCGTGGATGTATGGATGGTAGGGCCATCGCATAGACTTCATTTCCGCGTCGGATCCGACGCGGCTCCGTTGACCAGCATGTTGTTGTTCTCAACCATCGTTGCAGCAAAGGAGTCCCACGATGTCCACGCAGTCCCAGCCCCTAACTCTGAGCGATCTCCGTAGTGCTGTCGCAACCGGTGCCGCCTTCCGCTGCCGCACTGTCCTTCAGCCAGCCGGAGGCCCTGGCGACAAAGTGTTCCCCCCCACCTACGCGGAGGCGGTCTATGCCGTGGAACAGCGACGCTTGCCTGGATACGAGGCCCCGGTGGCCTGCGTCCTGCTTGACAGCGTCCAGAGCCAAGCCAACCGGATGGAAGAAGCCCTCCAAGACGCCGTCGATGCAGGGAGAATCACAGTTCCGGTCATTGAGGTGGACTTCAGCGAAGCCGAACTGCTCGACCCCATCGATCGTGTGACCAGCCTCCAAGCACCACACCGGATCGCGGATGCCATTCTGCGTGACAGTCTGCTGGACGACAAGCCGTTCCGCCAGTCGGCGGCGGGCAAGGCCTTAGACCGGGTGAGCGCCCGGAATGCCACCCCGCTCTTCGACATATGTCCTACCGCTCTCCTCCTCGGCATGTGGGACTCAACCGGGCCCAAAGGCGGGCTGGGGGCCAAATTCCCGCGCGCCATAGTCAGCGAGATCATCGGCATTGATGTATCCTTCGGAACCAAGACCAGTAGCCGCATCGACCCGTTGCAGATCGCCAGGAGCGCTGGCCCCCTTTACCAGAGCGAGGATGCCCAGGAGGGCGTTGGCTGGACTCTGGAGGCCGAGCAGGCCAAGAAGGAGAAGGGGAAACCCCTTACGCTCGGCAAGGATGGACGCCCCTCCGAGGCCAACCACGGCAATGTGGTCCCCTCCCTCTCCGAGATGGACAAACACACCAGTCTCCCCCTCGCCGGCGGTGTTACCATCGCCTCGGCGGAGCTGCTTACCGTCCTCTCGCTGCCTGCCCTGCGCCGCCTATGCTTTCCACCCAAAGGCCAGACCTGGAAGCCGACGCCCGAACAGCAGGCCCGCGACGAGGCCGGACGGACCGTTCTTGCTGCCCTGGGCCTATGCGCCGCCACCTTGGCGGCGGAGAAGGGGCTGGATCTGCGTTCGCGGTGTCTGCTCTGGCCTGAACACGAATTGCAGTGGGAGATGCTAAGGCAGCCGGGCAAGCCACCCGTCGGCTATGCTGTGGACGCCGACGCAGCCTTGGCCTTGCTCAAGGAAGCCGTTGAGGGAGCCGAAATCGCTGGCCTCTCGTGGCGCGACGAGCCGCTTGTGCTCAAGCCGTCACCCCAACTAGTCGCCCTCGTCCAGAAGAGCCAGGAACTGGCGGCCGCCGCCGGGGCGGAAGGCGGGGAGGAAGGCTGATGAGCCTGGCAATCGGCATCCGCTACCTGCGCGGTCATGCCGTAGCCACGGATCCGACCAACCGGGACGAAGCCGAATGGCCGCCCCATCCGGCCCGGATCTTCATGGCGATGGCCGCCGCCCATTTCGAGACCGGCGGAGACGCTGCCGAACGGCAGGCGCTCCGCTGGCTGGAATCGCAACCGCCTCCGGCGCTCTCCTTCCCCGAGGGGTTGCCCCGGTCGGTCTGCACCGTCTATGTTCCGGTCAACGACAAGGCCGGCCCGGCCAAGGCTGCCCTGCAGTCGGCACCGGGATTGGCCCGTTCCCGTCAGCCCCGCACCTTTCCCTCCGTCTATGTGGGCGATGAGCCCGTCTTCTGCTCGTGGACGGATTCATCTCCCGACGACGCAACGCGGACAGCCCTGGCGGCAGTATGCGCCAAGGTCACCCGCGTCGGCCACAGTTCCTCCCTAGTCCAGATGTGGCTGCCCGAAGAGCCGCCTGAGCCAACGCTGGTACCTGTGCCCGCAGGCGGCGCGACCCACCTGCGCATTGCCTCCACCGGCACCCTTCAGTACCTGGAAGAGCGCTACAATGGCGCGGGCATCGAGCACTTCGCCGAGCTGGACGAGCGCATCCGCTCGACCAAGGGCAAGGAACAGAAACAGGCGAAGGAAGAGTTCCTGGCCGCGTTTGGCACTGCCTGGAAATCCTCCGCCACTCCGCCTCCCTCCCTCCGGCCGGTCATCAGCCTGACCCAGGGCTACCGCCATACTGCGGAGCCGGAATCCGAAGCCGCCACAGGCGTTTTCGACAGTCGGCTACTGGTTCTCGCCAAGGGGGAGGGACCGGCTCTCGGTTTGGAGTCCACGCTCGCTCTCGCCAACGCCCTGCGCGGTACCGCCATGAAGGTCTGCCCTCAGCAACCTCCCCCGGAGTGGCTCTCCGGCCACGCACCCGAATCCGGCTCCAGCCAGTCTCCCCATCTGGCTTTCGTGCCTCTGCCCTTCGTGGGGGGCGAACACGCCGATGGCCATATCATGGGTATGGCCTTGGCCTTCCCACGGGATGTCCCGCTGGCAGAGCGCGGCCACTGCCTCGCCGGGCTGGCCGACAACGAGGATGGTCTGACGCTGCGGCTCGGGCGACTCGGGGTATGGACACTGCTCCCCGAAGAGCGGAGCCATCCCCCCAGCGCCCTGAGGAGCGAGACGTGGACGACCGCATCGGACACGTGGGCCAGCGTGACGCCGGTCGTTCTGGACCGCTTTCCCAAGACGAACCGGAACACGGACCGCAAAGGCTGGGATGCGGAGGTGGCGGGCATAGTTGCCCAGGCCTGTCTCCATGCGGGCCTGCCCGAACCTGTCCAGATCGATGTCGACGGCGCTAGCTGGCAGCTTGGTTCTCCCGGTGCCAACCCTGGCCGGGGCGGATTCCCCGCAATGCCCGCCCGGTCCGGCAAGCCGAGCCGGTTCCAGGTGCATGTGTGGCTGCGGTTCGGCCAGCCTGTCGGGGGCCCGGTTCTGATCGGCGCGGGACGGTATCTGGGCTACGGCCTCTGCAAGCCCTGGCAATCAAGCCAAGGAAGAGGAGGCATGGCATGAACACCCCGACCCCCGAGCGCTTCCCCGAGTTCTTTGTCGCCCTCTATGGTTACCCCCCGTTCCCGTGGCAGGAGCGACTGGCCGACCATGTCTGCACCGGGAACTGGCCCGAATGCATCGCCCTGCCCACGGCCAGCGGCAAGACCGCCTGCATCGACATCGCGGTGTTCGCCCTGGCTTGCCAGGCAGACCGCTCCCCCGGCGAGCGCACCGCTCCACGGCGTATCTTCTTCGTGGTCGACCGCCGCGTCATTGTGGATGAGGCCTACGAACGGGCGGGTGCGCTGGCCAAGAAACTGGCCCAGGCGAAGGAAGGTATCCTCAGGGATGTCGCCGACGCCCTCCGCGGAATCGCCGGTTCGGCAGCGGATGCGGCCCCGCTCGACGCCTACCAACTGCGCGGAGGCATCTACCGCGACGAATCCTGGGTACGCAGCCCGCTCCAGCCCACCGTTGTCGCCAGCACCGTCGACCAGGTGGGATCGCGGCTCCTCTTCCGGGGATACGGCGTGTCCGACAGCGCCAAGCCCATCCATGCCGCCCTGGTGGGTAACGACAGCCTGATCGTGCTCGACGAGGCGCACTGCGCCCAGCCCTTCCGCGAGACGCTCAGGAGCGTCGCCCGGTACCGGGGTCCCGCCTGGACCGAAGCCCCCCTGGACCTTCCGTTCCACTTCGTCGAGATGTCCGCCACCCCTCGGGATGGCGCTGTCGCTTTCCGCCTGGACGATGCCGACTTCGGCCACCCCGTGCTTTCCGCCCGGCGGCTTGCCTCCAAGCCCGCCCGGCTGGTCGTCGCGGAGAAGGCGAGGGGAGCGAAGACGATTCCCGAACTGGCGAAGCGTCTGGGAGAGGAAGCGGAGCGAATTGCCGCCAGCGAGGCCGCCCCCAGGTCCGTCGCCATCATCGTGAACCGGGTCCGCACGGCCCGGCTGCTCTACGAGAGTCTGGGGAAGAAGCACGGCGGCCAGGTTCATCTCATGATCGGGCGCATGCGCCCGTTCGACCGAAATGTGTTGACCAAGGGACTGCAGCAGCGGTTCGCCTCCGGGGCCAGCCATGATGCCCAAGAGGGAACCCACTTCGTAGTGGCCACGCAGTGCCTGGAAGTCGGTGCGGATTTCGACTTCGACGCCATGGTCTGCGAGTGCGCCAGTCTCGATGCCCTCCGCCAGCGCTTCGGCCGTCTCAACCGCATGGGACGGGGTATCCCCGCCCCGGCCGTCGTCGTTGTCTCGGCCCAGGACGAGGCGGGCAAGGCGCCGGACCCCATCTACGGCGAGGCCCTGGCAAAGACATGGGCTTGGCTCAAGAGCCAGAGCACAGACGAGGCGGTCGACTTTGGCATCGACGCGCTGGACCGGCTTTGGCAAGCCGCATGCGCGAGCGACCCCTCGTTGGCGACTGAGCTACAAGCCCCGGCTCCCCATGCTCCGGTGATGCTCCCCGCCCACGTGGACTCCTGGTGCCAGACGAGCCCCGTGCCCGTCCCCGATCCCGACGTGTCCCTCTTCCTGCACGGCCCCGACCAAGGCCAGCCCGAGGTTCAGCTCTGCTGGCGCGGCGATCTGGACACAGCCTCTGCCGAGGACGAGCGCCAGGCTGCCTGGACCCAGGCGGTCAGCCTCTGCCCGCCGGTGTCTGCCGAGTGTCTGTCCGTGCCGCTCTGGCTGTTCCGCCAATGGCTGGCCGAAGCCAATGCAAACGTGGATGCCTTCTCCGACGTTCTTGGCGGCAAGCCTCCGACCCCGGCTGATCCGGGGGCAGTACGGCCCGACCGCACCGCCCTGATCTGGCGCGGCCCAACCGGCAGTGCGCTCGTCCGCGATGTCGCCGACCCGCGCCCCGGCGATACGCTGGTGCTCCCCGTGGAGGCCGGGGGGTGGAGCCGCTTCGGCCACATTCCGGGCGCTCCCCCCGATCCCGGGGAAGGCGACACGACCGACCTGCCGGATCTTGTGCGTCTTGACTGCGGCAGCCCGGCATATCGCGAGCGCCACGGAAAGGCCATCCTCCGACTGCACCCCAGACTCCCACCCACCCATGCCGCCCTGGCCGATCTCCTTGCCTGGGCTCGCGATCCCGAAGACAACCGCACCGTGAAGGAGATACGGGCTCTGCTGGAACAGACCGCCTATGCTCTGGAGCAGGATGGCAGTGGGGGCGGAATAGAGCTGGCCAGGGATCTTCGCGCCCTGGCCAACCGGAATAACGGCCTGCTGATCGACCGCTACCGGAATGGCATTGGTGCCGTTCTCCGAACCCGTCGGCGAGTCGGCGGCGAAGCAAGATCCCTTGCCGACGATGGCGACGACCACATCTCCCGAACCGAGCGCGAGACTGCGGTGCCCTTGTCCGGGCATCTGGCTGGAGTCGCGGGCTGGGCTTCCCGCTTTGCCGACGGCTTGGGGACTCTGTCTTCCACCATATCGCTGGCCGCCCAATGCCACGATCTGGGCAAGGCCGACCCGCGCTTCCAGGCCTATCTGCGGCAGAGCAGTCTGCCCGATGCACAACTCTGGGCGAAGCATCCCAGAGCCCCGGCATCCTACGAGGAGCACCGGCGGGCCTGCCTGCGCAGTGGTCGTCCGGAAGGTTGGCGGCACGAGTTGCTCAGCGCCGCCTTGCTCCAGTCCCGGCTACGGCCGGATCTGCCCGAGCACGACCTCGTTCTGCACCTCGTCGCGGCCCACCACGGCCATTGCCGTCCGTTCGCACCGGTGATCGACGATCCGGCTCCCGCCAAGGTGCGAGTCGGCCTGGATGGTAGCCTTCCCGACGGTGCCGCGCAGGCATCGCTCACCGCCAGCAGCGCAACGGGGCTCGAACGCCTCGATTCCGGGGTGGCCGAGCGTTTCTGGAAGCTCACCCGACAGCGTGGCTGGTGGGGACTTCCCTACCTGGAGGCCTGCGTCCGCCTCGCCGACTGGCAACAGAGCGCCGCCGAGGCGAAGGGCACACCGTTGCCCGGCGGGTCCGTCGTGGAATCCGGTACCATTCTGGCCGAACCGGCTCCACCGCCATCGCAGCAGGCGGAACTGTTACTGCCGGGCATTGACGGCGCGAACCCGCTCGCCTTCCTTGCCGCGCTCGGCACGCTCCGGGTTCTGGACCATGCCTTGTCTGGCCGCCATATCCGGCTGAGTTGGCAGCAGCATGCAGGCGCGTGGCGACCCGTCGTCCACGTTGACGGCTCGCTCGACGAGGATGAGCTTCTGAATACTCTCGGCCAGGCGCTGGCAACGCAGTTCGAGGACCATCCCTCCGTCATCGCGACCCGGTTGCGGCCCAAGGGATCGGCCCCCCTGGACGCTGCCGGCCTTCGCCTTCTCTTTCTCGCGACAGCCGCCGGGGCCTCGTCCGGGCAGTCGGCCTCGGTCGAATGGCTGTCCTGCCTCGTCTCGGACTGCGGCGAAGACAAGACCAGCCAACTGCAGATCGTACGGCGTGACTACTTCCTGGAGAACCTGCGCAGCATCGTGGAGCGCACCGGGCGCGAGCATCTGCACCGCACGCTCTTCCGCCCCTGGGACTATGCGGACTCCCTCGACAACCAGTCCCTCCACTGGGACCCCTCCGAGGACCGGCGGTACGCCTACCAGTGGTACCAGCCTTCCGGCGATCCCACGCGCCGCTTCGGCGGCATGCTCGGGGCCAACCGCCTCGCCATGGAGGCCCTTCCCCTGCATCCCATCATCGCGGCCGATACGATTCTCGCCACGGTCGGTTTCACCGGCACGAATCGCGATAACACGCGCTGGACATGGCCGCTCTGGAATGTCCCCGTGTCGCTCGATGTGGTTGGTTCGCTGTTGCGCCATACCGGGCTGCAGCCCGCTGGTCCCCAACTGGCCAACCTGGGCCCTGTGGGGGTGGTTGCGGCCTGCCGCAGCCGACGCATTTTGGTCGAGAAGACTCCCAACCTGACCCCCGCCGAAGTGTTCGTCCCATGACCACGGCCGAGGCTACTGCCACTGCTGTCCCCGAGGGCGAGACCGACGAACTGCTGCCGGTGCGGATGCTCACAGGTGGAAGGCCGCTGGGAGGACAGCGAGCACACGGTCGAGGGGCGCGCGGTCCATCGGCGGGTGGACAAGATCGACCACGCCCTGCCTGACCCCGCGCCGGAGACTGCCCCCGATCCACCGGCCGAATCCGGAGGCGACGAGCCGCCCGCCATCTCCCGCTCCGTCAGCCTCGGCAGCGACCGGCTGGGGATCACCGCCAAGCTCGATCTGGTCGCCACCACCGGCACCGAGGCCCTGCCGGTCGAGACCAAGCGCGGCCGGGTACCCGACAATCCCGAGCGCTCCTGGGAACCCGAGCGGGTCCAGCTCATGGCCCAGGGCCTCCTGCTCCGCGAGCACGGCTACGCCTGCGATCACGGCGTGCTCTACTTCGCCGGTTCCCGCACCCGTGTCGACATCCCCTTCACCCCCGAACTGGAAGAGACCACCATCGGCTATATCGCCCAGGCCCGCGCCGATCTGGACCGGCCGGATCTCCCGCCGCCGCTAGTGGACAGCCCGAAATGCCCCGGCTGCTCCCTGTCCGGCATCTGCCTGCCCGACGAAACCCACGCCCTCCGCCAGGTTCCCCCCGATCCCACTGCGCCCGAAATCCGCCGCCTCTACCCCGCCCGCGACGACGCCCTGCCGCTCTACCTCCAGGAACAGGGGGCCATCGTCGGCAAGACCTCGAACAGCCTCGTCGTCCGCAAGGCGGGGGAGACGCTGCTCCAGGCCGGACTGAAGGACATCAGCCAACTCGTCCTTTGCGGCAACGTCTCCGTCACCCCGCAGGCCGTCCACCTCCTCTGCGAGGCCGCCATCCCCATCGTCCACCTCTCGATGGGACACTGGTTCTACGGCGTCACCCAGGGCATCGGCCTGCGCAACGCCTTCGCCCGCGCCGCCCAGTTCCAGGCCGCCGAATCCCCGCTTATCCGCCGTTCCGCCGCCATCGCCTTCGTTCTGGCCAAGGCCCTCAACCAGCGCACCTTCCTCCGCCGCAACGCCCGCGATCTGCCGACCGGTGTCCTCGCCGACATGGCCCGGCTCATCGCCCAAGTCGGCGAAGTGGCCACCCCCGAATCCCTCCTCGGCCTCGAAGGCAGCGTCGCCCGCCTCTACTTCGGCCATTTCCACCTTCTCCTCAAGCCCCGCGACTTCGACGCCACCTGGGACTTCGCCCAGCGCAACCGCCGTCCCCCGCGCGATCCCGTGAACGCTATGCTCTCCTTCGCCTACGCCATGCTCGCCAAGGAGTGTACCGTCGCCGTCCTGGCCGAGGGTCTCGACCCCTGGCTCGGCCTCTACCACCAGCCCCGCCATGGCCGCCCGGCCCTTGCCCTCGACCTCATGGAGGAGTTCCGCACCATCGTGGCCGACAGCGCCGTCGTCACCGCCATCAACACCGGCATGGTCACCGCCGCCGACTTCGTCCGCACCAAGGCCTCCTGCGCCCTCAAGCCGAACGGCCGCAAGGCCCTCATCCAGGCGTACGAGTCCCGGCTCGACCACCTGGCCACCCACCCCCTCTTCGACTACCGCTGCTCCTACCGCGCCATCATTCGGGTCCAGGCCGCTCTCCTCGCCCGCTGGCTCCGCCGCGACATCCCCACCTACCAGGGCATCACCATCCGATGAGCATTACCGATTGACGATTTGTGATTGCCGATTGGAGATTGGAGAGCACAGATCCCAAGACGAGGTACCCCATGCCGACCGCCCTCTCCCCGTTCGTAGTCCAGCCTTCAGGCTGCTTCTTCTCCATCCGGCTGTCTCTCCCCCGGACTCGCCGGACTTCTCCCATGCCCTGCCTCACTCCTGTCCCCCAATCTGAAGTCTGAAATCCCCAATCTGCAATCGCCATGTCCTCCCGCCGCCGCTACCTCTTCAGCTACGACATCGCCGACGACAAACGGCGCACCCGGGTCTTCAAGACTCTTCGGGACCATGGCGACCACGCCCAGTTCAGCGTCTTCTTCTGCGAGCTCAACCCCCGCGAGTACGCCCGGCTCGAAGCCGAACTGCTGCCCCTCATCCACCACACCGAGGACCAGATCCTCATCCTCGACCTCGGTGCCGTCGCTGGCAGCCACACCCCCGACCCCCGTTGCCTCGGCCTGCCCTATGCGCCTCCCGTCCGAGCCCGGATCGTCTAGCTCCGGCTCGGCGAGCGCCGACGTGGTACGCTTCCTCGCACCACCGCGCGCGCTCTTTGGTAACCAAATACTTATGACCTCCAAGCCCCATCCCTGCATGGCCGCAACCATCCCCTGCCACTTGACCTCCCGAAAACGCGCCTCTATGGTGCGGATGTTCAGGCGGTTGCGAGCCCTGCCGTATCCGTGCCCAACCGGGCACGGCCCCATTGAAGCAAGCGGGTGAAGGATGATCTCCGGGACGGGGTGTGTCGTATCCGTGCCCAACCGGGCACGGCCCCATTGAAGCTCTCGGTTTCGTGCCGTTCCAGTTTGCGGGAGTCCTCGTATCCGTGCCCAACCGGGCACGGCCCCATTGAAGCGCCCTAATCCTGCAACCATACGAACTGACGCAGAACCGTATCCGT
>QKCY01000371.1 GCA_003245525.1 Victivallales bacterium | reverse complement strand
GTCTTCGTTTCGGACAACGCGGGCGTCATTGCCTGCGACGCGCCGGAACTGATGGGGCGGGAGACGTGGTTCTCCATCGAAGGGCACGGCTACGGCGTGCCCAAGGACGGGTTCGGCTACCGGGGCGTGCGCCTGACCCCCCAACCCGGTGGGCAGTTGACCGTGAAGGTGAAACGCGAACTCCCCGCCAAACGGCTGGGCCGGATCACCGGAGGCGGCCTGTTTGCCGAAAGCCAGAAACTTGGCTTGGCGACAGACTGGGAGGAACAGGGCATTCTGGGCTGCGACAGCGTCCAGACCGCCATCTACCGGGACCGCCTGTACTGGGCCTGGGGCGATACCACACTCGCAGGCTATCCCCTCGGCCTGTTCCACACCCTCGGTGCCACCACCGCCATCCAGCCCCTGGCTTCCTGCGTACCGCCGGTACGGTTGCGCTACGACTACATGGCCGACGGGCAGGGACGCCCCCGCGTCATCGCCCAGATGCCCGGAGACGGCCCCACCTGGATCAGCGGCTACTCCAGCCTGCCGGACCGCGACGGCACGCCGCATTTGGTCGCCGTCTACAGCAAGATCAAGTCCTTCGTGACCCCCTACGAGTATGGGCTCTGCGTCTGGAATGACGCCCAGCAACAATTTGATCGGCACCGCGTGCTCTGGACCGCCACCCCCGAAGCCCCCAAGCCACCACCGATGCCCGAAGGCCATTCGGTCTCCTGGACCGACGGCGAAGGCAGGCCGTGGGTGTTGTTCGGCGACCCCTTCCCCCGCATCCAGTGCCCCGCCACCTTCGAGGCCTGGAGCGATCCCGCTTCCTGGCAGGTGCTGACGCCGCAGGAGACGGTGCCGTCCGCCGACGGCAAGGACCAGATCAGGCCCCATCGCGGCTCCATCGCCTGGAATGCCTACCGGCAGCGTTGGGTGGCCGTCTTCACCCAACTCGGCGGCAAGCCCTCCTTCCTTGGCGAGATCTGGTATGCCGAAGCCCCTAGCCCCCTGGGTCCCTGGAGCGGGGCGGTGAAGGTGGTAACCCATGCCAACCACACCTTCTACAACCCCCTGCTCCATCCCGAATTCACGGCCCCGGACTCGCCGGTCCTGCTGTTCGAAGGCACCTACACGCGCGAGTTCGCCGACCATGCCGTCCCCAGCCCGCGCTACGACTACAACCAGATTCTCTATCGCCTCGACCTCGACGATTCATCATTGGTTGGGCAACCGCGATGAACCTTTCCCCCCGCCGCCGGGTCTTCAAAGGCTACGGCTGGTTCGTGCTCTATACCATGTACTGGTTGATCGCCGTCTGGATCCTGAGCGAATCCCTCCTGTTCCCGCTGATTCTCAACCGTTTCTGGGCGTGGCCGGTGGGCATTGCCTTCTGGCTTCTGCCTCCCATCCTTGGCTATTTCAGCAGCTTCACAACCCGTCGCTATCCCCCATAGGCCCAAAGCCCTATGTTGATGCACAGAACGAAGGAACATATTGTGACTCGTAGTGATTCCTATATCGTTCGACGAACTGGAGAACGGTAGGTGGCCCCCGCGAAGGACGAAACCGACCGCCGTCTGAAGGCGTTCCTGGATCTCTGCCAAGACCAGGGATTCAAGGCGACGCCGCAACGGCTGGAGATCTTCCGCCAGGTGGCGCAGACCGATGAGCACCCCGAGGCGGAGCTGGTCTACAACCGGGTCCGCAAGCGGATGCCCACCGTATCGCCCGACACGGTCTACCGGACACTGGCTTTCCTGGAGGAGAACGGCCTGATCCGGAAACTCAGTAGGTTGCATGGCTCGGCCCGGTTCGATGCCAATGTCCAGAACCACCATCACTTCATCTGCACGGAGTGCGGGGGGGCCTGGGACTTCCACAGCGAGGCACTGGACCGTTTCCCCCCGCCGCCCGAGATCACGGCCCTGGGAACGGTGCAGTCGGTCCATGCGGAACTGCATGGCGTCTGTGCCGCGTGCCAAGCCAAGGCACAACGGAAGAAGGAGCAGTAACCGATGGGCAGGCAAGGGATTCTACGCTGGTTCCTGCTCGTGGTCGGCCTGCTGGCCGTCGGCCTCGGGATCGTCGGCATTGTCGTGCCCTTGTTGCCGACGACACCGTTCCTGCTGCTGGCCGCCGCCTGCTTCATGCGTAGTTCGGACCGGCTCTACCAGCGGCTAATCCATCACCGCTGGCTAGGCGGCTATATCCGGAACTACCGCGAACACCACGCGATGACCCTCCAGGCCAAAGCCTCCGCGCTGATCCTCCTCTGGGGAGCGATCGGCTACTCGGCCTTGGTGGTAGCGAACACATGGTGGCTACGATTCCTACTGGGCGCTGTCGCCACGGGGGTGACGGTCCATCTGCTCCGTTTGAAGACGCTGGCCCGCAGCGGGCAAGGCGAGCATCACGCGGACCCAGAGGGGACCAGACCGCCGCACCAGGACCAGGACTGCGCGTGGCCGGGGGGATCATCGTCGGCCGAGTCAACGAGGAGAGGCCCGCCTATGACCGCAAAGCCATAGCCCGCGATTCCTGCAACGACAACCCACCATCCATCGGGATGGATTCCAACCACGACGGGAGGTATCACCATGAGCGAGAACGGCAAATGCCCGGTGACGGGCATGACTCACGAACACCCGGTCGGCAAAGGCACCACGAACAAGGACTGGTGGCCGAACCAACTGAATCTGAAGATCCTGCATCAGCACTCCGCCAAGGGCAACCCGATGGGCGCGGAGTTCGACTACGCCGAAGAGTTCAAGAAACTCGATCTGGCCGCCGTGAAGAGGGACCTCTACGCCCTGATGACCGACTCCCAGGACTGGTGGCCGGCCGACTGGGGGCACTACGGTCCGCTCTTCATCCGCATGGCCTGGCACAGCGCCGGCACCTACCGCATGGGCGATGGGCGCGGGGGCGCGGGTTCGGGCACCCAGCGGTTCGCGCCGCTCAACAGTTGGCCGGACAACGTGAACCTGGACAAGGCGCGCCGTCTGCTCTGGCCGGTCAAACGGAAGTACGGTCGCCAGCTCTCCTGGGCCGACCTCCTGATCCTTGCGGGCAACTGCGCGCTGGAGTCGATGGGCTTCAAGACCTTCGGTTTCGGCGGCGGGCGCGCGGATGTCTGGGAGCCGGACGAGGACGTCTATTGGGGCTCCGAAGAGGAGTGGCTGGCCACCAGCGACAAACCCCACAGCCGCTACTCCGGCGAGCGCGATCTGGAGAACCCCCTCGCCGCCGTGCAGATGGGGCTGATCTACGTGAACCCGGAAGGCCCCGACGGCAATCCGGACCCGGTCGCTTCGGGTGTCGATGTCCGCGAGACCTTCGCCCGCATGGCGATGAACGACGAGGAAACCGTCGCCCTCGTCGCGGGCGGACACACCTTCGGCAAATGCCACGGCGCGGGCAGCGCGGCCCTCGTCGGCCCGGAACCCGAGGCGGCCCCCATCGAGGAGATGGGCCTGGGCTGGAAGAGCACGTTCGGCAGCGGCAAGGGTGGCGACACCATCGGCAGCGGCATCGAGGGCGCCTGGAAACCCAATCCCATCCACTGGGACATGGGCTATCTGAACGTGCTGTTCAAGTACGAGTGGGAGTTGGTCAAGAGTCCGGCTGGCGCGAACCAGTGGCTGGCCAAGGACGTGGCCCCGGAAGACATGATCGTGGACGCGCACGATCCGACCCAGAAACGACGTCCCATGATGACCACGGCGGACCTCTCCCTGCGCTACGACCCGATCTACGCCCCCATCGCGCGGCACTTCCAGCAACATCCCGAGGAGTTCGCGGACGCCTTCGCGCGGGCCTGGTTCAAGCTGACCCACCGCGACATGGGCCCGAAAGCGCGCTACCTCGGCCCGGAAGTCCCTGCCGAGGACCTGATCTGGCAGGACCCGGTCCCCGCCGTCGATCACAAACTGATCGACAAGCCGGACATCGCGGCCCTCAAGGGCCAGATCCTCGCCTCCGGCCTGTCGATTCCGCAACTGGTCACCACCGCCTGGGCCTCGGCAGCCACCTTCCGTGGCTCCGACAAGCGCGGCGGCGCGAACGGTGCCCGCATTCGCCTGGCCCCGCAGAAGGACTGGCCGGTCAACCAGCCTGAACAACTGGCTGGCGTGCTCAAGACCCTGACCGGAATCCAGCAGGCCTTCAACGGCGCGCAGACCGGCGGCAAGAGGGTGTCCCTCGCCGATCTGATCGTCCTGGGCGGCTGCGCGGCCGTCGAACAGGCGGCGAAGAAGGGCGGGCACGAGGTAACGGTCCCCTTCACGCCGGGACGCATGGATGCGTCGGCGGAACAGACCGACGCAGCCTCCTTCTCCGTGCTCGAACCGGCAGCCGACGGCTTCCGCAACTACCGCAAGGCCAAGTACAGCGTGGCCACCGAGGAACTGCTCCTCGACCGGGCGCAACTGCTCACCCTGACCGCTCCCGAGATGACGGTCCTGGTCGGCGGCATGCGCATGCTGAACGCCAACTTCGGCCAGGCCCCGCACGGTGTCTTCACCCAACGGCCCGAGACCCTGACGAACGACTTCTTCGTGAACCTGCTCGACATGGGCACGGTATGGAAGCCGGTCTCGCCGGAGGCGGAAGTGTTCGAAGGCTGCGACCGCGCCACCGGCAAGCGTAAGTGGACGGCCACCCGGGTCGACCTCGTCTTCGGCTCGAACTCCCAGCTCCGCGCCCTCGCCGAAGTCTACGGCAGCGCGGATGCCGAAGCCAAGTTCGTGGCTGACTTCGTGGCCGCCTGGAACAAGGTGATGAATCTGGACCGCTTCGACCTCGCCTAGCGGCGAGAAGACGGCAAACGGCAGGGCTGCACGGGCCATACCCGTGCAGCCTCTGCGCACGGCGCAAAACCGGGCAACCGATTGCAGTTTCGTCGTCATCGGCTTTCTGGGCGAGTGATCTGGCGGTACGTTTTGCCGGTCGTTCCGGAACAGTCGTCGCCACCCAACTGTGGGGTTCCCGATGAAACTGCCGCTTTCCTTGCTCGGCTTCTGCTTTGCCATCGCCTCCGTCTGCCACGCTGCCCCTCCGGCGTTCCCGGATGGCAAGGCCACCCTTGATCCCACCCGCTGGAAGACCAACAGCTCGGGCAGCATGTCCACCCGGTTCGACGAAGCGGAGCAAGCCGTGGTCTTCTCGGTGTTGTTTCCCCCGAACGTGGATCGCTGGATCTACCCGAAGTTCGCGCTGCAGACGGGCGAGACCCTCAACGGGGCCGAGTCCGTGTCCTTCGATCTCAAGATCATGCCGCAGGACGACTACCAGGGCCTGGTCTGCGCGAATGTCATGCTTTCGCCCAACCAGCCAGGTATGTTTGGCTTTGACGCCCCCGCCCCCGGCGACTGGCACACCATCACCGTGCAACTCCCGAACGCCGAGGGCACGACCAAAGAGGACGTCACTCTCTTCCAGGTAGGCATGAATCCCAAGCACGACAAGCACAGCTTCGCGGTCCGCAACATCCGTTTTGGCGGCACGCCGTTGCCCAAGCGCGTGGTCCCGGCCATCCATACCAGTGCGCCGGGAACGGTGTGGATCGAGACGGAGTCCCCGACCTTCACCATGACCACGCCGCTGCCCGGGCTCGTCTACACCCTGAGCGATTGGCACGGCACCGCTATCCGCCAGGGGCAGTGGCCCGGCAACGGCGAATCGCCCCTCTCCTTCCCGCCCATGCAACCCGGCTACTACACGCTGACGACCACCCACGACGGCACGGACCAGCTCCCAACCTTCACCTTTGCCGTGGTCGTGGACCCCAAGACCCGGCCGCAAAGCAGCCATTCGTTCTTCGGGGTCGACTCCGCCCAGAGCTGGCTTGCCTCGCCAGGCAACTTCGCGTGCCCGTACTACGACGGCGACTCCTACCGGCTGGTCAGCGACCTCATCTACCGCGCCGGCATCCCCAATGTGCGCGACCGGCTCAGTTGGGGGGGAGTCAATGGCACGCCCGATGCCCTTGACTACGGCAAGTACCTCGATAACGCGGAGCTGCTCAAGGAGCGCGGGATTCTGGTCAGCGGCATGTTCCACGACGCCCCGGCCTGGGCCGACCGCGGGGGCAAACTCCCCCGGGACCTGCGGGCCCTGTTCCTCTTCTGCAAGCAGACGACCGCGGCGTTTGCCGACCGCATGGGCGACTGGGAGTTCTGGAACGAGCAGGACATCGGTTTCGCTCCCGATCCAGTCTGGGACTACGCCGCCTGCATGAAGGCGGCCTATCTCGGCTTCAAGGCGGGCAGGCCCGAGACCGTGGTCGCACCGGGCGCCGTGTGCCATCCTGGCCGCAGCGCCTACGACATCGGGATGTACGCGAACGACATGGCCAAGTACTGCGAGATCATGAACTTCCACACCTACTCAGCCCTCGCGCAATACCCCAAGATCTTCGCCGAGATGCGGGAATTCATGGCCGTCCACGGCATCGGCGAACGCCAGCTCTGGCTGACGGAGTGCGGCACCAACGCCGAGGGGCATTCCGATGCCGACGGCGTGCGCAAAGGCATGAAGCGCCATTCGCCCGACCAGGAGATGATCCTCGCGGAGTTCCTCCCGAAGTCGCAGATCCTCCTGATGATGGAGGGCGTTGCCAGGAACTACTACTTCGTCTTCCCCCCCTACAACGAGCGCGACGGGCACAAGGACTGGGGACTCATGCGCCGGGATGGTTCGGTCAAGCCCGGCTACAGCGCCTTCGCCACCATCACCGGCCAGCTTGTCCAAGCCAAACTCCTGGGCGAGCTCACGGTGCGCGAGGGGGTCCGCGCCTTCGTCTTCGAGCAGCCCGACGGCTCGCAGACCCTGGCTTTCTGGAGCATCTCCGATCTCGACACGTCGAACGGTCACGTGGTCCTGACCAAGGACGACGCCCCGCTGGACCTGCAACTACCCGTCGCCGATGGCAGCTATGCCCTGACCGACCTGCTCGGCATGCGCCAGACGGTCCGGGCCGAGAATGGGCGACTGGCCCTCAAGGCCACTCGCTTCCCCGCCTATCTGGCTGGCCTGAAGGGGCTCCAGCCCGACCGCAAGCCCTTCCCCACCGGCCGGATCGAGCAGCGCCAACCCGCGCCCGACGAGGACCTCAGCGTCATTGTCCGCCTCGACCTCAATCCGGAGGACTTCGAGATCTCCGGCCAGAAGAGCACGGCTTCCCTGCGCAAGCAGTCCGGGCGGGTCCATCTGGTGGTCTGGAACCTCGGCGAGACCCCGAAATCCGGGAGTCTGCACATCGCCGGCGGGACGCTTGCCGGACTGCCCGGAACCGTCGCCATTCCGGCCATGGACAAGGTGGAGTTCGATACCGTTTACACCCCCCAGCCAGTCGCGGCGACGACCGCTGCCAATGCCTGGAGCACGAACCTGACCATCACCGGCACGTTCAATGGCAAGGCCATCAGCCAGTGTGAGATCCCGGTCTTCATGTTCGGGTCCTTCATCGCGAGTTGCCGGGAGGTGCCCCTGAACACCGCCAAGCCCGAGGACTGGCGGCGCAACGACTCGGCAACCACCATGGCCGTCGCCTTCGACGAGGCCGAGAACGCGATCCGCTTCGACCTCGTGTGGGAGGACGACAGTGTCGACCGCTGGTTCTACCCCGAGCACGTTCTCAAGCTCCCCGAGGAATCCTTCGCGGGTGCTGGCATGCTCGCCTTCGAGGTCAAGTCCCGGCAGGACAAGGTGGAGAACGACTTCAACCACCACCTCCTCATGCTCTCCGTCGAGGATGTCCGCGAGCACGGCACGACCAAGTCCATCTCCTACGCGCCGCCCCTGAACGACTGGGAGACCCGCTATGTCCCCCTCGACAGCCAAAGCATCCCGCTGGAGGCCGTGCGCATGTTCCGCCTGGGCGCGAACCCCAAGGGCAAGAAGCTCACCTTCTGGGTGCGCAATCTCCGCCTCCTGAAGCCTCAGGAGTAGCCCCCCGCTGTGTCACCTGGGCAGCAAGGGAACGAACCGGCTCCTCTCCCGGCATTTGACAACACCTTGCGGGTAGCAATACATTCGTCCTGCGTGCCATTGCCATGGGTTCGGTGCCCCGGATCGGCAGTGTTCTGGCAGAGCCGGGAAGCACCCGCCGAGGTAGTCCAAGCCAAGCAAGGAGAACGTGCATGGGCCGGTTCGGAACGTTGCGCGCAGCGAGAGCGGCAGCCGTCGTGGGTCTCGCGGTGTATCTGTCCGGTGGTCTGCCAGGCATGCCGGGCGGGGGAGCGGCCTCGGTGTTCGCCGCCGAGTCTGCGGCAGCCGCCAAGTCCATCACGGCCGGAAAGCCGACCTACCGCCCGAGGAACCACGCCGCGTGGGAGACGAAGGGCCGCATCGTGGGACGCATCAGGAACAACCCCGGGTGCGAGGTGCAGGTACTCGATGCCACGAGCAAGAAGACCGTCAAGTCCTGTGTCGTGAAGCAGGAAGGGACGACCTATGAGCTCCAGTGGCTGGAGCCGGGGACCTATATCCTGGTGGTCAAGGCCACCGGCTACGAGACGCTGGACGTCCACGATCTGGTAGTCAAAGCCGGAAACGACCTGGTGGTGGATCTGGAGTTCTGACACCACTCTGACATCATGGGTGGAGGTCAGGCGGACGATTGCCGCCGCGAACGGCTTAGGGCAGCCATTGGCCGCAACCAAAGGGAGTTACTCCCGCAGAGACGCGGAGACGCAGAGGAAATGCAGGAAAGGGAACTGCTTGGCTGGAGAGTTCCCCAATCTCTTCCCTGCGCCTCTGCGCGAGGCTTTCCTGGCGGAGCCGGCAGATAGTGATACGAAGGGCTCGGAGTGGCCGTTGGCCGCGACCAGAACCCTCTTTCGGCCTGAAGGGCCATGGTAACAAAGCCCGGGGCAAAGCGTAGCGTCGCCCCGGGTTGCCCCCGCCCCGAAGGGCAGGCCAGCGGCCTGCGGTTTCCCGGGCCGGCGGCATCGGCCGCAGGCATTCAGCCTGCCGGTCCAGGAGGAACGTCATCCTGGGGCGTTGCCCCAGGCTCTGTTCCTCTGCCCCTACGGGGCGAAGACAAGAATGCCTTGAAGCCAAGGGGAATGATCGAGCTATGCGGTACGCAGCATGCTGGATACCAGAATACTACATGATACCTATTGTCGACAGAACAAGGTTTGAGATGATAACAGAACGTGATGCACACTGGAATGTCGCGTCCCGGCTGGGGCGCTCCAGTCCCCTTGCCTTGCCCACACCCCCTGCCGCGATCCAGTCGGCGGGGCCTACGCTTCGTGGAACACGATATCCA
>QKCY01000289.1 GCA_003245525.1 Victivallales bacterium | reverse complement strand
GTGGTGCGCATCCATTGGCGGGCCGAACCCTATCGCGGCAAGTTCGTGCTCTGCTGCCGGGGAACGGCCGAGGCACCGATCCGCGTTCTGGGCGTGCCCGGTCCCGCTGGACAGCACCCTCTGATCGACGGGCGGGATGCGGTCACCCGCCCCGCCCTCAACTACTGGGGGGAGGACCGCAGCGTGGTCAAGATCGGCGGTGCCAACCAGCCCCCCGACACCACGCCTGCCCACATCGAATTGGCTGGTCTCGCCATCCGCAGCGGGCGCAAACCGTACGTCTTCCAGGGACGCAACGGGCGCACGGCCTACCAGCAGAACGCGGCGGCGGTGCAAGTGGAGAAAGGCGAGCACATCGTGCTGCGCGACCTGGAGCTGTCCGACTCCGGCAATGGCCTCTTCGTCTCGCCCGCCTCCCACGAAGTGCTGGTCGAGGGCTGCCATATTCACGATAACGGCGTCGAGAAGAGCATCTACGAGCACAACGCCTACACCCAGGCCACGGGCATCGTCTTCCAGTACAACCACTTCGGCCCCCTTCGCCAGGGCTGTCCCGGCAACAACCTGAAGGACCGCTCCGCCGGGCTGGTGGTGCGCTGCAACTGGATCGAGGGAGGCAACCGCCAGCTCGATCTGGTGGACGGCCCCGAGTATGCCGACGATCCCGCCTACCATTCGACCTACGTCTACGGCAACATCCTCGTCGAACCCGACCACGACGGCAACCGCCAGATGGTCCATTACGGCGGCGACAGCGGCAAGCTGGGCGGCTACCGGCAGGGAACGCTCTATCTCTACCACAACACCTTCGTCTCCTGGCGGTCCGACCGCACCACCCTCGTCCGGCTGTCCAGCGCGGGCGAGAGTGTCGACCTGCGCAACAACTTGGTCTACACCGCCGCCAAGGGAGACTCTCTGGAGGTCTTCACCGGGGATGGGAACGTGGTGCTGGCCGGGAACTGGCTGCCCCGGGGCTGGCATCCCTCCTTCGTCTTCAGCCACAGCATAGGCGACGTCGTCGGCCAGACGGCGAACCTGACTAGCAGCAACCCAGGGGTGATGGACCCCGCCAACGGGGACTGGCATCTGCGCCCGGATTCCCCCTGCCGCAACGCCGCCCAGCCCCTCGCCAAGGAGATTCCCCCTGCCTACTGGGTCACCCAGCAATGGGCCGGGCTGGGCCAGGGGGAAGAGCGCCCGGACGCCGGGGCGGATATCGGCGCCTTGGGAGGCAAACCGTAGTTCACGGGAGAGGAGAACCTGCCATGCGAGCCATTCTGAGCCGCGCCTTGTCGGTGGTGGTGGTCGCCCTCTATGTGTTGATCGCGAGCCAGGAAGGGACCGAGGGACTTCTCGCCACCTGCGGCGGAGTCCTGGCCGCGACCGCCATCCCCCTGCTCATGATCTGGTTTCCCGACGCTCTCGGCAACTTCACCGGCTACATCGGGCGGGGCGGCAACGTGGACGTGCGCACTCCCCCTGGCCTGATGGCGGCGCTGGGCTGGATCGCCCTGCTCGGGCTCCCGTTGCTCCCCTATCTCCTGCGCTAGGGCTGGGGCTCGCCCTGGCTGGGAGAACGGTGGGGCTCGAAGACGTTCTTGCGCTGGCGGCGACTGGCCATGATCTCCTTCGTGGCCATCTCGTAGAGCGCATACTGCGCCCGCACCGGGGTGCGGCCCTTGGCCACCCGTTCGTAGGCGCCATCGGGCAGGAGACGACGGGACTTGCAGTTGTCCCGGAAGTAGGTTTCCAGAGTCCCGATCAGTTTCCGGCGGCAGGCATCATCCTCCACCGGAACGAGCAGTTCCACCCGCCCGCGCAGGTTGCGGGGCATCCAGTCGGCACTGGAGATGAAGACCCGTTCCTCGCCGCCGTGATGGAACACCATCACCCGGGCATGCTCCAGGAAACGGTCCACGATGCTGACCACCTCGATGTTGTCGCTAAGCCCCTTCACGCCGGGGCGCAGGCAGCAGATGCCCCGCACATTGAGCCGGATTTTGACCCCGGCCTGGGACGCCCGGTAGAGCGCATCGATGATCTCGGTATCGACGAGGGCGTTCATCTTGGCATCGATCCGGGCCTTTTGGCCCTGCCGCCGCCGCTCGGTCTCGGCGTCGATCAGTTCGACCAGCTTCTCCCGCAGGCCAATCGGGGCCACCGCCAGCCGCCGGAACTCCTGGGGCGTCGAATAGCCGGCCACCGCGTTGAAGAAGGCGGAGGCATCCGCTCCCCAGTCCTCCGCGCAAGTGAACAGGCTGAAGTCCGAGTACAGCTTGGCCGTGCGCTCGTTGTAGTTGCCCGTGCCGAAATGGAGATAGCGGACAATGCCGCGCGGTTCCCGCCGCACCACCATGCAGATCTTGGCGTGGGTCTTCAGCCCCTTGACCCCGTAGATCACCTGCACCCCGTCCATTTCCAGGCGGCGCGCCCATTCGATGTTCCGCGCTTCGTCGAACCGGGCCTTCACCTCCACCAGAGCGGTCACATACTTGCCCTGGTTGGCGGCTTCGCGCAAGGCCTCGATGATCGGGCTGTTCGAGCTGGTCCGGTAGAGTACCTGCTTGATGGCCAGCACGTCGGGATCAGCCGCCGCTTCCTGGAGAAAGCGCACCACCGGCTCGAAGCTCTCGTAGGGATGGCAGAGCAGGATATCCTGTTTGGCGATCTGGGGGAACAGGGATTGGGACAGGTCCACGCTCGACGGGACCTGCGGTGGCATCCCCGGATAGCGCAGCGACTCATTGGCCTCGCAGCCCGACAGGGCCATGAAATCCCCCAGCCCCACCGGCGCGCCGGTGGCGTACACGTCCTCGGTCTGCACCCCCAACGCCCGCGTCAAGAACTGGATGGTGGTCTTGGTGGC
Source organism: Victivallales bacterium (assembly GCA_003245525.1). Classification (GTDB taxonomy): domain Bacteria; phylum Verrucomicrobiota; class Lentisphaeria; order Oligosphaerales; family Lenti-02; genus Lenti-02. The sequence goes on along the minus strand of QKCY01000289.1, from coordinate 6,453 downwards.
GGCCGCCTCCACCTCCAGCCGAATGCAATCGCTGAGCGTGCGGGCATCCAGGACCCCTTCCATCTCCGCCAGGAGATCGAAGGCACCATCCTCGTCCACGCTCATGCCCGCGTTCCGGGTCACCCGGAAGACCACCGCCTCGGCCACCCGCTCACCGGGAAACAGCCGCTCCGCAAAGGTGCGCACCACATCCTCCAGCAGGACGTAGAGCAGGCCATTGGCGGACGGCAGAGGGACGAACCGGTCCAATGGCCCCCCCAGGGGCACCACCGCATAGCGGGGACGACGCTTGGTGTCGTCGACCCGCGGACGCAGGCGAACCGCCACGTGGAGACCCAGGTTGGCCACCAGCGGGAAATTCTCCGGATCATGCACCGCCGCCGGCGTCACGATCAGGCCGATCTCCTCGTCGAACACGCGGGAGAGGTACTGCCACTGTTCGCCATCCAAGGCCGAGAGGTCGGCCCGGGCGACACCGCCCTCCGCCAGCGCGGGCTGCAGCTCGTCTAGGTACAGGTGTTCCTGGCAAGCGCACATCTCGTGGACTCGTTGCTGGACCGCCGCCAACTGGCGCTTGGGGCTCAGGCCCGAGGGGTCGGGCTTGGTGCTCCCTTCCTCGATCAGCAACCGCAACCCGCCAACCCGGACCATGAAGAACTCGTCCAGATTGCTGGCGGTGATGGCCAGGAACTTCAGCCGTTCAAGCAGCGGGACACCGGGATCTGCCGCTTCGTCCAGAACCCGCTGGTTGAATTCCAGCCAGCTTAGCTCGCGATTCAGATAGAGGGGAACGTCGCTCGTCGTCATCCGTTGGCCTTGCCTTTGCTCAGCATCACCCGCAGTCCGAAGACCTGCTCGAAGAGACCGCTCTTCTCGGCCAGGGCCATCTGTTCGTAGCCGATGTCGGTCACCCCATGCGCCGTGATGACCAGAGTGCCATCCTGCCGGGCGAAGTCGAGCCGTCCGATCCGCTGGGTATGGGTACGCTCGACCGCATCGGCGATGCGCAGGATCGCGGCCAGTTGGCAGACGGCGATCCGGTCCTCGCGACGCAGGCTGTTGTAGGGGATGTGGGTGGGTTTCGGCTCCGCCCGCCGGTGATAGCGCGCCACCTGGGCCACCAGCTCGATGCTGCGCGCCCCGAGGCCGAAGATCTCGCTGTTGGCGATGAGGTAGTAGGAGTGCTTGTGGTGGCTGGTGGTACTGACGAACATCCCCACCTCGTGCAGAATCGCCGCGAGAGTGAGGATCAACTCGTAACGGGGCCCCAACCCGTGTTCTTCGCGCAGGAAGGCGAAGAGTTTGCGCGCCACCTTGGCCACGTGCTCAGCATGGGGCACATCCACCTGGTACCGCCGGGCCAGGGCGAAGGCGGAACGGATGATCTGCTTGGTGAAATCCCCTTCCCACACCGTGGGCTTGGTCATCTCGGCCAGCACCCCGTCGCGCATGGTGACCGCCGTCACGTAGATCCACTTGCGGCCCAACTGCTCCGCCAGCAGGCGGTAGGCCAGCAAGGCCGGCCCCAGCGTCTCCGCCGCCGGATAGGTCAGGTGGTAACGCTGCACCAGTTCGTCTGGCGAGACGGCGCTGATCTCGTCGGTCAGCGTCCGCCAGTCCTTCAGAGGCACCCGCAAGACGTCCTGTCCGCACCAGTCGGGAAAGAGCTGCCGCGCGACGAAACGGGCATCGCCGCCCATCGCCACCAGGCGGAGTCGAGCCGGATCGGGCAGTTGTCCGCGCATGATCTCGGCGATGCGCCGCGCCTGGTTCTCCACCAGGCCATGCCATTCGGTTTCCGAAAGCTGCCGGTCCGTCTGCCCCTGGCGGATCCGCAGGGAACCCAGCCGGTGGGCCTGGGAAAAGAGGACCGTGCGTCCGGCCAGCCCCAGCACCTCCGTGCCGCCGCCGCCAATCTCCATCAGCAGAGCCGTCTCCCGCAGGGCGAAGGGCTGGGCCCCAAGGTAGCGCCGGATGCCCAGGTAGGTGAACCGGGCCACTTCGGCGTTGTCCACCACCTCCACCTCCAGCCCGGTCGCGATGTAGACCCGGTCCAGGAAGTACTGCTGGTTGGTGGCTTCGCGGACCGCACTGGTGGCCACAGCCCGAACCCAGGGCGAACCAACCTCCAGGCGGTATTCGCGCAGAATGATGAGGAAGTTCCGCAGGCCCGCGATGCAGTCCTCGATGGACTGCGGCCGGATCGTGCCGCGGGTGAAGGTGTCCTTGCCCAGGGTCACGCTCTGCTGGAGGGCCTCCAGTTCATGGATCTGCCCGTCCGCATCCACCTGCGCCACCAACATGCGCATGGAGGTCGCCCCGATGTCGATCACCGCCAGCGGAGCGTCCGGGCGCAACCCGGCCTCCGCCCCCAGAGCCGCGTGCAGATCCACTTCCTTGACCATACGTGGTTTCGCCTATGCCTGACTCGGGTTCACTTGCCGCTCGGCCCAGGCCGCCGCCCCTAGCACGGCCGCGTCATCGCCGAGTTCCGCCGCCCGCACCGCGAAGCTCTTGCGGAAAACCGGCATGGCCCGTTCGCGGGCCGCCTTGAGGACCTCGCCCACGATCAGGTCGGGCATCGCCTCCACCAAGCCGCCGCCCAGGACAACGATATCGGGCACCATCAGGTTCACCACGTCGCCAATCACCCGCCCAATCAGGAGGGAGGCCTGGCGGACGATGCGCTCGATGGCCACATCGCCAGCCGCAATGGCTTTGGCCAGCGTACTACTACGTACATTGCCGAGATCGGTCCCCGCTTCCGCCAGCAGGTGGGGGGCTTCGCCCCGATAGGCGGCGGTGGTGGCGGCGGCGGAAATCGCCAGCCGACTGGCCACCGCTTCCAGGCAGCCCATCTGGCCGCAACCGCACAGCGGCCCGTCCGGCATGGCCAGCATATGCCCGATCTCGAACACCGAGCCGGTCTTGCCGCGCAGCAGCTTGCCGTCGTAGACGCAGCCGCCGCCAATCCCCGTGCCGGGGAAGACGCCAACCGCGCAGTGCGCGCCCTTGGCCGCGCCGAACCGGTACTCGCCATAGATGCCCGAATCCACATCGTTCAGCACGAAGGCCGGACACCCGAAGGTCTCCTGCAGCTTGCGCTTGAGGGGAACGTTCTGCCAGCCCAGGTTCGGGGAGTCGAGCAGGATGCCCTTGTCCAGATCGAGCGGTCCCGGGCAGCCGATCCCGATGCCGGCCACCTCGTTCCGCTCCACCTTGGCTTCGGCCAACGCCTCGTCGATGGTGCCGACCAGCCGTTCGACGCCCGCCCCGACCCCCTCGTTGCCCTTGGTCTTGCGGCGCTTCTTGCCGATCACCTGGAAGTCGGCGTCGTACACCACGGCGAACATCTTCGTGCCGCCCAGATCGAAGCCAATCCAATACTGCCGTTTGGCCTGTTTTGCCACGGGTTCATCTCCAGAATGCTGCCTGGGAAACACGCCGCTCCCCCTCTACTATCCCTTGCAAAGACGGGATCGGCAACCTGCGGTATATGAGAACCCGGTTAGCGCCGACGGTTCCGCCTACGTGGAACGGGGAGCGCGAAGGGCGGCAGGACTGCCGGGGGAGCTCGCCTTTACCCGGGTGGCAGGACGACCGGTCAGTACTCGATCACCACGGCGCGAGAACGGGTGGACTGCTCGCGGAGATGCCTGATGGTCTGGTAGTCGGGAGAGCCGAAACAGGCATCCAGGGCCGCCCGGTCGGGAAACCGCACCACGAGAATCCGGTCGGGCCGCCAGTCGCCACTGAACGGAGCGACCTCGCTGGAGCGGATCACGTATTTACCGCCATATGCACTGATGACAGACGCGGCCTGACGGACGTATTCCTGATACAGGTCCTCGTCCAGCACTTCGATGTCCGCAAGGAAAAACGCCGCCATCGTCTATTCCTCTCTCCATTGCGCCGCCAGGATGGTGCCCAATTGCTCGTGCACGCCAGGTTGACGGTGACTCGCAAAAGACCTGGCTACCAGAGGGTTGACGGCCCCGGGCGGCAACCCCAATCGCGCCACGCATTCCCGGCAGCAAGCGAGCGGATCGCTGGCGATCGTTCCCCGCACAGCCTGATCGATTGCGCCCAAATACGTCAACCCGTCCCGGATGGCCCTGGCTGCCGCAGGTCCGACCAGTGGCTCGGCCCAAGCGGAATAGAGTCGGTTCAGGCTCGTCAGACCAAGTAGCCGAACCAGGGAATGGGCCAAGGCGACCACATCCTCGTAGACCGGCATTCCTCCCGGCTGCGGCACCACATCGCCGCAAAACACCGTCCCCGTCTCAGGCTGCACGAGCGAGATCGATCCCGCCGAATGCCCCGGCGTATGCCAGACCACAAACTCGCCGGCCGCGCCGAGCGTCACCCGGTCCCCCTCCGCCAGCAACCGATCCACCCGCACGGCACCGGACACCAACTGCGCAAAGCCCGGCACGGGCCGCTCTTGCGCTTGCTTATCCGGGTTCTCGATCCAGGCCTGCTCGTTGCGATGCGCCCAGACAGTGGCCTTGGAGGCTGCCTGGATCGCGGCGGCAGCCCCGATATGATCCGGATGCGAATGAGTCAGCACCACGGTGCCAACATCGGCCAGCTTGTGCCCCATTCCGACCAGCACTTCCGCAATCCGGGCCTCCGCTCCGGCCACTCCGGTATCTACCAGACAGACCGGATCGCCCTCAATCACGTAGACATAGGCGAAGCGCGGCACGACCAGATCGGGCCTGACCGGCACGACAAAATCGACCCGCACTGGGCGGACATTGACAGAATCCATGATGCAAATCCCCATCGGCAACATGCGAACCTCATACTCTGCCTCGCGACGTTGTGAAATACCACCAATGGAACCAGCCAAATCGGGTTTACCCGGCCCTCTCGCGGCGGTATGGTCGGACATCCGATGCTCTGAAAAGGTTCTCCGTATGGCTGCCTCTCCGCCGAACATCGTCCTGCTCATGACCGACCAGCAGCGCTACGACTCGCTGGGTTGTACGGGTTGCCAGGCGGCGAGCACGCCCAGTCTGGACCGTCTGGCAGCCCAGGGCGTGCTCTTCGAAAACCCCTATGTGACCAACCCCATCTGCACCCCCTCGCGGGCCAGCCTGATGACGGGGAAGACGCTGCCCGGCCATGGCGTCTACCGGCTCTACGACGATTTGCCCGACGACGAAGTGCTCTTCCCCGAGCGGCTGCGGGAGCGGGGCTATGAAACGGCCCTCTTTGGCAAACTGCACGTGTCCAGCAAGGACTACGAGGCCAACCGGCGGCATCCCCATGACGGCTTCGACATCTATGAATGGTGCATGGAGGGAGGCCTGGCGATGGACTCTCCCCTCCAGGCCTATGCCGCCTGGCTGGCCGAACATCACCCCGCCTTCCACGACCGGCTGCGCAAGGAGTTCCGCCAGGTACTCCACCACCCGTCCGAATGCCATCTCACCCACTGGTGCGTCGAGCGCGCCATCGACTACCTGCGCCACCGGCGGTCGCCAACCCGGCCCTTCTTCTGCATGGTCAGCATCTTCGACCCGCACAATCCCTACGAGGACTACCCTCCCGAGGCGGCGGACTGGATCGATCCCGCCCGTATCGCCGAGCCGCGGATCCGGGAGGACGAGTTCCTCGGCAAGCCCAGCGATCTCCTGCGCGAGCATCGCAGTTCCTACCTGGGGGATTTCAGACGCTTGTCCCGTGCGGACATCCACCGCATGCGGTTCGGCTACCATGCCTCCATCGCCTTTGCCGACCGGGAGTTCGGTCGCTTGCTTGCCGTGCTCGACGAGTTGGATCTGAGCCGGAACACGCTGGTGCTGTTCACGAGCGATCACGGCGACATGCTGGGCGACCATCAGTTGCTGGTCAAGGGCGCGTTCTTCTACGAACCCAATGTGCGGGTGCCCCTGATCGTGCGCTGGCCCGACGCCTTGCCCGCCGGGCTCCGCACCTCGGCCCTGGTACAGAACCACGACCTCGCCGCCACCATTCTGGCCGCCGCCGGAGCTCCGCCGGAACAGCTCGCGGCTTGGATGCCCGAAGCCTGCGACCTGCTCCCCCTGGCCCGGGGCGAGACCACTGCCGTCCGTTCGGAAGCGATCTGCTGCTACCGCAACAGCGGAATCTCGGGCGAACCCAGCCGGACGCCCTACTTCGATCCCCCCATCCACGCCACCATGTTGCGCGAGGAACGCTACAAGCTGAACGTCTGGCATGACAATGGCACCGGACGCCCTCTGGAAGGCGAACTCTACAATCTGGCCGACGACCCGGACGAGGAACGCAACCTCTGGGCCGACCCCTCTTCCCAAGCCGTGCGGTTGCGCCTCATGGAGCGTCTGGTCGACTGGCTGGCCACTCACGAACGCCGCCATGGAACCCGCGGCGGCGAGACCCGCCCCGGCACGATGCTGGCCAACCGTCACTCCCCATCCGCCGCCAACTCCCGATCCACCCCAT
>QKCY01000535.1 GCA_003245525.1 Victivallales bacterium | reverse complement strand
CTCTCCCGGCGTCTTCCTGGATTCGCGTTTCTCGCCGGACCTGTTGCGGGCGGAAGGGCTGGGGGAAGAGCTTCCATGCGAATCCTTCGTGATCGAGATCACGGAAGGGGAACCGATGGAGTCCATGGACCGCTTCCGCCACCAGCGCGAGGCGTTCCGCCGCCAGGGCATCCAGGTGGCGCTGGACGACTTCGGGGGCGGATTCAATGGCTTGTCGACCTTCCGTAACATGCAGCCGGAATGGTTGAAGCTGGACATGGACCTGGTCCGCGGAGTCGACCAGGACCTGCCGGGCCAGGAAATCGTGCGTTCCATCCGGCGGTTGACCGCCACCCTTGATATCAGCCTGGTGGCCGAGGGTGTCGAGACCCACGAGGAGTTGCGCGCCCTGGCAGCGGTGGGGATTCGCTATGTCCAGGGCTATCTGCTCCAGACTCCCCAACCCGTGCCGACCGGCCTGGGAAACGAAGCCCAGAGCATGGTCCGCGATCTCCTGTCCTGGTCCCATGCCCAGACCGGAGCCGAGGAGTATGCCTACTCCGCCGTCCGCCCGGCCTGCGCCATCGAGCCGGAGACGGTACGGGGGGTGGACCTGGACGCCATGTTCCGGCACGACCCCGAGCTGGACCATGTGGTGTTGGCGCGCCAGCAGCGCCCCTTGGGGCTGATCTCCCGCAACCGCTACTATCGCTTCGCCAGCGGCCCCTTCGGCTTCCCCCTGCTCCAACGGCGCTGGGTGGATGCCACCGCCGACCTGCAAGCCCTGATCCTGCACGGAAAGACGGACTTGGCGACGGCGGCGGCCATGGCCATGGGCCGCCGGAGCGAGTGCCTCTACGATCCGGTGATCGTGGTGGACGACGACGGCCTGCTGGTTGGCACCATGACCATCAAATCCCTCCTGGGGCGCTCGACCGAACTGCGGGTGAACAATGCCATGAGCGCCAACCCCCTCACCCGCCTGCCAGGCAACACCGTCATCGAACGCTGGCTCGACGAATGCCTGTGCCAGCAGGCGTTCACCATCGTCTACGCCGATCTCGACCAGTTCAAGGCCTACAACGATACCTACGGCTTCGCCATGGGTGATCGGATGATCGAGCTGGTCGCGGAACTGCTGGTCGGCTGCTCGCGCCAGATCCCGGGCAACGTGCGTGTCGGCCACATCGGCGGCGACGATTTCGTCCTGGTCACCGACGGCCCGATTCCCGAGGCGAATCTGGAGGCCATCTGTGCGGAGTTCGACCAACGCCGGATGGCGCTGTTCGGGGAGGGACACCGCGAGATCGGCGGCTACCACGTGGCCGACCGCCAGGGGCGGCGCGAGTTCTGCCAACTGGTGACGTTGAGCCTCGCCGTCATCCCGGAGAGCGCTTTCCCGAATTCGCGTCCGCACCGGGCGCGCCTGGCTGCGGTTGCCGCCTCGCTGAAGAAACGGCTCAAGGAAGAGGCCACCCGGTCCGGACGGAGCAGCTTCATGCTTGAGCGGCGGGTGTACCGGGGATAGGCCACCGGGTTCTTCTGCCGTCCGGGGATGGACAATTCCCGGACAGCATATACGGTCAGCACAGACGCTCCCGGTGACGGCTCCACCCAGGCGCTGGAACCGGGCCAAATGTGGTGGCCGGATATCCTGGAGAGGAAACGGACCGTGGGACGGATGACTGGTTGGCTGGTGCTGGCTGCCCTGACGGCAGCCGGGCAAGGCGCGCAACTGACGCAGGGACCGGGCGCGGACACCGAGGCGGCATGGTCGCCGGACGGTCAGCGGATCGTGTTCCAGCGCGAGCAGAATGGCGAGGCGGACCTCGTTGTGCTGGATCTGGGCACGGGCAGGGAGCAGCCTTTGGTGACCGGGCCGGGCGATGCCCGCTATCCCGCCTGGTCGCCGGACGGCCAGAGCGTCGTCTACAGTTTCGGCCATATCACGACCACCGCCCACCAGGGAATCCCCAACGGCTACAACCTGTTCTCCGTTCCGGCCACCGGCGGGGAGCCCCGACGGCTGACCTCTGGCCAAGTGCGGGACTACACCCCGGTCTTCTCGCCCGATGGCAAGGAGGTGTTCTTCGCCACCACGCGGGAATTGAGCCAGAACGACGCGGCCTTGGCTGCCCTGAACCTGGCGACGGGCGAAATCCGCTCCTTGGTCCGCTTCGGCGGCACCAACATGGGGGCGGTGTCGCCGACCTTCTCGCCCGACGGACGGTTCTTCGCCTGTGCGGTGGAAACAAGCCTGCGCGCCAACTGGCGGATTGTGATAGGCCGCTGTGCCGCCCCTGCGGTCCGCGCCACCGCGAGTCCCGACGGGGCCGCCATGTATGCCCCGCGCTGGTCGCCGGACGGTGCCATGCTGGCCTGCACCGGCTACCGGGTCGGCGATCCCGGTTGGGGCATCTACCTGTTGCGGCTGGCCGATGGCGCGATGGCGCGACTGGATACCGGGCCGGGGAATGCCCGGAGTCCGAACTGGTCGCCGGACGGCAAGGAGTTGGTCTACGAGGGCAATGGAACAGGAAGCTACCGGCTCTACCGCTTGGCGGTCGGCCAACCGGTCTTTGGCCCGGCCCCCGAGGTGGTTCCGGTGGAACCTGCCAACCCTTGTCTGAACCTGGATTTCGCAGCAACCAAAGACGGTCAGATACCCGACCGCTCGGGACACGGCCATCCGGCAGCGATCAGCGGTACCTTGCCGGTAAGCCCCGATGGCGGCATCCAGTGCGGCGAAGGCTATGCCCAGGTGGCCGGACACCCGGATTTCGCCTTTGGCCTGGGAGCCTTCTACGTCCGGGCGGAGGTCTTCCTGGAGCAGCATCCGAAGCGTTTGCAGCTCGTCGTGGTGGGGGACTATCCCGAGCACCATCTGGGGTGGCAGATCTTCATCAACGCCGAGGGACGCCCCTTCTTCAACTCCCGTACCCCCGATGGGACCTTTGTCGGGGCCTCCACCGGCAAGCCCTTGCCGACGGGAAAGCGGGTGACGCTGATTGGCGTGCGGGATGCCAAGGGCGAGGTCTCGTTGCTGGTCGATGGCGTGCTGGCCTCGTCGCGGGGTACCGGGGCCACCATGGCCTACGGGACCCCCACCCAAATCCGGGTTGGTTCCCAGTTCAGCGGGAGCGACCGCTTCACCGGTCGCATCTACCGGTTGGAGGTGGGGCGCGGGGTGCCGGAAGAGCGTCGCCAGAGCATGTTGACCGTGGCGGAGGTGCTGGGACAATGAGGGTTTCTCTCGTTCTGTCGTTCGTAGCTGCCCTGGCGCTGGGGCAGGAGCGTTTCGAGGTGGCCGGTTGGGTCGATTCCTTCGACTTCAGCCGAGCCAAGGTGGATGGCCAGTTCCATTACGACCTGGAAACCACCGAGGGCAGCATCCGGGTACTCGACCATGTGCTGGAAACGGGCACGAACACGGTGCTCTGGCGCAATTGCGGCGGCGCCACCATGCGCTACGGCAGCTTGGAGGACAGCCATCATCAGGACGCGCCCAAGGACAAGCGCCGCCTGCCCGACAACCGGGACATCTCCGGCTGGCTGCGTCTGGGCGACACCGATCCGGACATGCTGGGTTACATCATCGGGGTCTGCCATGAACGCGGGCTGCGGGGCGGGGTCCATTGGCCCTTCGAGGAGAACCATTGGTCGAGCTGGACCTACGGCGGCTGGAATCTGGACCATCCCCAGTACTGGGTACGCGACAGCGTGGGCACGCCCTGGTGCGGCCGGTCGAGCTTCTCCTATCCCGCGGTGCTGGAGCACAAAATGCGGCTGCTCGACGAACTGGTCGAGCGCGGGATGGACACGTTGTTCATCGATACGTGGCGCAGCGGTGGCTGGGGTCCTGCCTGGGAGTACGTGCCGCCGGTGGTGGATGCCTGGCGGGCCAAGACCGGACAGGAGCCGCCCACCAATCCCCGCGATCCGGCCTGGTGCCGCCATGTGGCAGGTTACACCACGGCCTTCTTCCGGGCGGTGCGGCAACGGTTGGATGCGGCGGGACGGCCCACTCGGCTCTACGTGGGCGTGTCCCGCCCCGATCCGGCAAACGAGGCTGACGAGCCCCTGATCCAGCGCGGAGTGGACTGGCGGGAACTGGTCCGCGAAGGCATCGTGGACACGCTGGTCGTCAACATCGCCGTCTGGGATGCCAAGCGGCCCTTCGAGAGCACACAGGAATACTACGCCGCCATGCGCGCGGCGGTGGGGCCGGATTGCCGCCTGCTCTGTCCGGTGCGCGCCTACGACTACGATGGCGGCGGCATGCCTTCCTACGCCAAGGCCACCGGCCTGAAGCAGGACGAGATTGCCGTCCGTCTGACCAAGCTCGCCTGGGAATGCGGGGCTGACGGTATCAGCCTGGAATGCGTGGACCACGACAACTACCGCCCGGATACCCGCCGGGCCATGGCGGAACTGGTGAACGGCCCCTGCCGGATGGCGAAGCAAGCGGAATAGTGGAATGATGGAAGGCGTTGTCCATCCTGTCCATGTTCCCCTCCAATCTGAAATCACAGATCGGAACTCCAGAAATGGCACACGTTTGGCTTGAAGCGGAAGCCTTTGACAGTCTGGGCGGCTGGGTGGTGGATGCCCAGTCCATGGACCAGATGGGTTCGGCGTATGTCATGGCCCACGGCATGGGGATTCCCGTGGCCGACGCCACGACCGTCTGCACCATTCCCGCCGCGGGAACCTGGACAGTCTGGGTACGGACCCGCGACTGGACGGCGGCCTGGGGACGCGGCGTCCCGGCGGGTCGGTTCCAGCTCCTGGTGAACGGTCAGGCCCTGCCGGAAGTCCTTGGCACGAATGGTCCTGCCTGGGGCTGGCAGAAGGCTGGTTCGCTGGGCCTTCCCCAAGGCGAAATCCGGCTGGCGTTCCACGATCTGACCGGCTTCAATGGCCGCTGCGATGCGCTCTACTTCACCACCGACGGCGACACGCCTCCCGCTGACGATCCCGAACTGGTGGAGTTCCGGCGGCAGAAGGCGGCCATCGCGGTCGAAGACGATCCCGTGGAATACGATCTGGTGGTGGCGGGTGGCGGCATGGCCGGTATCTGCGCGGCCATCGCGGCCATGCGGACGGGTTCGCGGGTGGCGCTGATCCAGGATCGTCCGGTGCTGGGCGGCTGCAACAGTTCGGAAGTCCGGGTGGGGCTGGGCGGCTTCGCCCACGCCGAACCCTATCCGAATCTGGGCAACGTAGTGACCGAGATATCGCCGGTGTTCGGCGGTTCCGGCACCTACGAGGCAGAGTGCTACGAGGACGCCCGCAAGGCCGCCGTCTTCCGCTCGCAGCCAGCGAACACCTACCGCTTGGCGCTCAACGAACGGGTGATTGCCGTCGAACCCGATCCCGTCGATCCGCAACGGATTGCGGCGGTCGTCACGCGCCACACCCGGACCGGGGCCGAACGACGCTACCGGGCGCGGCTTTTCGCCGATTGCACCGGCGATGCGGTGTTGGCCCGGCAGATGGGGGCCGCGACCATGTACGGGCGCGAGGCGCGTGCCGCCTTCGGCGAATCCCTGGCCCCCGAGAAGGCCAACACCCAGGTGATGGGCATGTCGGTCCTCTGGTACGCCCGCAAGGCCCCGCAACCCACCACCTTCCCGGACATCGACTGGGGCATTCCCTTCTCCGAGGAGACGGTCTACCACATCCGGGGCGGCGATTGGGAATGGGAGACGGGCCAGGCCCGCGACCAGGCGGAGGAGGCCGAGTACATCCGCGACTACGGGATGATGGCAGTCTATGCCAACTGGTCCTACCTCAAGAACCACGCTCGGCGGCGGAACGAGTGGTCCCATGACCGGCTGGCCTGGGTCTCCCCCATCGGCGGCAAGCGCGAGAGCTACCGGGTGTTCGGCGACCACGTGCTGACTCAGGTCGACATCGAGGACCACATCGACTATCCCGATGCCACCGGTACCACGACCTGGAGCCTGGACCTGCACTTCCCCGATCCCGAAAACGAGGCGAAGTTCGCGGAACCCTTCCGTTCCTGCGCGTACCACCGGGGCATCGTCAAGGCTTACCCCGTGCCCTACCGCTGCCTCTACGCGCGGGACGTGACAAACCTATTCCTTGGAGGCCGCCATCTGAGCGCCTCCCACGCCGCCTTCTCCTGCGTGCGAGTGATGCGGACGCTGGGCACCCTCGGCGAGGTCATCGGGCTTGCCGCCACCGTCTGCCGGGAAGAGAACTGCCTGCCCCGCGCGGTCTACGAGACCCATTTCGCCAAGCTCAAGGCCCTGATGGAGAAGGGCGTGCCAACCCGCGTCTACCACGCCTACGGCTGCGATACGGCGGAGAGCTACCACTTCAAGGAGCTCGGCTTCATCGGCATCGGCCCCGGCAAGGAGAACGCCGCGCCGCTCGACCCAGCCTTGACCGAACGCATCCGGGTACTCGGGATGAAGCACAAGTTCCGCCATCCCAGCTTCGGCGAAGAGATGATGGAGTAGGGACGGCTACAACCTGCCCGTCACGTTGTAATTGCTGGCACCCCCTATTCCTGCTATGATGTGACCGTACGCTGGGGTTCCTATGGCAGACAAAAGGAAAGGGAAGACACGATGATGATGGTTGCATCGAAGGTGTTGGGAGAGGCGTTCTGGATGGTTCTGGCAGTACTCGCGGCACCGCAGAATGTCGACGAGTTCCGGATCGATGCCATCGGCCGCCAGGGCTACATGGGCACCATGATTGTCTGCCGCGTGGACCAGGGGTTCGAGGTCTACGACGAGATGAATGGCCAGCGGAAGAAGTACATGACCATCCAGGCGTCGGGAGAACAGCCCGGAGCCTATGTGGTGCACAACCTAGCGAAGGAGACCGAGGAGATAGTCAATCCGAGCGCTATCTGCCCGAAACTCGATCTCGCGAAGCTGCGGACCGCAGAGTTGCTGGTTCTCGCCGTCCAGGAGGGAGGCAGGATTCAGGTCAACCGGAGCGGTGATATCCTGTACCTGAGTTCGGAGCAAGCGCGCTTCACCCAGGCCGTGCATCTCGGTCCCGACCCCAAGAAGGACTGAACCTCCCGGCTCACTCGTGGGCAGGTTGTCCCCGACAGACCTCCACCATGTGCAGGATCAGGGGAGTCTGCGTAGCGGTGACTTGGACAGTATCACCTTGCCAGGTGGCGACGGGGAGTTCCCTGACCTGCCAGCGTTCACCGTCGGTGGCTGGCACGGGATGGGTTTCGCCGGAGAACTGGAACGTGCCGGTACCGCTCAGGTACACCAGCCGCACGGTTGCCGGTTTGCCGGCCAAGCTCTTGGCAAAGGTGGAATCGAGGCGCAGGGTCATCGTGGCACCGGCGGGGAGCTCGCGGGCCCAGGCACCGTATCGCTGATCCTCGGGACCGGTCGTGCCCAGGGGTTTGCTTTGGTCGGGCTGACGCTCCATCAGAAAGGTGTAGTCGCCCGTGTAGAACGTCAGCCTGCGGGCGGCGGGCGGCCTGCCGTTGGCTTCCCGGATGGTGTCGTTGTCCCGGAAGGCAAACCAGGCACCGGGCGACGTCTCCGGCGAGGCATGGTAGCCCGCGTAGCGCGCCGCGAACTCAAAAGCCTGGGTGAACTCTCCCCGGTAGTCGGTTCCGTCCGCGGCATCGTCGTGCAGCAGCCTCTTGCCTGCGCGGTAGGTGCCATCGCGGGCCACGCGGAGATCGTCGCCGTAGAGGGCGATGAAGGAGACGCCGTTGTGGAGATCAAAGAGGAGCCGCCAGTAGTTCCATTGGGGCGGGCTACAAGCCCGGTCGTCGGCAGCGCCGCCATGGTATCCCCAGGCAGAGGCCCAAGGCTCGGCATAGGCCGTGGTGTGGCCGCTGCGACAATCGTCGTAGAACCGCCGGTAGCGCCATTCGCTGCCCGTTCGGGGCTCCACTTCCGAGGAGGTGTGGAACCAGCTCAGGCGACCGGAAAGGAAGTCGTCCCGGTAGTCCTTGGCGATGTCCTCGGGCAGGCCATTGCGCACGAAAACGCGGGTTTGCGGGGCGATCTGCGATAGGTAGGCTGCGAACACCATGGCTTCGTAGCCGTGCACGGCTTCCTGCGACCAGTCGGTGCCCGGCGCCACCCCCGGAGGGGTGATCCAGGCGTTGGCTTGCCGGGCTTTGCCTGGGGGCAGGTTGGTGTGTTCCGTACCAAAGGCGTTGAAGTTCAGTCGCACCCCCAGCACCGTGTCACGGTAGGACGTGGTCTTCAGATACTCGCCCAGGGCCTGGATGAGGCGCTGGTAGGCGGCGGCGTGGGCTGGGTGCCAGAACATCAGGGTGCCCGGCTTGTCCTGCACTTGGTTCGACAACCGTTCGGGATAGTAGGGAACCTGCTGGAAAAGATAGTCGGGCTTGTTGTTGCCGTTGATTTGCACCGTGGCCTTGAACCCCCGTTCCCGGAGCGGCTGCAACTGCCGGTCCAGCGACGAGAAATCGTAGTGGCCGGGTTGGGGCTCCACCGCTTTCCACTGGGCGATGGCTTGGCCGCCAGCGAGAAAGGGAAGGTCGAACAACGCCGTGTCCCGGCCATACCAGATGGCATAGAGGCCACTGCCGGGAGCACGGTCTGCAAGGGCCTGCCAGGGCAGCAGGGCGACGATGGCAAGGGCAAAGGATCGCACCGAGGCACCTCCGGTGATTGGGGATGCATAACCCTACGTTCTGGTGGCGAGTTTCGCCAGGCTGCGGGATTGTGCGCGCCAGAACCAGCGGTAGAGTGGCCCGGTGCAACCAGCCCGAGGAGACATCCCATGCTGATCGACATTCATGTGCATAGTTGTCACTGGCGGCACGAGAAAATCCGGCGGCGGAACGGAACCCACTATCCGACCCCGCAGACGCTGATCGAGATGATGGATGCGCACGGCATCGACAAGGCGCTGTGCATGGGCGTGGTGAGCCCCGCCTACCGCTACACCCTGGTGCCGCCGGAGGAGGTGCTCGCCATCTGCGCGGAGTTCCCGGATCGGCTGATTCCCACCTGCAATGTGGACCCGCGTTGGCTGGACCATGCCGCGACAAGCGACTTCCATGGGCTGTTGGAGGCATACAAGGAGATGGGTTGCCGGTCGATCGGCGAATACCTACCGAACATTCCCTTGGATGATCCGCTGAATCTGAACCTCTTCCGCCAGGTGGAGGAAGTGGGGCTGCCGCTGACCTTCCATCTGGCCCACAAGATGGGCGGCACCTACGGGTGCATCGAACTCTTCGGTCTGCCGCGTCTGGAACGGGTGCTGGAGATGTTCCCCAAGCTCGTCTTCCTGGCCCATTCCCAGGTCTTCTGGAGCCATATCGGCACGGACGTGAACGAGACGAACTGGGCGAGTTACCCGAAGGGACCAGTGACACCGGGCCGGGTGGTGGAA
>QKCY01000207.1 GCA_003245525.1 Victivallales bacterium | reverse complement strand
TGTTCTCGGCCAGCCCGTTGCGTTCCAGGGCGGCGAGCACCTGGCCCACCTTGTCGTCGTAGATCCGGGCCATGGTCTTGAACCGGGCCATGTCCTCGCGGGTGTCGGGGGTATCCGGCAAGGGCGCGGGCGGCAGCGTGTAGCGGGGATCGTCCACGGTCTCGACCGGGAACTCGCGATGGGTCTCGAAGAAGCCCACCGAGAGGAAGAAGGGCTGGGACGGGGCGGCGTCCAGGAACTCGATGGCCTTGGTGTGGGCCACCGGCGGCGCGCCGAGTTGCCGGTCGTAGCCGATCGTAGCCGCCGCATCGGGACCGGAGGCGACGTGCTGGATGCCGGCCAGGGCAGTGAGGTAGCCGTGCCGCTTAAGAGTGTTCACGATATGGTGGTCATAGTTCATCGCGAAGCCGCGATGGGCCAGGCCCAACATGCCGTTGGCGTGGGCGCATTGGCCACTCAGCAGGCAGGCCCGGCTCGGCGAACAGGTCGGGTTCACGGTAAACGCCTGCCGGAACAGCACGCCCTCTTCCGCCAGCCGCTGCAAGTTCGGCGTCACGATAGCGTGACCGTAGGGCTGGATGTAGCGGCCCGTATCATGGGAATGGATATAGAGGATATTCGGACGGGACATGGGCGGCTCCGGGCAGACAGGAGGGAAGAGCCGACCACACCCATGCGGTCGGCAACAGGCCTACATTCCCCCGGATTCGCCGGAGGTCAAGAAGCCAGTCTCACTCTTGACAGGGGCGGCCTATCCGATATGCTTGCAATCACTCCTCTTGCATATGGATTCCCTCATGAACCGGTTTGCCCTCCCCGCTCTTCTCCTCTGCCTTGGGTGCCTGGCGGCTCCGATCCAGCACCGTTTCGTCTGCGTGGACAACGGGAAGAACCGGCTTCTGCTGGTGGACCAGTCCGAACCCAAGAGCAACTGGGTGCGCGACATCCCCGGCGGCTCCCGCGACCTCCAGGTACTACCAGGCAACCGGTTGCTGGTAAGCCATGGCAACGGGGCCGCCGAGTACGATTTGGCGACGGGGAATCCCCTCCCCTGGAAGATCGAGGGACTCAGTGGCATCAACAGCGCACAGCGGCTACCCGACGGCACCACCCTCCTCGTGGCCAACACCACCGAAGGCGTGCGCTTCCAGCTCTACGACGCCACCCCTGCCCCGCAGAAGACCTGGCTTCTTCCCGGTGCCAAGGACGTACGGCTCTGCCGGGTCCTGCGGGACGGCAATCTGGTGCTGACCCTCACCAATCCCTACCGCATCGTCGCTGTAGACCGCGCGGGCAAAGTGCTGCGCACGGTACCCCTCGAAGGCAAGGGCTACGAGGTGCTGGAACAGCCGGACGGCCATCTGCTCGCCACCACCGGCGGCACCTGCACGGTCACCGAGTTGGACTGGGAGGGCAAGGTCTACACCCGCTGGGGCGGCAAGACCGTCCATCCCGACGCCCGGCTCGATTGGTTCTCCGGCTTCGTGCCCCTGCCAGACGGACACATTCTCACCACCAACTGGCTCGGCCACGGCAAAGTAGGAACCGGTCCCCATCTGGTGGAGTTCGACCGCGAAAACCACCTCGTCTGGCAGTGGGAGGACCACCAACTCGCCGCCCAGGTCACCAACGTGCTCGTGCTCGACCCGCCTGCGGAGACCGGGGCGGTGCTGGATGTCGCCCCGGACAAGCCGGTGCTGGTCCGCAAGGTCACCCGCGACGTCCAAATCAACAACAACCGCGACTACCGCTTCCACAGCATTCCCGAGAACCTGCTGGGCCTGCAAGCGGTCCGCCACGCCCACAAGCAACCCGCCAAGTTGGTCTGCAAGGTCCGTACCGGCGGTCCCATCTGGCTCGCGCTCGGTGAAGGGGCCACGGTGCCGGAGAACAGCGGAATTCCCGCCTGGAAGAAGGTGGGGCAGATGAAGGGCGACGATGGCGGGGGCCAGCGCGATTGGATCGTCTACCAGGCCCAGGTCGCCACCGGCCAGGAGTTCACTATCGAATCGCCCAACAAGTGGGGGGCGGTGCTCATCGCCAAGACCCTCCACACCCCCAAGACGGCCCCGCCGACCAATCCGGTCGAGGACCGCGAGTACAGCTACCTCCTGAACCAGCTGACCAAGCGGCCCGACGAGGCCCGCCAGGCCCGGCTGTCCCGCGAGACCTACCATCCCCAGGCGCTGATTCTGCCGGTGGACCGCGATCCGCTCGATGTGGTTCTCCGCCGCACCCAGACCCTCCTGGCCGATCTTCGCCGCAACCCCGCCCTCTCCCTCGCCGCCGAAGCCGCCGAACTGGGAGCCTTGGCCAAGACTGCCGCTGGTCTCGACCCCAAGGACACCAACGCCCGGCGCAAGTGTTTCCGGGACGTCTGCTCCGTCCGCCGCCGGATTGCCTTGCAGAACCCGTTGCTGGACTTTGCCCAACTCGCCTTCATCACCCGCTTCAAGTCGCGTCTAGGCGACGGTGCCAACCACATGTGCGACCAGTATTTCGGCTTCAACGCCAACCTCGGCGGCAGCCTCTATGTGCTGGACGACCCCGGCGGCAAGCCCAAGGCCCGCGACCTGCTGGCCAATGCCGTAGTCGAGAACGGCCGTTTGCAGGGGCGGAGGCTAGTGGATGGCGCGCTGGCCTCTCTGGAAGTCTCCTACGATGGCCAGACCCTCTATTTCGCCTGGACGGAGGGCGAGGCGGCCTACGGCAAATGGCAGCCGGACACCACCTACCACATCTTCCGCATCAATGCCGATGGCACGGGGCTCCGCCAGATCACCGATGGGGTGTGGAACGACTTCGATCCCTGCGAGCTACCCAGTGGGCGGATCGCCTTCATCTCCGAACGGCGCGGTGGCTATGGTCGCTGCCATGGTCGTCCGGTGCCCACCTACACGCTGCACGACATGAATCCCGACGGCAGCGACATCCGTACCCTCAGTTTCCACGAGACCAACGAATGGCATCCCAGCGTGGACCACGACGGCATGTTGGTCTACACCCGCTGGGACTACGTGGACCGGGACTCCGACGTGGCCCACCACATGTGGACCTGCTTCCCCGACGGGCGCGATCCCCGCAGCTACCACGGCAACTACCCCGTGGACCGCAGTTCCCGGCCCTGGATGGAGATGAGCATCCGGGCCATCCCCGGCTCGCCCCGCTACATCTCCGTCGCCGCTCCCCATCATGGGCAGGCCTACGGGTCGCTGGTCATGATCGATCCGCGTCTGGACGACGACAACTCCATGTCCCAAATCCGCCGCCTGACCCCCGAGACGCCCTTCCCAGAATCCGAGCGCGGTCCCCTGCTCTACGCCACGCCCTGGCCACTCAGCGAGAACTACTGGCTCAGTGTGTTCGACTGGAGCGGACAGCACTACGGCATCTATCTCGTGGACGCTTTCGGCAACCGCATCCTGCTCTACGAGGATGCCGAAGTCCCCGCCCTCGACCCGATCCCCCTCCGCCCCCGGCCCCGTCCCCCGGTCATTGCCGACGGCACCAACCGCGACCAGCAGACCGCGCGGGTGACCATCATGAACGTCTACGATGCGGACTTTCCCTGGCCCACGGGGATGAACGCCGCCTCCCTGCGCATCGTCCAGCTCTATCCGAAGGCGACCATCAACGCCAACCAGCCCAACATCGGCGCGGGCAACCAGGCCCTGGCGCGTGGCGTCCTCGGCACGGTGCCCATCGAGGCCGATGGCAGCGCCTACTTCGAGTTGCCTGCCGACATCCCGGTGTACTTCCAGGTGCTCGACGCCAATGGCGTGGCCATCCAGACCATGCGCAGCGACACCTACGCCCAACCCGGCTCCGTACTCTCCTGTATCGGCTGCCATGAACCCAAACGCCAGGCCGGCCTCACAACCACCTTACCGCTGGCCCTCCGGCGGGAGCCCTCCACCATCCTGCCCGAGTTTGCCGAAGCCAACCCCCTCACCTTTCCGCGCCTCGTCCAACCGGTCCTCGACCGCAACTGCCTGGCCTGCCACGACGGCACCAAGGGCAAGATCAACCTGCGCGGCGACCAGTTCGTCGGCAATGGCTGGTCCAAGTCCTTCGACACCCTGCGCCGCTACGCCTGGGCCCGCCACGGCGGCAATGGTTCGATCAAGGCCAATGGCGGCTCCCGTTCCATCGCGGGCCAAGTCGGAGCACGCGGCTCCAAGCTCTACCCCATGCTCCTCAAGGGCCACGGCAAACTGAACCTGTCCCCCGAGGACATGCGCCGCATCACCCTCTGGCTCGACTGCAACAGCAACTTCTACGGGGCCTACACCGACCTCGAACAGCAGGCGCGCGGCGAGCTCGTGCTCCCCACCATTCACTAACCCGCCGCGTCGGTCGCCTAGCTGGATTTGAGCGAAGCCATGTCGATGGAGAAGCGGTACTTCACATCGGACTTCAGCAGCCGCTCGTAGGCCTCGTTGACCCGCTGGATGGGGATGACCTCCACATCCGCCGTGATGTTGTGCTGGCCGCAGAAGTCGAGCATCTCCTGGGTTTCAGCGATGCCGCCGATCAGCGAGCCGGAAAGGCTGCGCCGACCGAACAGCAGGGCGAAGGCGGAGACGGGGAGCGGCTTCTCGGGCGCGCCGACCAAGGTCAGGTTGCCATCGCGGCCCAGCATGTTGATGTAGGCGTTGAGGTCGTGCTCGGCGGCGACGGTGTCCAGGATGAAGTCGAAGGTTCCGGCGTGCTGCTGCATCTCGGCGGCGTTGGTGGAGACGATGATCTCATCGGCCCCAAGGTGCAGCGCATCCTCCTTCTTGTTCGCCGTCCGGGTGAAAACCACGACGTGCGCCCCCAGGGCATGAGCGAATTTCACCCCCATATGGCCCAGACCGCCGAGACCGACCACGCCGACTTTCTTGCCGCGGATGTCGCCCCAGCGCCGGATCGGGGAATAGGTTGTGATGCCCGCGCAGAGGAGGGGCGCGACCCCGGCCAGATTCAGATTGGTGGGGACATGCAGCGCGAAGCTCTCATCGACGACAATGCTCTCGGAATAGCCGCCGTAGGTGACGCCGCCGAGGTGCTTGTCCGGGGAGTTGTAGGTGAAGGTGGCGTTTTGGCAGAATTGCTCGACGCCGTCTTGGCAGTGGTGGCAGGTGTGGTCGGAATCGACCAGACAGCCGACTCCCGCCAGATCGCCGGGTTTGAAGCCGGTGACGGCAGCCCCCACCTTGACGACCCGGCCCACGATCTCGTGGCCGGGAACGATCGGGTAGATGGTGGGCATCACGCTGTGCCACTCGTCGCGTACCGAGTGAAGGTCGGAATGGCAGATGCCGCAGAACAGGATTTCGATCTGGACGTCGCGGTCGGTCGGCGCGCGGCGGGGAATGCTGTCGGCGGCCAACGGCGAAGTGGCGCTGGCAGCGGAATATGCTTTGGCCGTATACATCGGGATATCTCCGATTGCGGATTGGTTGGCAGGGGACTCGTTGCACAATGTGGGTCCCGACTGGTTCCCTCACTGGACGGAGCGGAGTCCCGGATGTTCCACCCCAAAGGGGAGCCGGTGCGGCCCCAGCCAGGGATTGCACTCCGGTATTCGCGTTTGGAGAAGGCTGGAATACCGTAACGCTAGCGTTTACGTCCAGGCGACAAGGGGATCGGCCATGGCCATGCTGTTTTCGGCGCGTCGAGTTGCGGCAATCGTGCTCCTGTTGGCGGCGACCTTGGTCGCCCAGTCGCTGGACGAGATCACCCAGACCAGCGGGGTTACGGGCGGGCTGGTGATCCAGCTGGGCTGCGGAGATGGCGACCTGCTTGCCACCTTGGCGGCCAATCCCCGGTTTCTGATCCAGGGGCTGGAGGCCGATGCCCAGTCGGTGGGTCGCGCCCAGGAGAAGCTCCGGGCGGCGGGAGGGTATGGCCGCGTGACCGTGGCGACGTGGCAGGGACCGCGCCTGCCCTTTGCGGGGAATCTGGTCAATCTGGTCATCACTGGCCCGGTCGCCGAACCGGTGCGGGCCGAGATCGACCGGGTCCTCGCCCCCCATGGGGTCTGTCTGGAACGGACCCCGCAAGGTTGGCGCAAGACGGTCAAGCCCTGGCCCGCCGACATCGACGAATGGACCCACTATCTGCACGATCCGAGCAACAACGCCGTGGCCGACGACACCCGCGTCGGGCCACCCCGGTCGCTGCAATGGATGGGCAGTCCGAAGTGGGCGCGCCACCACGACCGCCTAGCGAGCATGTCCGCCCTGGTGTCGGCGGCGGGCCGGGTGTTCTGTATTCTGGACGAGGGCTCTACCGCCTCCATCATGCTCCCTTCGGACTGGAAACTGGTGGCCCGCGACGCCTTCAACGGCGTGGTGCTCTGGAAGCAGCCCATTCCGGATTGGCAGACCCGCCTGTGGCCCCTGAAAAGCGGCCCGACCCAGCTCACCCGGCGGCTGGTGGCGGTGGGCAACACGGTCTATGCGACCCTCGGCATCGATGTGCCGGTCACCGCTCTCGATGCCGCCACCGGCGAAATCCGCCGGGTCTACAACCAGACCAAGGGCACCGAGGAAATCCTGGTTGCCGACGGCGTGCTCTACGCCCTGGCCGATGCCGCTCTGGACCGGGCGAAGTACGAGGATGCGCGCCGGGTGGGCCAGCCCTGGTGGCATGGCCAGCCCGAACGGATCATGGCGCTGAACGCCGCCACCGGCGAACTGCTATGGGAACACACCTCCCCCGTCATGCCGACGACCCTGGCGGTCCAGGATGGGACCGTCTACTATCACAATGGCCAGAGCGTCGTGGCGTTGGATTGCCGCGACGGCAGCCAGCGTTGGGAATCGGCGGCGGTGCCGGTGGTGCAGAAGGTCTATTCCTTCTTCGCGCCCACCCTCGTCGTTCGGCAAGGTATCGTGCTCTTCGCGGGTGGCGAGGAGTCGGGATTGGTCAAGTCCACCGGCGGGGCCACCAAGTCCGACACCCTGACCGGGCTCGACGCCACCACCGGCAAGGTGCTGTGGACCGCGCCCCATCCCCCGTCTGGCTACAGCTCGCCGGAGGACCTGTTCGTGATCGGCGACACGGTTTGGTTCGCGGGCGTCTCCAACGGCGGCCTGCCGGGCGTGGTGACCGGGCTCGACCTGCGGACCGGGGCAGTGCGCAAGTCCTACGACAAGGCCGACGTGGACACCTACTGGTTCCATCACCGTTGCTACCGGGGCAAGGCCACGACCCGCTTCCTGATGACCTCGCGGACGGGCATCGAGTTCATCGATCCCACCACCGGCCACTGGGACATCAACCACTGGACGCGGGGCGGCTGCATGTACGGCATCATGCCCGCCAACGGCCTCGTCTATACCCCGCCCCACGCCTGCGCTTGCTATCCCGAGGCAAAGCTGTTCGGCTTCACCGCCCTGGCCGCCGATGGAGGCAAAGCGGGAGCCGCGTCGGGTCCCCGGCACGAACAGGGCCCGGCCTACGGGACGGTGGATGCCAGCGCCAGCACGGCCCCCTGGCCCACCTTCCGGGGCAATCCCCAACGCAGCGGCAGCACGCTGGACGACATCCCCGCCAACCTGGCGGAGACCTGGCAGCACCAACTGGGCGGCAAACTGAGCGCCGTCACCATCGCCGACGGTCTGCTCTTCGTGTCCCAGATCGACCAGCACACCATCCACGCTCTGGCGGCGGACACCGGCGAGCCTCGCTGGCAACACACCGTCGGCGGCCGGGTCGATTCCCCCCCGACCATCTACCGGGGCATGGCCATCTTCGGTTGCGCCGATGGCTGGGTCTATAGCCTGCGCGCCCGCGACGGCGGGCTGGTCTGGCGGTTCCGCGCGGCACCCGAGGACACCCAGGTGTTCGCCTTCGAGCAGATGGAGTCGCGCTGGCCCGTCCCCGGCAGCGTATTGGTGGAGGACGGGGTCGTCTACGCGACCGCCGGACGGTCCATGTTCCTGGACGGCGGCATCCATCTGGTCCGGCTCGACGCCACCAGCGGCGAACTGCTGGGCGAGACGGTGATGGACCAGCACAACCCCGCCACCGGGGAGGATCTGCAGGTCTCCACCCAGCGCCTGACGCTGCCCGTGGCCCTGCCCGATGTGCTCTCCTCCGATGGCAACCGCCTCTTCATGCGTTCCCAGGAAATGGACCTCGCCGGGAAACGCGAGATGGTCGATCCCCGCACCTCCGCCAAGCTCGGCGACTACGCCGCCGACCAGGCGGGCGAGGGACAGCACCTCTTTGCCTCCGCCGGTTTCCTGGACGGGGAGTGGTTCCATCGGGCCTATTGGGTCTATGGCCGCCGTTTTGAGGGCGGCTGGAACGCCTACTACCTAGCGGGCAAGAACATCCCGGCCGGCAAGATCCTGTCCTTCGACCAGGACCATGTCTACGGATTCGGTCGCCAGCCGCAGTACTACCGTTGGACCACGGCCATGGAGTTCCAGTTGTTCGCCTGCCCGCGCGGCTACGACGCCATGCAGGCCCAGCCCGCCAAGCCGGAACCGGGCTCCATCATCCGCGTCGCCAAGTCGCCCAGCCTGAATCCCGCCAACCAACCGGTCTCCATCTCCCTCTGGGTCCGTCCGCTCGGCCCCAACGGTGTCCTTCTGGCCAATGGCGGCGGCGTGCTGGGCTATACCCTCTATCTGGCCAAGGGAGTGCCCCACTTCGGTGTGGCCATCGCCAGCAAGCGCTTCGACGTGGCGGGTACCGAGAAGCTGACCAAGGACTGGCATCATGTGGTTGGCATCCTGGCCGCCGACGGCACCATGAAGCTGCACGTGGACGGTCAGGAGGTCGCCACCGGCAAGGCCAGCGGCCTACTGCCCAAGGAACCCGCCAACGCCATCCAGATCGGGGCTGACGAAGAGAGTCTGGTGGGCCCCTACAAGGCGACGGAAAACGCCTTCAAGGGCGAACTCGACGACATCCGCATCTACCGGGGCGAACTGCCCGCCGCCGCGATTGCCTCCCTCGCCCAGGGGGAGACCGAAGTGAAGACGCCGGGAGCCCAGTTGATGCTCTACTACCCCTTCGACGACGACGGCAAGGCCACCGATGCCTCGGGCAAGAACAACGACGGCGACCTGATCGGGGCGAACGGCGTGGAGGGTCGGCTCGGCGATGCCGTCCGCTTCACGGGAGTCCTGCCCGGTGCCCAGTCGGCCACCAAGGTTCCCTACCTCTGGTCCATGCCGTCCCCCCTGCTGGTGCGGGGCATGGTGAGCGGTCCCGGCAAGCTCGTCGTCGCCGGCCCCCCGGACGTGCTGAACGAGGAACAGGCCCTCACCAAGCAGGACGACGAGGGCACCGTCGCCGCCATCGCGGCCCAGAACGAAGCCTTCGCTGGCCAGGATGGCGGCCTGCTGCGGGTCCTCTCGGCCCAGGA
>QKCY01000271.1 GCA_003245525.1 Victivallales bacterium | reverse complement strand
GTGGAGAATCCCGGTTTCGAGACCGGGACCTTCAAGGTCTATCCCGGCTACGCCCGCCAGAATGGCGATGCCATCCCCGGCTGGAAGTACGAGGGCAGTGTGGGGATCAACCCCGTCTTTGCGCCCAAGCCCAAGCATGCCTTCTCCGACAACGGCCACATCCCGGAGGGCCGCCAAGTGGCCTTCCTCCAGAACTGCGGCACGCTGAGCCAGGAGATCGCCGGATTCGAACAGGGCAAGCGCTACCGGGTCTGCTTCCGCGAGAACGCCCGCCACAACAATGCTCCCGACCGCAACCCCCGTCTGCGGGTGACGCTCGGGGGCGAGGTCGTCGTTTCCGAGCATGCCGTCTTGCCGGTCACGCGGATCGACGACCATACCGTGCCCTACGCGCGGGTCGAGAGCGCGGTCTTCACCGCCCCCCGCGACGGGGCCTTCGAGCTGGTCTTCGAGACCACCTTCCCCGACCGGGTTGCCGTCCTGCTCGACCAGATCACCATCGAGGAACTGCCGGAACCATGACCCGTCTGCCCATCACCGAGCCCGAGTGGCTCTCTCATGTGGACCACACTGCCGACGAGTGCATCGAAGTGGTCGCGCCCTCGCCCGACGTCCTCTTCGAGCGCTTGGCGGCGGGGTGGATGCTGGTGGTGGCTTCCCCCCACGGTATCGAGCCGCGCGAGGCGTGGGCGGTCGAGGTGGAGGGCAGTGACCCAGAGGAGCTTCTGGTGAACTGGTTGGGGGAGCTGAACTTCCGCCACCAGTGTTTTCATCTTGTGTTCGCCGAGTTCTCGGTGCTAGAATACGACGGGAGCGTGCTACGGGCCGAAATCCGAGGGGAAGCCATCGATCCGACGCGACACGAGATCCTGGCTGAAGTGAAGGCCGTGACCTATCACCATCTGCGCCTGGCCCAGGAGGCCGACGGTTGGCGCGGACGGGTGCTGTTCGATATGTGAGGTGTACTATGGAGCGCAATCTTGCTCAACCCATTGCCGCAGGTGTCTGGGAGATCCCGGCCTGTGGCGCCATGCGGGTACCCGCCCGCCTGTACGCAACCGAGGAACTGATCGACCGGGCCTTCGCCGACAACGCGCCCGAACAGGCCGTGAACGTGGCCACGCTGCCCGGCATCGTCGGGGCCTCCTTGGCCATGCCCGACATGCACTGGGGCTACGGTTTCCCCATCGGCGGCGTGGCGGCCTTCGATCCCGACCAGGGCATCGTCTCGCCCGGTGGCGTCGGCTACGACATCAATTGCGGCGTCCGCTTGATGACCGCGCCCATGCAACTGGCCGACGCGTCGTCCCGTCTGCGCAAGCTCATCAACGGGCTCTACGACAACGTGCCTTCCGGCGTCGGTACCGGTGGCGGCGTCTATCTTGACGAGCGCGAACTGCGCGAGGTGCTGACCGATGGTGCGCGCTGGGCCGTGCGCAAGGGCTACGGCACCAAGGAGGATCTGGAGTGCATCGAGGAGCGCGGGCGGCTGCCCGACGCCAACCCCGACTTTGTCGGTCCCCGGGCCATGGCGCGGGGACGCGACCAGATCGGCACGCTCGGCTCGGGCAACCATTTCCTGGAAGTCGCCTACGTGGACGAGGTCTTCGACCCGGTCGCGGCGGCGGCGTTTGGCCTGGCCCAGGGCCAGATCACGATCATGATCCATTGCGGCTCGCGTGGTTTCGGCCATCAGGTCTGCGACGACTCCCTGCCGCTGATGAGCAAGGCTGCCGCCAAGTACGGCATCGAGCTGCCCGATCGGCAGTTGGGTTGTGCCCCCATTTCGAGTCCCGAAGGCCAGCGCTACCTCGGCGCGATGCAGGCGGCGGTGAACTACGCCTTCGCCAACCGGCAGGTGATCGCCCACGCCGTCCGCAAGACCTTCCTCGATGTCTTCGGCGGTGGCAAGGGTTCGGCTTTGCGCACCGTCTACGAGGTCGCTCACAACATCGCCAAGTTCGAGAACCACTTGGTGGATGGCGAGGAGAAGCGCCTTTGCGTTCACCGCAAGGGTGCCACCCGCGCCTTCCCGGCGGGACATCCCGACGTGCCCAAGGCCTACCGCGAAGTGGGCCAGCCGGTGCTGGTCCCCGGCGACATGGGCACCAGTTCCTACGTGCTCGTGGGCACCGACAAGGCCATGCGCGAGACCTTCGGCAGCACCTGCCACGGGGCCGGGCGGGCCATGAGCCGTCACGCCGCCCTGCGCAAGGCCGAAGGCCGCGACATCGTGGCCGAACTCGCCGCCCAGGACATCCTCCTCCGCGCCCGTTCCCCCCGCTCCGTCGGGGAGGAAATGCCCGAGGCCTACAAGGACGTCTCCACCGTGGTGGACGCCTGCGTGCAGTCCGGCATCGCCCGCCCAGTCGTGCGCCTCCGCCCGGTCGCCTGCATGAAGGGGTAGGGGTGGAGGAGAGGAGATGGAAGGAAATGGGCAAGAACCCCTGGTGCCGAAGCATGGCGGCTACCGGCGGCTGAAGAGCTTCCGAGTGGCACAACTGGTGTACGATGTGACAGTACGGTTTTGCGGGCGCTACATCGATCCCCGCAGCCGTACCCACGACCAGATGGTACAGGCTGCCCGTTCCGGCGTGCAGAACATCGCGGAGGGAAGCCAGGCGAGTGGTACCTCGAAGAAGATGGAGCTGAAGCTCACCAACGTGGCTCGGGCGAGCCTGGAGGAACTGCGCCTCGACTACGAGGATTTCCTGCGGCACAATGGATTGTCTTTGCTGCCAGCCGAACACCCAGTTCTGCTCCGCTTCCGGGAAAGACGCTGTGCGACGTTGCAGGAGGTGCAGCAGTGGGTTGTGGACGAACACGGACGGCCACGGACTGACACGGACGGGGTAGAGGGCAACCAGGACCTGACGGCTGCCGAACAGCCTGCCGCCGCCGATCTGTCCGTGCCAGTCCGTGCTCGTCCGTGTTCGTCCGTGGTCCCCTTGTCCTCCGCCTGCCTGGCAGCCAACGCGGCGCTCAGTCTCCTGAACCTCGCCTGCCACCTCCTCGACCGGCAGCTTTCCGCCTTGGCCACAGCCTTCGAGAACGAAGGTGGCTTTACAGAGCGTCTCTACCGTGTACGCAACGCCAAGCGTGGGAACCGCTAGGCAGTGCCCTTGCGGCGGGTTACACTGTGCGGATTTCGTGTCCACCGGAAAGGCCCTTCCATGCTGCGCCGCATCTTGGCTCTCCTCTTCTTCTGCACGTTGCTTCGCGCGTCGGTCCCCGACCTCCTGCGCGAATCCCTGCTGGACTTCGAACGCTATGCCGAGAGCGTCTGGCACGAGGAGGGCTATTTCGGCGACGGGGTGAGCGGCGGCAATGCGGGCATCCGCGGATCCTGCGGGGTGACGCTGGCCTATGCCGTGCTGGTGCGCGAGTTCCCGGATGCCCCCGAGCGGGATCGCCGTCTGGCGCACGCCATCGCCGCCTTGCGCTATGCCGCCAACACGCACCAGGTCATCGACCGTGCCCAATGCGTCGATGGCAAGACCTGGGGCTACGGTTGGCAGACGTCGCTGTGGACCGGGTCCATGGGGTTCGCCTGCGCCCTCCTGGGCGACCAGGTGCCGCCGGATCTGGTTCGGGACTGCCAGAAGGTCGCCGCCGCCGAGGCCGACCGGCTGGCGGCCATCCCGCCGCCCTCCGGCAGCCGGGGCGACTCCAAGGCGGAGGAGAATGCCTGGAACTCCAACGTCCTGGCCCTCGCCGCCGCCTGGTTGCCGGACGATCCCCGCGCCGCCACTTGGGCCGATGGGGCGCGGCGCTATCTGGCCAACACCTACACCGTCCCCGATCCCGGCGACGATCCGTTGCGTGAATGGCTGACGACCGTGAACCTCCTGCCTTCCTTTACGATGGAGAACCACGGCTTCTTCCATCCCACCTACCAGATGGTCTCGGGCATGTCGCTCGGCGATTCGCTCCTGTATGCGCAAACGCTGCATCCGGCGACGGCCCAGGCGTTGCGGCCCTTCGCCGAGCACAACGTGCTACCGGTCTGGCAGTCGCTGGAACAGGTGGTGCTGGACAGCGGCGAGCTGGCCTATCCCTCGGGGCTCGACTGGTCCTTGCACGGCTACGGCCAGATTTCCTACTACGCTTGGCTCGCGACCCATTTCCAGGATTCCACGGCCCAATGGGCCACCGAGCGGTTGATCTGCCTGATCCGGCAACGCCAGCAGGTGAACGGCGATGGCCGAATCACCGGCGAGAGCTGTCCGAATGGCTTCTACCGCGAAGCGGTGGCGGCGCGTCGTCTGGCCATCGCCTTGCTGCACTACCGGCAGGCTGGAACCCTGCCCGAACCCCAGCCGCCCCAACCCTTCGTGGCGCACCTGCCCGATGTGAAGCTACTCCTCCAACGGTCCTCCCGGGGGTTCATCGCGATCAGCTACGGCTCGCGGATCATGGGGCTGGTCCATCCGGCGGCCCGTCCGGATGCGCCCTATGTCACCACTCCCCTGGTACCGGGCCTGCTGACCCTGAACGGCAACCTGCCCCGGCAGGCGGAGATTCGGGACGTGACCACCAGCGACAGCGGGTTTGCCTGCACGCTGGACCTATCCGACCGGTTCCTGAATGTCTGCCGGGTGCGGGTCGTAAGCACGGGGGATTCCCTGGCCCTGCTCGAACTGCCCGGCGGTGATCTGCCGAGCCAGCCGCCCGCCGTGTTCCCCGTTGGTATCGAGAACCACCCGCTGACCGGTCCCGGACGAACCATCGAGTGGTCCGGCGGCAGCCGGGAGGTCGGCGAGCGTTCCGGAACCCGATTCGAGGTGGCCGAGCCCGTGGTGGAAGTGTCCTCGCGCCTGGGCGTGGTGGCCGGTCCGGCAGGGCAGTTTGTCTACAGCGCCCCCAAGGGCTACAACCGCGACGGGGCGGCTCAGGACATCTTGGCGTTCCAGCCCGAGGGCGCGGCTTCTCCCCGCTATGCGATCCTCCTGCCGAACGCTGATCTGGCGACCGCCCGGAAGGTGCGGGAATCGGTACGCTTCCAGGCAACCGACACTGCCCTGGAACTGCGCTATCGCACGCCCGGCGGCCAGGAGGTCCTGGTGGCCCTGCCGACCGATCTGCCGATGCCGCCCTTCGCCCGGTTGCGCGTGCCATGTACGGCGAAGGTGGCGAACCACCACCAGGGTTATCCCGAGACGAACATGCTCGATGGCGACCCGAGCACCTTCTGGGTGTCGAGCCGCGACGGCGAGCAGGTCCTGCCCGGCAATGGCCCCACGGCCGAGAAGCCGGAGCGGGTCGAGGTGAGCTTCCCCCGTTCGGCGGTAAGCGGCGTGCTCGTCGTGCCCCGGACCAACTACGGTCCGAAAGCCCTGCGGGTGGAACTGGGCGGGAAGGAAGTCTTCGCGGGGCGCATGGGCCAGGACCCGCTGGCCGTGCGACTGCCCGCTCTGGTGGCGGCCGACTCCCTGGTGTTGACCATCACCGATTCCTACGACCCCCGCTTCCCCGCCACTCCCCGGAACGTCCAGATCGCCGAGATCGTGCTGCTGAAGACGCCGTAGGCCTACCCCAACAGCGCCGGGGAGCCAGGGACGGGCCAGGCATGATCGCGTTTTCTGCTTCGGGATCACCTGCATGACCAGAAGACCAGACGCGACCATGCGGCACGGCGACTCCGTTCCCCTCGGAACTGATCGGCTGGCTTTCGGTGCGCTGGGATGGCCGATCAGGAGATCGGCGTTACTTGCTCGGGCTGTTTGTCGCCCTCCATGCGGAATGTGACAGGGGAACCTGCCTCTGCGGGACCCAAATCATCGCGCCCGATCTGTGACAGTCCAAACGACCATTGACAGGTATTGTCTGGTGTTGCCACTTCTTGCCGGATCTGCATCCGTTGTTGCCGCTCTTGCGGAAGAAGTGGTGCGCGCGACAGGACTCGAACCTGTGACCTCTACCGTGTGAAGGTAGCGTTCTAGCCGACTGAACTACGCGCGCTCAGGTGCTGACAGGCTTATAATCTTGCCGATCATTGGCCATTTGCAAGCGTCGGACGGCAAAAACCAGAACGCTCGGCGGCGGGAGCCTGCCCCGGCTGGAGACTGGGAACGATGAGGCCCGGGGCGTTTCCAAATCCCTATGGAGAAGGGTATGGTACGGGGGCTCCCAACCGTAGATGGTACTATGCACCGCACTCTCGTTTTCGATCTCCAGGAATTGTGGCACGATCATGTGGACGTGGCCGAACGGGTGACCCATGCCTGTTCCGGCGCGGGACGTGATTTGCGGGTACGCGGGATGGCGCAGATCGCGGGACAGGTCTACCTGTACCTTCTACCCAGCGGAGGGACGGCCCCGGAGCGCTATGTGCTGGCCCCTTGGGAGGACGAGTCCGTGGACGGGGTCACGGCCTGTCTCTCGTCGCGCTGGTCGGCGGGCTTCGATCTGGTCGGGGCGATCCAGTTGGAGCAGGGGAGGCACCTGTTGCTGCTGGCTAGCGGGGATGTTGCCGGGGCATGACGGGAAAACGGCGCAGCAGCAAGTGGGGCAAGCGGTTCCGGCGACGGCTGGTGGACCCCCTGGCGGCGGCTTGCTTCGGTGGTTGCCTGCATCTGGTTGGCTGGCTTGGGGAGAAGGGGACGGATCGCCTGGCACGCTGGGCGGCCACTCTTCTGCGCTGGTGCTGCCCCGCCATGCGGCGCACGGTGGCGGCCAACCTCGCCCTTGCTCTCCCGGATACCAGCGAAGAGCGGCGGGGGGAGATTGCCCGGGCGAGCTTCTACCACATGGTGCGGAACGCGCTCGAATTCCTCCGGGCCATGCGCGACCCGCAGCGGGCGGTGCAGCAGGTGGACTTGAGCACCATCGAGCAGGACCCCATGCTCATGCGTCTCAAGACCGGGGCCGAACCCGGGCTGGTAGTCATGCCCCATCTGGGCAGTTGGGAGTTGCTGGGACTGGCCAGTTCGGCTTGCGGCGTCCCGGTTTCAGCGGTGGCCCATCCGGTGCGCAACGAGACCATCGACGCCCGGATCACGGCGGCCCGCCAGGCCTTCGGCTTGCAGGTGATTCCTTCCCAGGGGGCGGTGGCGGGATTGCGCCAAGCCGCCCGCGAGGGACGGATTCTGGTGCTCATCATGGACCAGAACACGCGGCCCAGGGAGGGCGGCGCCTTTGTGGATTTCTTCGGTCTTCCGGTCACCATGACCCGCGCTCCGGCCGTGCTGGCCCGGCGGTTGCGGCTGCCGTTGCTGGCCGCCGCCTGTGTTCGGGACGGTGACCGCTATCGGCTGGTGGTCGAGACCATCGCGGAGGACGCCCGCGAATTCGCCGACGAGCAGGAATTGCTCCAGGAACTGGCCGCCGCCAACGAGCGGTTGATTCGGGCCTATCCCGAGCAGTACATTTGGACCTACAAGCGCTGGCGCTATTTGCCCGAGGGGGTGGACCCGGCGCTGGCCGCCAGGTATCCGTTCTACGCGCGGTCCTATGGCCAGAACTAGGCCGGGCCGCAGGAGGAACGCCGTGGACCGCATCATCATCGAGGATCTCCTGCTCCGCTGCATCGTGGGCATCAACCCCGACGAACGGGAGAAGGAACAGGACGTGAACCTGCGCATCGTCCTGCACGCCGACCTGCGCCAGGCCGGGAGCAGCGACGACATCGCCGACACCATCAACTACAAGGCGGTGAAGGTGGCCGTGCGCCAGTTCGTCGAGGCCTCGTCCTGCTTCCTCATCGAGAAACTGGCGACGGAGGTGGCCCGGCTCTGCCTGCGCGATCCGCGCGTCGAGCAAGTGGACGTGCGGATCGAGAAGCCCGGCGCTCTGCGCTTTGCCCGGACCGTGGCGGTGGAGATCTCCCGCACCCGGGCCGATCTGGCGGACTGACCGACATGCACCGCGCCAGCCCCAGCCCGACGGAAGGGATTGGGCGACGGATCGCCTACTTCCGGGCGTGTCACGAGGCGGACAACCGGGACTACCGGTTGCTCGACTTCCTGGGGTCGGGGGTCGAACACGCCTTGTTCCTGACCGGCGAGGACGATGTCCAGAACGGTTTCAGCGAAGTCGTCGCCATTCCCGAAGAGACGGCCCAGGCGATCGACAAGACCCTGCGACTCTACACGGCGGAGCGCGAACTGCTCTTCGGCGGCCTGTTCGTGCTGGGCGGGAGGCAGGTCTCCGGCACCCTGGAACGGCTGTGCGCGCCGCTGTTTCTCTACCCCGCCGAACTGGTTGCCGACGACCCCTACCTGCTGCTCCGGGTCGACCGTTCCGCCCGGCGGCTCAATTACTCCCTGCTCGGCGAGCTGCTGGACGATCCGGGCGAGGTGGACGCCTTGGCCGATGCGCTGTTGGAAGCGGCCAGTGGGGACGAACTGAGCCGGGGCGCCATCCACGGGATCGGCCAGGCCTTGGCCGCGGCCGTGCCGGGGCTGGACACGGAGCCGCTGTTCTTCTTTCCCCAGCTCTGGGAGCCTGCCAAGGTGCGCCGGGCTCTGCAACCGAAGGAACAGGCAAAGGGCTTGCGGCTGGTCCCGGCGGCGGCCATCGGCGTCGTGCGGAAGTCCGCCGACACGGTGGGGATTCTGGCCGAACTGAAGCAGTTGGCGGCAGCCCCCAGCTTCTCTGCGCCCCTGCGGGCTCTGTTTGGCGAAGGGGCCGGGCCAACTGACCGAGGCGGAACGCGGGGGCGGATTCCCGGCATCCTCAGCGCCGCCCAGGAAGGGGTGCTGGACACCGCTTCCCGCCAGCCGCTGTCGCTGGTGGTGGGGCCGCCGGGGACCGGCAAGACCTACACGGTGGCGACGGTGGCCGTGGAGCATCTCTCGCGCGGCCAGAGCGTGCTGATCGTGGCCCGGACCGACGAGGCGGTGGACGTGATTGCCCGCAAGATCGCCGACCAGCTCAATCTGCCCCACGTCGTGGTGCGCGGGGGGCGGAAATCCTATCTGCGCGAGCTGCGCGACTACGTGGCGGACTTGCTCAACGGCATGTTGCCGCCCGAACTGCGCGAGACGGGCGCTTCCCGGTCGATCCTGGCCCGGCTCGGCGACCACGACCGCGAGATTGCCGCCCTGGAACGCGAGTTCGACCGGCGTACCGCCGCCGAGGTGAAGTGGGGCGACGACCTGGCCTCCGATCCCGCGAACGACACCTTTCTGGCCGGTCTCCGTCGCCGCTACATCCGCTGGCGCAGCGGCCTCCAGCGACCGCTCTGGGAGACCACGCAGGCATTGCAGGAACGGTTGTCCCAGCGGGCGGCGGACACGGCGCTCTTCCTCCGGGCCCATCATGCCGAGCAGTTGGGGAAGGTGCTCGCCCGGCAGCGCCGGGACTTGGTGCTGTTCGGCAAGGGATTGCGCGCCGTGACGGCGCGGAAGCGGGAGGAGTACTTCGGCAAGGCGGATTTCGCGGCTGTCCTGCG